>CAYSIQ010000070.1:0-11468 GCA_964431195.1 uncultured Bacteroides sp.
CATCAGCTTCCCAAGCTGAGGGTCGCGGGTTCGAGTCCCGTTTGCCGCTCTCCTTAGCCATCAAGCAGTCAGATTTTTCCCTGGCTGCTTTTTTGTTTGTATCCTCCCGTGTCTTCCTGCTTTATCTTGCGCGTTTGCGGTGCAAAATAACAGCCAATGACAGGCTTAAAGTCCGACCGCTTGGTTGCTACTTCGTCATTCACTTAATTCTTCCGGCTTTAATATAAAAGGAATCGCAGCGGCTACTTTGGGGGAAAATATAAAAAAGCCGTGGCATCCACCCCTTTCGGGAAAGAAAGCCACGACTGATTTTTTATCTTATAATATCAGGGGAAATCCGGATTACATCATTCCACCCATACCACCCATGCCGGCGTTCATCGGCATTTCAGGCTTTTCTTCTTTCTTCTCAACGATTACGCATTCCGTAGTGAGGAACATGCCGGCGATGGAAGCGGCATTCTCCAATGCGACACGGGCAACCTTGGCAGGGTCAACCACGCCGGCAGCATGCAGGTTCTCGTAAACGTCTGTACGCGCATTGTAACCGAAGTCGCCTTTGCCTTCGCGCACTTTCTGTACGACCACAGCGCCTTCTTTACCCGCGTTGTCTACAATCTGACGCAACGGCTCTTCAATGGCACGCTTGATGATATCAATACCTGTCGTTTCATCGGCATTTTCGCCTTTCAAACCTTCCAACGCATCAATGGCACGGATGTAAGCTACTCCGCCGCCCGGAACGATGCCTTCTTCGATAGCGGCGCGAGTGGCACGCAATGCATCATCCACACGGTCTTTCTTTTCTTTCATCTCAATTTCACTGGCTGCACCGACATAAAGGACAGCTACGCCCCCCGACAACTTGGCCAGACGCTCCTGCAGCTTCTCGCGGTCATAGTCGCTCTTGGTAGCGGCAATCTGAGCCTTGATTTGCTCGCAACGTTCCTTGATGTTTTTCTTGTCGCCGCTGCCGTTGACAATCGTTGTATTGTCTTTCGTGATAGTAACCTTTTCGGCACTGCCCAGCATTTCGATGGTAGCTTGTTCCAGTTTCAAGCCTTTTTCTTCGCTGACGACTACGCCACCGGTCAATACGGCAATGTCTTCCAGCATTTCCTTACGACGGTCGCCGAAGCCCGGCGCCTTAACGGCACAAATCTTCAATTGGCTACGCAGGCGGTTGACAACCAATGTCGTCAAAGCCTCGCTGTCCACATCTTCTGCAATAACCAGCAACGGGCGGCCGGTCTGCACGGCAGGTTCCAAGATAGGCAGGAAGTCTTTCAAGTTGGAAATCTTCTTGTCGTAAATCAAAATGTAGGGGTTCTCCATTACGCATTCCATCTTCTCCGTGTTTGTTACGAAGTATGCGGACAGGTAACCACGGTCGAACTGCATACCCTCCACTACACCGATGGTAGTATCGGTACCCTTGCCTTCCTCGATGGTAATGACACCGTCCTTGGAAACCTTGCGCATCGCATCGGCAATCAACTTGCCGATAACGGGGTCGTTATTGGCTGAAACGCTACCGACTTGTTCAATCTTTTCGTAGTTGTCACCAAGCATTTCAGATTGAGCCTTGATAGACTCTACCACCTTAGCCACCGCCTTGTCAATGCCACGCTTGATATTCATGGGGCTGGCGCCTGCGGTAACGTTCTTCAAGCCTTCGGCCACGATGGCTTGTGCCAATACAGTAGCGGTAGTCGTACCGTCGCCGGCATCGTCACCGGTCTTGCTGGCTACTTCTTTAACCAACTGAGCGCCTACGTTTTGGTAAGCGTCAGCCAATTCCACTTCTTTAGCCACCGTCACACCGTCTTTCGTGATGTGGGGCGCACCGAATTTCTTTTCGATGATAACGCTACGGCCCTTCGGACCCAAAGTTACTTTCACTGCGTTCGTCAGTGTGTCAATGCCTTTCTTGAGTTGGTCACGGGCATCAATATTGAATAAGATTTCTTTTGCTGCCATAATTCATTCAGTCATTAAATGTTTGATTTATCAATCTTCTTTTCATCCCAGCACTGCCAATACATCATTCTGGCGCATAATCAGATATTTCGTGCCGTCCAATTCGATTTCAGTGCCTGCATATTTGCCATACAACACTTGGTCGCCGGCTTTCAATACCATTTCTTCGTCTTTAGTCCCGTTGCCGGTCGCGATTACCTCGCCTCTCAGCGGTTTCTCTTTAGCTGTATCGGGGATGATGATACCCCCCACTGTTTTCTCCTCTGCCGGTGCAGGGAGTATCAGAACTCTGTCTGCTAACGGTTTAATGTTCATAAGTCATTCTCTTTTTTGTTATACATTATTCTTATTTTCTGCATGCTTCGTGCAAGCGATTATCCTCTTGCGAAAAGCGTGCCAAAGGGATTAAGGCTGCTTTTGGCAGACAAAAGGCTGACGAAATGACAGACAGCGTGACACGCCTGCCTATAAGTAGCGGGATAAACGGTAGCGGCCTTTGTCGCATGTCACCTTATTATATTGTATGACGCTTTCGGGACAACCATGCACGCAAGCCATGCAATGAATGCAACCGGCTCCCCACACCGGGCGCCCTTCCGCCAGGCGTATGTTGCCTTGGGAGCAAAGACGGGTACAGACACCACAACCCGTGCAGCCCTTTCCCGTCCAAAAGCCTTTGGGAGACATGCAGAAATGCGTGAACAGCGGGTGAATCACGTAGGTCTTGAGCCATGCCGCACGGCCTTCGTGCACATCCCACACAGATTGTCCTTTCAACACGTTTCTGGCAATAAGCGGAAGCCTGCGGCGGGCGGCAACTATTTTTTCGCGGCATAAGGCATCACTGTCTAAGCTGAACATCGGAATATAGGTGTTAGGCATGGCAACCGACCAAGCGGCATCAAGCGGGAAATGGCGGGAAAGCCGGCTCATCGCCTTGCCTGCATCATCGCCACAAGTGCAGACGGCGTAGCGGTAGCAGCGCTCATAATTCTGCAGGAAAGGCAGGCAATGCAACACAGGCTGCGGCACATACCAACCATGAACGGGGAAAACAATCCCTATCCGATTCCCGGCTTCCTCTGCCGCGGGAGGCATCCCCTGCCGCAGGCGGGCAGCCAAATCGCACGATGTGTCGTTCGTGAGCTCTGCCAATCGACGGGCTACCCACCGTGAATTTCCCGTTCCGCTGAAATACAGAATCATAGGCCGCGCAGACGAAATTACTTAAGCATGCCTCCGATGGAGCAGTTTTCCCCCAACGCCTTGGCGGAAGAATACACAGGCGGACTTTCCATGCATGGCAAGGGCGGCAGGGCAATGGATTAGGGGAACAACCCGCAACCTGCGCCTTTGTTGGTTGAATACGGATACAGAGGCCATAAATATATCTCTCTAACGGAGCATTTCAACCAGTTCTTCGGAGGTGACGAGCTGCTGTTCGCCCGTAGCCATGTCTTTCAAGGTTACTTTGCCTTCCCGCATTTCGTTTTCGCCAACCAAGGCGACAAAGGGGATGCCGTTGCTGTTGGCATAGCTCATCTGCTTCTTCATTTTGGCGTTGTCCGGATAAAGCTCGGCGCTGATGCCGGCGGAACGCACACGTGCTAAAATGCCCATGGAAAAAGCGGCTTCACGCTGGCCGAAGTTGATGAACAGCAGGCGAGTGCCGTCCACCGCCTCCTTGGGATAGAGATCCAGCTGGTTCAACACGTCGAAGATGCGGTCTGCGCCGAAGGAAATGCCTACGCCCGGCACGCCCGGCATGCCGAACACGCCTGTCAGATTGTCGTAACGCCCTCCGCCCGCGATGCTGCCTATCTGCACATCCGACGCCTTGACCTCAAAGATAGCGCCGGTGTAATAATTCAGCCCGCGAGCCAAGGTAAGGTCAAGTTCCACCTCGTTCTCCAGTTGCAGCACGGCCGCCGTGCCGAGTATGAATTCGGTTTCCTCCACTCCTTCCAGGCCGGTTCCGCTTCCGCGCAGGAAATCCTTGAGGCGTGCCAGCTTCTCTCCGTTGCTTCCTCTCAGGAGGATGACGGGCTGCAGTTTCCCGATGGCCGCTTCGGCAATGCCCTTGCCGCGCAATTCGGCGTTTACATTCTCCAGCCCTATCTTGTCCAACTTGTCTATGGCCACGGTGATGTCCGCCATCTTGCCGGACTCCCCGATCACTTCGGCGATGCCTGCCAGGATCTTGCGGTTGTTGACTTTGATGCAGACGCGCACGCCGAAACGCGAGAAAACGGCATCGATAATCTGCACCAGCTCCACCTCGTTGAGCAGCGAATCGCTGCCCGCCACATCGGCATCGCATTGGTAGAACTCGCGGTAACGGCCTTTCTGCGGGCGGTCGGCACGCCATACGGGCTGGATCTGGTAACGCTTGAAAGGGAACGCCAGCTCGTCGCGGTGCATCGCCACGTAGCGGGCGAAAGGCACGGTGAGGTCATAGCGTAAGCCTTTTTCGCAGAACTTGCCTGCCAGGCGGGCGGCATCACGGCTCAGAAGTTCTTCATCGGCAATGCCTGCGAAGTAATCGCCCGAGTTCTGTATCTTGAAGAGCAGTTTGTCGCCCTCCTCGCCGTATTTGCCCATCAGCGTGGAGAGCATCTCCATGGCGGGGGTCTCTATCTGGCGGAAGCCATAGAGGCGGTAAACGTCGCGGATGGTATTGAATATGTAGTTGCGCTTCGCCATTTCCACGGGCGAAAAGTCGCGTGTCCCTTTCGGGATGCTTGGTTTTGCTGCCATAAGTGCCTGCTTTTATTGGTCTATCGGCGGCAAAGTTACGCGATTTTTTTTATTCCCGGCGGGCGGGAGGTTGAAAAACGCCCGGCTTCCCCGCTGCCCGCTGCCGGCAACGATCCCTTGCTTCCAAGCAAAGGAGCAGGAAACCCGCATTTGCCGGTGGCGCAAGCAAGACGAGCATTGCCGATGATGCCGTTTTTTATGCCGGAGACTAAAATGCCACGTAGGCTCGGGATAAGATTACCGCCTGCAACAAGGGGAATCTTCCATGCACATACGGGGCGCGGACGGTGCAGTACGGCGGGAACGCCGCACGTGCATGGAGGAAACGCGATGCAAGCATCTTCCGCGCCGCGCTTTTCATGGCTGGCTCTTTATCCCGGACTTACGTAAAGAAAGCCCTCGGCGCGGCCGCCCGTTTTTGCATGGTCAGACGCCTCATGGCAGGAAGAAGCCATTGGGAACGGGAACAGACTCATCCGGCAGCACATTCCGAAGGAAACCGGACGGAGCTGTTAAAGACGTTCAATGCAAGATAAACCGGAGGCCAAGGAGGGAAGCCCGGCTTTCCCGCGCTGGGGAGGGGAAAAGGAGTCCTTCCATTTAATTTCGTCATGTTGCGCCTGCCGGTTGACGCTGCCGTATTAATATAGTCCGTTAATATTTGTATGCGAACAGATTATTTCGTACCTTTGCCACGGATTATGATGAAAAGTGGGGTGCTCAAGCTCCTCTTTTTTTATTCTTACCCGACATGATAAACAAAGAAAAAGTCATTAAGTTGGTCGAGGAGTGGCTGCAGGACAAGGATTACTTCTTGGTGGATACGGCGGTCAGCCCCGATAACAAAATTGTGGTGGAGATTGACCATAAAGACGGAGTGTGGATAGTGGATTGTGCCGACCTGAGCCGATACATCGAGCAAAACTTGAATAGAGACGACGAAGACTATGAGCTGGAAGTGGGATCAGCAGGCATCGGGCAGCCTTTCAAAGTGAAAGCGCAGTACATCAACCACGCCGGATGCGAGGTGGAACTGGCCGACAAGCAAGGTAAGAAATGGAAAGGGATATTGAAAGAGGCTGACGAACAGGGATGTACGCTGGCCGTGGAGCAGAAAGTGAAGCACGAGGGCGATAAAAGGCCTAAAAAAGAATTGCAAGACCTGCATTTCAACTACGAAGACATCAAAGAGGCAAGGCACGTAATTAGATTCAAATAAAAAACAATTATAGAATATGGCCAAGAAAGAGGGAACGGGAAACTTGATCGATTCTTTCGCTGAGTTTAAAGAGTTGAAGAACATTGACCGCGCCACGATGGTGAGCGTACTGGAAGAATCTTTCAGGAGTGTGATTGCCAAAATGTTTGGCACAGACGAGAATTACGATGTGATCGTGAATCCCGACAAGGGGGACTTTGAAATCTGGAGAAACCGCAAGGTGGTGAACGATGACGAGCTGACGGATCCGAACATGCAAATCGGACTGACACAGGCTAGGACAATTGACGCATCCTACGAACCGGGTGAAGAAGTGACCGATGAAGTGGACTTCGCCAAGTTTGGGCGCAGGACTATCTTGAACCTGCGCCAAACGCTGTCGGCAAAAATTTTGGAACTGGAAAAAGACAGCATCTACAACAAATATATTGACAAGGTGGACACCATTGTGACTGCAGAGGTCTATCAGGTGTGGAAGAAAGAAACCCTGCTGCTTGACGATGAAGGCAACGAGCTGCTGCTACCCAAGTCCGAACAGATCCCCGGCGATTTCTACCGCAAGGGCGAAACGGCCCGCGCGGTAGTGGCTCGCGTGGATAATCAGAACAATAACCCGAAGATTATTCTTTCACGCACAACGCCCGTTTTCCTGCAGCGGCTGTTTGAGCGAGAAATCCCCGAAATTGCCGACGGGCTGATCACCATCAAGCGTATTGCACGCATTCCGGGCGAGCGCGCTAAGGTGGCCGTAGAGTCCTATGATGACCGTATTGACCCGGTAGGCGCCTGCGTGGGCGTGAAAGGCAGCCGCATCCACGGCATCGTGCGCGAGCTGCAAGGTGAAAACATCGATGTCATCAACTTTACCAACAACCAACAGCTGCTCATTCAGCGCGCCTTAAGCCCTGCAAAAATATCGTCCATCAAACTTGATGAAGAAGAACACCATGCAGAAGTATTCCTGAAGCCGGAAGAAGTGTCATTAGCCATCGGCAAGGGAGGCCTGAATATCAAATTGGCAAGCATGCTGACAGAGTGCACCATCGATGTGTTCCGCGAATTGGGACAGGATGCTGTCGGCGATGAAGATATTTATTTGGACGAGTTCCGCGATGAAATTGACGGATGGGTGATTGACTCCATCAAAGCTATAGGAATTGATACAGCCAAAGCCGTATTGAACGCGCCCCGCGAAATGCTGATTGAAAAGACAGACTTGGAAGAGGAAACCGTGAACGAAGTGTTGAGGGTGCTGAAAAAGGAGTTTGAGGACAACGAAGAATGATTGGAAAAGAATGGCGATTAGGTTAAACAAAGTAACGAGAGACTTGAATGTGGGAATTACGACGGCTGTCGAATTCTTGCAGAAGAAAGGGTTTGCCGTGGAGGCAAACCCGAACACGAGGATTACGGACGAGCAGTATGAATTGCTTGAAAAGGAGTTTGGAACGGGAGAGACACCGAAAAGGAAAATTGAGCGGGTTGTGGAAGCACGTACAGCCGCAGCCAAAAGCGGCAAGGATGCAGGCATGATCAAGACCGTCCTGCCCGAAGAGGATCGTCCGCGCCTGAAGACGGTGGGCAAAATTGACTTGGATGCGCTGAAACGCCACACCGAACCCCAACGCAAGGCAACGGCCGTTACTCCCGCTACCGAAACTACGAAGCAGCCTGTGGCACAGTCGGCCAAACCCGTGCAAAAGCCTGCTACTCCCGCGCCGAACCCACAACCGGCCAACAAAACATCCGAAAAAGAGACAACTACCGCTGCTTCAGAACCGCAACGCGGCAAAGATACGGAAGTGTTTGAATTACGCAAGCCTGAGTTCGTCTCGAAAATCAATGTGGTGGGGCAGATTGACTTGGATGCCTTGAACCAGTCTACCCGCCCCCGCAAGAAATCCAAGGAAGAGAAGAAACGCGAACGCGAGGAGAAAGAAATGCAGCGCCAAGACCAGCGCAAGCAGTTGAAAGAAGCCATTATAAAAGAAATAAGACGCGATGATGGCAAGCCGAAAGACAGCGTTGGCAAGGATCGTGCTGCGGCAACGCCCGAAAGCGGCAAGAAGAGACGGGCGCGCATCAATAAAGGGAAAGTAAACATCAACGAAGTACAGGCCATGCAGCGCCCGCCGAAAGAGGCGCGCAGCAGTAAGTCCAGCATCAACGGGCAACAACCGGCACAGGGGAAGAAGAGCAAAGACCGCTTCCGCAAACCGGCATTGAAGCAGGAAGTGAACGAAGAGGATGTGGCAAAGTTAGTAAAGGAAACTTTGGCACGCCTCACGGCTAAGGGCAAGAACAAAGGAGCCAAGTACCGCAAAGAGAAGCGTGAACAGGATGCCGAACGCCGCCACGAACAGGAAAACCGCGAACAGGCAGAAAGCAAAATACTGAAACTGACCGAGTTCGTAACCGCCAATGAATTGGCAAGCATGATGGATGTGCCCGTCACACAGGTCATTGCCACCTGCATGAGCGTAGGCATCATGGTATCTATCAACCAGCGGCTTGACGCGGAGACCATCAACTTAGTGGCGGATGAATTCGGCTTTAAGACTGAATATATCAGTGCCGATGTGGCGCAATCCATTATGGAAGAGGCTGACAGCGAAGAACATCTGATGCCCCGTGCCCCCATCGTTACCGTGATGGGCCACGTAGACCACGGCAAGACATCGTTGTTGGACTACATACGCAAGTCGAACGTCATTGCCGGTGAGGCCGGAGGCATTACCCAGCACATCGGCGCCTACCACGTCACTTTGGACGATGGGCGCAAAATCACTTTCCTTGACACGCCGGGGCACGAAGCATTTACTGCCATGCGCGCCCGTGGCGCAAAAGTGACAGACGTTGTCATCGTGATCGTGGCCGCCGATGACAATGTGATGCCACAGACCAAGGAGGCCATCAACCATGCCATGGCGGCGAATGTCCCCATTGTCTTCGCCATCAACAAGATTGATAAGACAGGCGCCAATCCCGACAAGATAAAAGAAGAACTGGCTGCCATGAACTTCCTTGTGGAAGAATGGGGCGGCAAATATCAGTCGCAGGACATCTCTGCTAAAAAAGGCACCGGCGTACACGAACTGTTGGAAAAAGTATTGCTGGAAGCCGAGATGCTGGAGCTGAAAGCGAACCCCGACCGTAAGGCCACGGGCTCTGTCATCGAGTCGTCCTTAGACAAGGGACGAGGCTATGTGGCTACGGTACTGGTATCCAATGGCACGCTCAAGGTAGGCGATATCGTGTTGGCAGGCACGCACTTCGGCAAGATAAAGGCCATGTTCAACGAGCGCAACCAGCGCATGGAGAAAGCCGGCCCTGCCGAGCCTGCATTGATATTGGGGCTGAACGGCGCCCCTGCCGCCGGCGATACTTTCCATGTGATTGACACCGAGCAGGAAGCCCGCGAGATTGCCAGCAAGCGCGGGCAATTGCAGCGCGAACAAGGCTTGCGCACGCAGAGAATGCTGACCTTGGACGAAGTGGGCAGACGGCTCGCCTTAGGCGATTTCCACGAGCTGAACATCATTGTGAAAGGCGATGTGGACGGTTCGGTAGAGGCATTGAGCGATTCGCTCATCAAGCTCGCTACCGAACAGATACAAGTCAACGTTATCCACAAGGGCGTGGGGCAGATTTCGGAGTCGGATGTAACGTTGGCTTCCGCTTCGGACGCCATCATTGTCGGCTTCCAAGTCCGTCCCTCAAGCGGCGCGGCCAAGCTGGCCGAGCAGGAAGGCGTGGATATCCGCAAATATTCCGTCATTTACGATGCCATTGAAGAAGTGAAATCGGCCATGGAAGGCATGTTGGCATCGGTGGTGAAGGAGCAGGTCACAGCCACCATCGAAGTCCGCGAAGTATTCAACATCAGCAAGGTCGGCCAGGTGGCAGGCGCTATGGTGAAGACCGGCAAGGTAAAACGTTCCGACAAAGCCCGCCTAATCCGCGACGGCATTGTGGTATATACGGGAGCCATCAACGCCTTGAAGCGTTTCAAGGATGACGTGAAGGACGTCGGCGCCAACTTCGAATGCGGCATCAGCCTGACCAACTGCAACGACATCAAGGTAAACGACATCATCGAGACATACGAAGAAATCGAAGTGAAACAGACGCTTTAGGGCGTAACCGTCAAGGCTTGCCCTGAGGATCGTTTCCTGTCGGGCAAAAAAGCACCCGGCATCTGCCGCGAAGTCGCGCGGCTTCTTTCACTGCCCGAGGCTGCAAGATGAACTGTGCCGGCAAAGAAAAGGAATGAATATGAACTTTGCCGGCACAGCTTGTCTACGGGCGAAGAACTCGGCCCCGCGTCGAGCCCATGTTGATTACGCTTTCAGGTCAACGGATAATTTGCCGTCCCTTTCATGCCGTTGCACAGCCAATGAGATAAGGCGGGTTATCAGTTCCTTTTCAGGCAATCCGGCATATTCCCACAGCTTTGGATACATGCTGATGGAGGTGAAGCCCGGCAGCGTGTTGATTTCGTTCAGCACCAGATGCCCCTCGCGCGAAAGCAGGAAATCCACGCGCGACAAGCCTTCGCAGTGAATGGCATGGCAGGCTCTGACGGCCAGTCGGCGGACGCGTTCGGACGTTCCGGCATCTATGTCGGCGGGGATGCGCAGGCTGGCGCCCGCTGAGTTGATGTATTTGGCATCGTAGGAATAGAAATCCGCGGCGGCTACGATTTCTCCCACCGGGGAGGCTTTTTTCTCTTCGTTCCCCAGCACGGCGCATTCCAGCTCCTTGCCTATGACGCTTTCTTCCACCAATATCTTGTTGTCATACTTGAACGCTTCGTCCAGCGCGGCCCGGTATTCCTCTTCGGTCGACACGCGGCTTACGCCAACCGACGATCCCGCGTTGGCGGGCTTGACAAACAGGGGGAGCTTCAGCGCCTCGGCCGCCTCGCCGAAAGCCGGCCTGCGGGCGTCGTGCTTATATAAGGTGTATGATTTGGCGACGGGGATGCCCGCCGCCGCAAAGAGCGTCTTGGCAATGGCCTTGTCCATGGCAATGGCCGAGCCTAACACGTCGGGGCCCACGTAAGGCACGTCTATTGCTTTCAACACCCCCTGCAGGGTGCCGTCCTCGCCATAAGTCCCGTGCACGATAGGGAAAGCCGCGTCAAAATGCGCCAATACGCGGTTGGTGCGCCTGCTCGCCACGTCCGCCCTGCCCGAAAGGTACGCCCGCTCGGCGCCGGCAAAATAGTCGTTGCCGCTCAAGTCCACGTCGGCAGAAGGGTAAGAGGGATTAAAGAACCATTCGCCCTGTTTGTCGATGCCTATCAGGACGGGGGCATATTTCTCTCGGTCGAGGGCGTTGATAATGTTGGTTGCCGATGCCAGCGACACTTCGAATTCGGCAGACTTCCCGCCAAAAATGACTGCAATGTTCATAATCATGCTCGTTGTTTGATTTCACATCGTAAATTTCGCAAGAATCCTTGGAACATGCAAGGGTTTCGCGGGAAATCGGCCAAATGTCGCGAGTC
>CAYSIQ010000071.1:0-11143 GCA_964431195.1 uncultured Bacteroides sp.
GAAGCGTCATTATGGTATTCGCGCACAAGACTTCAAATTGATTCATTTCTACAACGATATTGATCTGTCTTACTCTATGGAAACTAGTCGTTCCTTAAAAAGCCCATTTCTGCGAGATACTGTTGAGGGACAATATCTTGCCGAAATGGACTTTTTAAGGAACGGTTAGATAGGGACGACTAAATAAATAGGATCAACCTTATCTACAAAAAGGCAAATGGCAAAATCTAAGATTTCCTTTTGAAAGCCAGAACGATGATATATATAAGTCCTATAGCTACTATTACATCAACAATGTTCCAAATTGTCCGTCCTAAAGCAAGTTTGAAAAATGGCTGGAACAAAAGAGCGAGAGCGGCAAACGCAAAGCCTAACCCATCTTTTTTTTCTTTAAAGTAGTCATATGAAAAATAGGCGAAGGCAAAGGCCGATACAAAGCGGACTAGAGTGTAAAATCCGTATGGCATATCAGCCAGGCAGAGCAATAACAGCACAGCTGTTATAAGTTTTCCGATTGATTTCATTTGTAAAAGGTAATCCAGTTAGTACAATAGTTATGTTTTTTCGGGTGTAGCTCTTTGATAATGTTCCCATCACGATACCAAGCATAATTCCAGTCACTTCCCATGTCAAGATATATTGCGTTGGAAACATCATATTGTAAAAGCTTGCTGCGGAAGTCACCAAAGGAAAGTATCCTATCTGATTCTACAATGCATAGTTTGTTATCGCGCTCACACAATGCACGGTATTGGTTCTTGTTGCTGTCCTTGCGAACTGTAGGAACGAACTTTCCGTTGTATATGATAAGTTCTTGGGCAAAGGCCGCGTCTCCATGGAATGCCGTTTCATATAGTTTGCGTGAATAGTCCTTATAGCAAAATTGCCACGTTCCATCGTAGTAAATGAATGCTTCCGTATTCCTTTTGCAGGGGTATCCCTTATATAGTTTTCCCGTAGAAACGTGGTCGCCAGCGACATTGGAATGTTCGAAGCCATTCAAATATTGACCTATATAGGCTGCTTCAGCGAAAAGGATAACTGAGGAGTCGGATTTCGATGGTTCCAAGCCGCAGGCTAAATCAACAGAACTGAACTCCGGGTATAAAACAATAAGCCCCAAGGTGTCCATACGTTCAACGTAGCTGTGCATTCCCGGACGGCTAATTGGCCGGGGCAACTTCCCATCGGAACACGAAAAAAGCAATGGCGTAATATGCAGCTATAACAATTTCTGAAGAACATAATTATTCAGTTCCATTTAGATCAATTGATTCGGTTAGACGGAACTTGGACAACCATTAATCCAATACGAAGTTTTTTATTCGTTTTTTGCATGACTACAAGGCTTCCTGTCAGAGAAATAAATGCCAACAGAAATATCATACAAAACCAATAAATGCCCCCTTGTAACATACGCTACTTATTAATCAACATGAGTTCGATGAATTATAAGCATCTTACTATTTGGCGATTAGCAAAGATTGCTGTAACTTTAAAGTATCAAAGGCATAAAACAAACAAAATCCGCTATGGCCGCCGGGGACAAAGTTACAGGAATATTCCGTATGGCAGATGATCCCTGCAAGTTTTTTGATGCACGAATGAAGGAATACACGATAAAATACAACAGGAAGCGCAAATGCCGCCGTGTTTCAACGATGCCGGGAACCGGATTATGCTGGCAATGATTCCTTTCCCATAGCTCCGGCCATCGTTGCTTGGGGCATCCCGATTTGGAGAAGGCATGCCGGCACATGCGCCGTCTTTTCCCGGAAGTTGTCCCATACAACCGCCTTGCCGGGCCGTTTCCATGCCTCTTGCAAAAAGGAATAAAACCCGGCAAGCCGCATTCCATCATGACGTCTGGTAATCGGCATGCTGCAAGTGCTGAATGTGGGAACCATGCAAAATGCTGCCACCCGGCACATCATGCAAACGTTTCCGCCAAAACCCATAAGTTTTCGCCCACCTCCGTTTCACGCAGATCAATCTTTTCGCCTTACTTTTGCAAAGATAAATAACTTATAAATTCCTTGAATGAGAACATGAAACCAACCGGGACAAAACTATGCGCCCTCTTGCTATGCTTATGGGCATGCAATACGGGAATGGCTGAGAGCATTACCTCTCCCAACGGGCAACTCAAACTGGACTTTACCGTCAATGGGCAAGGTGAAGCGGTGTATGAACTTTTCTACAAAGGGAAAGCTGTTGTCAAACCTTCAAAACTGGGACTGGAACTAAAGAACGCCCTGGGCCTGATGGACGGATTTACGCTGGCTGATGCCCAAACCTCCACTTTCGATGAAACGTGGGAACCGGTATGGGGAGAAGAGAAGCAGATCCGAAACCACTATAACGAACTGGCCGTTACGCTAAGCCAGAAAGCGCAAGACCGTAACATCCTCATCCGTTTCCGCCTCTTCGATGACGGGCTGGGCTTCCGCTACGAATTCCCGCTGCAAAAGAATCTGAACTACATCGTTATCAAGGAAGAGCACACCCAGTTTGCCATGGCCGGCGACCACACGGCATTCTGGATTCCGGGCGACTACGACACCCAGGAATATGACTACACCGAATCGCGCCTCTCCGAGATCAGAAGCCTGATGAAAGGCGCCATTACCCCCAACTCTTCGCAAACGCCTTTCTCCCCCACCGGCGTACAAACCGCCTTGCAGCTTAAAACGGACAACGGGCTATACATCAACATCCACGAAGCCGCGCTGGTGGACTACCCGTGCATGCACCTCAACTTGGATGACAAGGAACTTATCTTCGAATCATGGCTGACCCCCGATGCCATCGGCGACAAAGGTTACCTGCAAGCGCCCTGCACCTCGCCGTGGCGCACCGTCATCGTCAGCGACGACGCGCGCGACATCCTGGCTTCGCGCGTCACGCTGAACCTCAACGAGCCTTGCGCCTACGAAGACGTTTCGTGGATTAAACCGGTGAAATACGTAGGCGTATGGTGGGAAATGATTGCAGGCAAAAGCACATGGGCCTATACCGATGACCTGCTGTCCGTGAAGTTAGGCAAAACCGATTACGCCAAGGCCAAGCCCAACGGCCGCCACGGGGCCAACAACGACAACGTGAAGAAATACATTGACTTCGCCTCCGCCAACGGCTTCGACCAGGTACTGGTGGAAGGATGGAACGAAGGCTGGGAAGACTGGGCCGGCAATTCCAAAGACTATGTGTTCGACTTCGTGACCCCCTATCCCGACTTCAACATCAAGATGCTGAACGAATACGCCCGCAGCAAAGGCGTGAAGCTGATGATGCACCACGAAACATCTTCGTCGGTGCGCAACTACGAACGCCACATGGACAAGGCATACCGCTTCATGGCCGACAACGGCTACAACGCCGTGAAGAGCGGTTACGTGGGCAATATCATACCGAGGGGCGAACACCACTACGGGCAATGGATGGTTGACCACTACCTCTACGCCGTAAAGAAAGCCGCCGAATACAAAATCATGGTCAACGGCCACGAAGCCGTGCGGCCCACAGGCCTCTGCCGGACTTACCCGAACCTCATCGGCAACGAAGCCGCCCGCGGCACCGAATACGAAGCTTTCGGGGGAAGCAAGCCATTCCACACCACCATCCTGCCTTTCACGCGCCTGGTCGGAGGCCCGATGGACTACACACCAGGCATCTTCGACATCAAGCTGGACTTCATGGGCGACCTGCCCCACGGCCGCGTGCAGACCACGCTCTGCAAGCAACTCGCCCTGTACGTCACGCTATACAGCCCCCTGCAAATGGCCGCCGACTTAGCGGAAAACTACGAGAAGCACATGGATGCGTTCCAGTTCATCAAGGACGTGGCGACAGACTGGGATGAGAGCCGCTACATAGAGGCCGAACCGGGCGATTACCTCACCATCGCCCGCAAGGCCAAAGGCACAGGCAACTGGTTCGCGGGCGGAATCACGGACGAAAACGCGCGCACCGCATCGCTCCCGCTCGACTTCCTCGACCCAAGCAAGAAATACGTGGCAACCCTCTACGCCGACGGCAAGGACGCGGACTACAAAGACAACCCCGCCTCATACCGCATCGCAAAGGGCATCGTGACCAGCAAGACCAAGCTATACGTCAAGGAAGCCCGCAGCGGCGGCTTCGCCCTGAGCATAGTCGAAGCCACGCCCGAAAACAGCAAAGGGCTGAAGAACCTCAAAACGCCGGAATAAGGCGGGCGGAACGCCGGCTTCAACTATTTCAAGTTTCAAGGCGGAAAGGCGGCTTTGGACGGGGCGGCGGTTGCCATTGTTCCCGCCGTTCACACGGATGCTTTCTTTACCGATGCGATTGCGGGGGGGAAAAAAGGGCAATCCGAAAGAAGCGAGAGGATCCTGCGGGAGATGCTTGTACTGCGTCCGGCGCATGCACATCCGGCACTTCCGCCGTACTGCACCGCCCGCGCCCCGCGCGTGCATGGAGGATTCCCCCCTGCAATGCTTGCAGGTTTACCAAAGGGTTACCAAAAAACAACCCCATGTGACCGATCGGCATGATAGCATTTAAGTGACGATTATTTATTGCTGTTTACGGAATTATGCGATATGATTATCATATATTCCATTAGAGATCAAACTGGAGCATGCTTTCCTTATCCAGTACACGGCAGGCGATGCCCAACCGGTTACAATCTGCCTGAATGCGCTGCCTGTAATAAGGAGAAAGGTTGGCATCCACAATGACCTGTGCGATGTCGAACAGCGGCATTAACTCCTCCACCCCGCCTTTATAGCCTTTAGCCGCAAACAAATAGTCGACATGAAGAGGGCGTTCCGCATTCATATTCCGCCAACGGTTATCGCTGAGCAAGCATATCTGCCGGCCGCCATAGACAATCATCTGATTATTCACGACCAGGGAAGCATGCGCATAATCTCCAGTGACCACCTGCGGAGGCTGTAACTGCCATCGGTTCCAATGGGGCGAAAGAGCACGGCATAAACTGCCTGCCTCGGGCACACTGTCGGCGCAAACCAGCCACGAATACGCTCCACCCGACAGGCAATGCACCGCCGGGCATCCGCGCACATTGTAGAATACAATGCCCGCACGAGGCCTCTGGAGCATTGACGAAACAATCTGGTAACCGGCAAAAAGCAGCAAAAAGACCAATGCCTTTTGCAGTCCGGACCATTTACGCTCCCGCCAGGCCATTTCGGCACGGAAAATAAAAGCGTAAAGCAGGCATACGCCGACTATCCCTACCCAAACGCCATCAACGGAGGCGTATGGTAGCCGCTCAATCCATTGCAGGCCACCGTTCTGCAGCTTGACAAGGCCGTTGACCAATGGGGCAAAGCCCTGTTGCAAGAACGGGAACGGTGTCAACGCCAACAATAAGACGGCCGCATAGAGCACCAATGTGGAAACCGGCACCACCCACAAGTTAGTCAGCAGGAAATGAGTCGGGAAACGCGAGAAATAGAACAACACCAACGGCGCAGTAGCTATCTGTGCCGAAACAGAAACAGACATCAGTCCCCACGCTTTCCGTAGCCAGGCATACTTGCAGTTCCACAACGCATACAGCCGGGGATGAATGGCCAACAGCCCCCACACTGCCAGGAACGACAGCTGGAAGCCGACATCGAACAGCCACAAGGGATTATAGAGCAGCATCAGAAAAGCCGTTGCCGTCAATGTGTCGAAAGCCAACGGCTTCTCCATCCGCAAGCCGGCCAGTATGAACAGCGTGCACATGGCTACCGCCCTCACCACCGATGCCGAAAGTCCTGTAACGAAAGCGAACGCCCACAAGAGAGCAATCGCCAACAGCAATAACGGCATCCGCCATTTGCGCCGGCGCTTCCACAAAGGTGACAGCAGGAAATAAAGTAATCCGTATAGCAGCGCAATGTGCATACCCGAAAGCGCCAATATATGACTGGCACCGGAAACAGTATAAGTCTCTCTTATCTCATCGCTCAGTTCATTTTTGTCTCCTACGGTCAAGGCAGAAAGTACCGCCAACTCATCCCCCTCGAAATGCAGGCTGCGAAACAGGCCGACCACCCTGCCACGCATATCAAGCGCACGCTGGAGGAGGCTGCTCTGCTCCGCGTGCCCCACCCGCTCCCAATGTCCCGCCGCCACATAACCTGTGCCGCAAATGCCCCGCAGCGACAAGTATCGGGCATAATCGAACGTATCGGGGATGGGGCTGCTGACAGGCGCCTCCAAGCAGGTGTACACCAACAGCTCATCCCCCCGCCGCAACGTATGCGCGGCAGAATCTTTGGCGACATAAAGCAAAAAAGTCTTTTCAACGGCATAGGCACGGGGCGTTTCTCCCTGCCACTCCTCTGTCACGGCCACCTGGCACTGCACGCTGCGAGGCTTTTCTTCCGGATGTTCCCGGACAGAAACACGATAAATGCCCGGCTCGCCCGTAAAATCATAGCGGGCTGCCGACAAGCGATGAACAGCCAGCACATATCCTATGCAGCCCAAACAAAGAAGGGCAGACAAGCCGCCCAACAACCTCCCGCCTTTGCGGAAACAAAGGACTGCCGACAAGACCGCCAAAGCAAACGCCCCGACAGACACCCCTATCCACAGCCCGTCAGGCAGATAATTGCCACAAACAATTCCCGCCATCAGCGCCAGCAACAGCCGGAAAGAAACGGGATGCTGGGAATTGGCAGCCTCCATACCCAAAACTTACAAGCGCTTTAAGCGATGAATGGCCTCCTCCGGACTGGGAGCAGCAAATACGGCACTGCCTGCCACCAGCACATCCACCCCCGCCGCTGCCAGGCGGGGAGCCGTCTCCATATTGACGCCTCCATCCACCTCAATCAAAGCATCCGAACCGCCTCGGGCTATCAGTTCACGCAGCTCGGCCACTTTCCGAAGCGTGTTCTCAATGAACTTCTGCCCGCCAAAGCCCGGATTGACGCTCATCAGCAGCACCATATCCACATCGGCGATAATATCGCGCAGGAGGCAGACAGGCGTGGCAGGATTAAGCGTCACGGCCGGATGCATGCCCGCCTCGCGTATCTGTTGCACCACACGGTGCAAGTGGGGGCAGGCTTCATAATGTACATTCATGACATATGCGCCCAAAGCCTGCACCTCGTGAATGAATTTCTCTGGCTGCACAATCATCAGGTGGACATCCAGCGGTTTCCGCGCAATGGCTGCCACCCTCTCCAACACAGGGAAGCCGAAAGACAGGTTAGGCACGAACACGCCGTCCATGATGTCGATGTGTATCCAGTCTGCCTCACTTCGGTTGAGCATCTCAATGTCCCTGGCCAAGTGGCCGAAATCGGCAGAGAGGATGGAAGGAGATACCATAGTTTTCATAAACGCAAGAATTTATGGGTAAGCATTGTCATCATTCCACCCGGCAACCTTCAGGCAGGCGGAAGCCG
The DNA here is from genome assembly GCA_964431195.1 of uncultured Bacteroides sp. GTDB lineage: Bacteria > Bacteroidota > Bacteroidia > Bacteroidales > Bacteroidaceae > Bacteroides. The sequence goes on from CAYSIQ010000071.1 coordinate 7,419, forward strand.
CGAAGCAATTCACCGGTCTCCAGCCGCTTCTTGCCGGGCAACTGCAATGAACGGACTGCCACCCAGCCATCGGCAGCGGCAATATGCAGATAGGTCTTGCCGTCAGTCTTTATCGTGCCGGGAAAGAGGCCGTGCGGTTCAAGCCGCGTTTCGGTTTCAAACAATTTCAGGGCAATGGCCTGCCCGCCAAGCATGTGCAGCTCTGTCCAGGCGGAGGGACGGGGAGAAAGGCCGCGTACAAAGTCGTAAATGCGCTTCACCGGTTGCTTCCAACAGATGCGGCAAGTGTCTTTGAAGATTTTCGGGGCAGGCAACAGTTCAGCCGGCTGCGGCAATTTCTCCTGCGGGACAGGATGCACGTTTCCGGCCAGGATGTCGTCCACCGTTTCCTGCACGACACGGGCGCCAAGTACCATCAAACGGTCGTGCACGATCCCCGCATTATCGGTGCCGGCAATGGGAATCCGTTCCTGCCGAATTACCTCGCCCGTGTCGATTTCATGCTTCAGGAAGAAAGTCGTCACGCCTGTTTCCGTGTCTCCGTTGATGACAGCCCAATTAATGGGAGCCGCCCCCCTGTACCGGGGCAGGAGGGAAGCGTGCAGGTTAAAGGTTCCCAAACGCGGCATATTCCATACCACTTCGGGCAACATGCGGAAAGCTACCACGATCTGCAGGTCGGCCTGCCAAGCACGCAACCGCTCCAGGAAATCCTCATCCTTCAACTTCTCCGGCTGCAACAGGGGCAGGCCTTGTTCCAAGGCATATTGCTTCACGGGGGAGGCTTGCAGCTTATGCCCCCGTCCGGCGGGCTTGTCGGGCATGGTAACGATACCTGCCACTTGATAGCCGCCTTCAACCAGCAACCGGAGGGGAGCAACGGCAAATTCGGGCGTCCCCATATAAACGATGCGTAAGTCTTCCTTCTTCATCTTTCCTCCTTGCGAGCTTGTCGGGCCAGCCTATTCGTCCGAGAAGTGTACCACTACATCCCGGTAAGCGTTCAATATCTTCGACTTGGAAACAAAACCGAGGTACTTCCCCACCCCGTTTACCACAGGCAGGTTCCAGACTTTGGCCTTGTCAAATGCAGCCATCACCTGCTCCATGTTGTCGGTGTCAAACAAGCGGGCCGGCACGGCGGTCATCAGCTGGCCTACAGTGAAGCGATGATACAGTTCCTGGCGGAACATGATGTTGCGTATGCTGTCTATCGAAACGATGCCAAGCAGTTGCCCTTCGGCATCGGTCACCGGAAAGATATTGCGGCGTGAGGAGGAGATGGCGGTCACTAACCGGGCCAAGTCCATATCGGGGTGCACCTCTACGAAGTCCCTTTCCACCACGTTCTCCATCTTCATCAACGTCAGCACGGCCTTGTCCTTGTGGAGGGTCAGCAGCTCGCCTTTCTTCGCCAGGCGCATCGAGTAGATGCTGTGAGGCTCAAAAGCGAGAATGGTTAGATATGAGCTGACGGATACAATAATCAGAGGCAGGAACAAATCATAGCCGCCCGTCAACTCGGCAATGAGGAATACGCCGGTCAGCGGGGCGTGCATCACGCCGCTCATCACGCCGGCCATGCCCATCAGCGCAAAGTTCTTTTCGGGCAGATAGGCTGTGCTGCTGATGCCATTGTTGAAACGCGAAAATACAAATCCCGCGATGCACCCCAAGTAAAGCGAAGGCGCAAAAATGCCCCCGCAACCGCCGCCGCCGTTGGTGGCGGCCGAGGCAAACACCTTAAAGACAATGATCAACAGTAGGTAAACCAGCAGCAGGTTGCCGTGCCCGTAAAAGAAAGAATGGCCCATCACCGTATTCCAATCCGCATTGCCTGCGCCGTTCAGCAGGAGATCGATGGTATCGTAGCCCTCGCCATAGAGCGGGGGAAAGAGGAAAATCAGGATGCTCAGCATGGCCGCGCCGAGGATGAATTTCTTGTAAGGCTCGGACAGCCTGGCAAACAAGCCCTCCACCGAATTCATGGAACGGGTAAAGTAGAGCGATACCAGGCCGCAGAATATCCCCAGCATGATGACGTATGGAATGCGTGCCAGCGTGAATGCCTCGTCCATGTGGAACTCAAACATGGCGTCCTGCCCCGACACGACGTATGACAAGGTCGCCGCCGTAACCGACGAGATGAGCAACGGCAAAATCGACGACATGGTAAGGTCAATCATCAGCCCCTCCAGCGTAAACACCAGTCCCGCAATCGGTGCCTTGAAGATGCCGGCCACGGCGCCCGCCGCCCCGCACCCGATAAGCAGCATCAGCTTGCGGTGCTCCATCTTGAACAGCCCGCCCAGGTTCGACCCGATGGCCGAGCCTGTCAGCACGATAGGCGCTTCCGCCCCCACCGAGCCGCCGAAGCCGATGGTAATGCCGCTGGCAATGAGGGACGACCACGTATTGTGCCGCTTGATGTGTCCCTGCCTGCGCGAAATCGCGTAAAGAATCTTCGTCACGCCGTGGCTGATGTCGTCCCTCACCACATAACGCACGAACACGCCTGCCAGGAAAATGCCCACCACGGGATAGACCAAGAACAGGAAGTTGGCTCCGGACGTGTCAAAGTTCCGGGTCAGCAACGCCTGTATCCAGCGGATCAACGCTTTCAGGATGAACGTGGCCAAAGCCGCGCAGATGCCGACCACAAAGCTCAAGACCAGGATGAACTGCTTTTCACTGATGTGCCTCTCGCGCCATCGGTTGAAAGCCGGCAGCATGCGCCTGTACAGCCATACCTTTATTTTCCTTTTTGCTTTCATTCCCGTATGATTTTCACCACGCCGCCTTTGCCCAGCCTGATAATGGAAGAGGGCTTGGAAGCGGCCTTCCACTCCCGGCGGCATGCCACGATATAGTCTACGGCCGATTTAATCTCTTCGCTGATTTCGGCGAAGCAGGCGGGAGACGGCCGCCCGCTGATATTGGCTGAGGTAGAGACAATGGCTTTGCGGAATTGCCGGCAAAGCTGTTGCGAGAAAGGCTCGCCGGTGACGCGTATTCCCACGCTCCCGTCTTCAGCCAACAGATTGGGAGCCAAGTTCCGCGCATCATCGTAAATGATGGTCAACGGTTTGGCGGCCAGTTCCATCAAGTCCCATGCCAACGGCGGCACATTGCGCACATAGAAGTCCACCTTTACGGGCGAGTCCACCAGCACCAGCATGGCGCTGGCGGCAGCCCGTTGCTTTATTTCATATACGCGGCGCACGGCCGCCTCGTTGGTGGCATCGCACCCTATTCCCCAAACCGTGTCTGTGGGGTATAAAATAACCCCGCCTTCCTGCATCACCCGGCACGCTTCCCGAATGTCTTTAGTCATTTCTTTCCGTCATGTTAACACGGCAAAGGTAATCATTCTTTCATTTACTCCAACGAAGCCCCGGCCATTCTTTCCCGATTCCATAAAAAAACGATGGGAACTCCCCGGCATGGCAGGCCTTCCACGAGGGGCGACCGCCTGCGGTGCAGGGCATAAAATAGCCTGCGGCCGGCGTAAGGAGACAACCATAAAAAGCGCCATTCGGAAGAAGCCCGCGCCGCGTTTCCGCCATGCACGCGCGGCGTTTCCGCCGTACCGCACCGCCCGCGCCCCGCGCGCGCATGGAGGATTCCCGGCGCAGCGCCCCATAACCGCCCCTGCCATAAGCCCTCCGGTGCCCGGCTCACTCTCTTTCCAGGCCATCCACCCAATTCCGTATGATCTTTGTGAA
>CAYSIQ010000072.1:0-11123 GCA_964431195.1 uncultured Bacteroides sp.
CGAATATTCGCTCTTCCTTAAATTCATTCATGGCTTTTTGCCGGTTCCCATATTGTATATGATGGAAACGATGAAAAGCACATACGATATTAGAAATATCACAAACTGAGCAATATCAATCTGTCCCCGAAAGAAAAAAGCGACCTCTATGAAGAATAATATTGTATATGAAATCAATAAAGCGTACGCGAATCTTTTCATCATTTCTTCAAGATATAAATGGTAAACGTATTAGGTTCAATTTCTGCTTGCAATGACTTGCCGGACACATAAAGGGCGGACTCTTCAGGCTGGATAGCCTTGGGGTTCTCCAGTGTATTGTCCTTGTCGAGGTCGGCAGAATACAGCTTGATGCAACGGCCGGAGGTGAGGGCTTCTCCTTTTCCCATGCCGTCTAACTTCAAGTTGAGAGCTTGCGCCTTGCTGGAAGTATTGGCTACCTTGACGAAGATTTCGTTGGTGTTGGCATCGTAAGTTGCGCTGGCAAACAGGCCGTTTTGGCCTTCCGCACCTGCGACGGGGCGTTCGTCCATGGTGAGTGGGAGTACGTTGGTGCCCTTGTATTGTGCGTACAGTTGTTGCACATAGTAGCTGACGGTGCGAACCGAGTTCAGATTGTCGAACCAAATGAGGTCGGGACGCCATTGCCATCCCTCCATGTGCGCGAAGAGGGGGGCATAGGTGGCCATGTGGACGATGTCGGCATTACGCTCCAGCCCGGTCATGAAAGCGGCTTCCAACAGGGCTGCATGGTAGTGGTTCCACTTCTTTCCTTTCTCGTGGCAGGCATATTCGCCGGCAAACACTTTGGGGCCTTTGCGGTCGTAGCTGTCGTAGCGAGAACCTTGGCTTAGGAACCAGTCTTCGGGACGATAGAAGTGCTCGTCAACCAAGTCGGTTTTGATGCGTTTCATTTCGGGCCACAGATAGTCGAAGTCTTTCCCTTCTGAGTTTGGACCTGCGCTGCCGATGATTTGGATGTCGGGATGTGCTTTGCGGAGAGCCTTTACGAATTGTTCTAAACGTTCTGGATAAACGGATCCCCATTGCTCGTTGCCGATCCCGATGAACTTGAGGTTGAAAGGAGCGGGGTGGCCCATGTCGGCGCGTACTTTGCCCCAAGTGGTGGCCGTGTCGCCATTGGCAAATTCAATCAGATCAAGCGCATCCTGAATGTAAGGGGGCAGTTCCTCTACGGGAATGAGGCCCTTGCCGGGAGCGTTCTGGTATTGGCAGGCCAAGCCGCAGTTCAGTACCGGCAACGGTTCGGCACCGATTTCTTCGGACAAGAGGAAGAATTCGTAGAAACCTAACCCGTAGCTTTGGTAGTAATCGGGATAGAAACGATAGTTGAAAGTGTATTGCCAGCGGTTGAGGTTGAGCGGGCGATCCTCTGCCGTGCCCACAGTATTCTTCCACTGGTAGCGCGATTCGAGCGTAGTGCCCTCTACGATGCAACCGCCGGGGAAGCGGAGGAAGCCGGGCTTGAGGTCGGCCAGTGCTTGTACCAAATCCTTGCGCAGGCCGTTCTCATGTCCTTTCCATGTGTCGACAGGGAAGAGGGAGATGTGTTCCAAATCTACCCTGGCGGGAGCAGCTAAGAAGATTCGGAGCGTAGCCTTTGGAACGGCGAGAGGTGACTTGAGAATTACTTGATATTTTTTCCATTCCTTGGAATCAATGGTTACTTCTTGGCTAGCGAAAGCTTGGTGCTCGCCCATTGACTTGGTGTTTACCAGTTCCACACGGATTTTCCCCGCTTCTCCTCCATCGGGGATGCGCGCCCACACCGAGAAGCGGTATTCGGCATCTTCGTGGATGCCAATGCCGAAGTAGCCTTTATTGTCCAAACCGGTTTGCATGTGGGGATGGGCGGCTTTGCTGAGGCGCACGTAGTGAGGATTGCGCTTGAATGGGCCATCGCCTTTCAACTCTATGTTGCCGAAAGTGTCCCAGCCCATAAATGCCTGCGGAAATTCGAATGAACGGTTTTTCACAAGTTCTGCATATAAGCCGCCATCGGCAGCGTAGTTAATGTCTTCAAAGAAAATCCCGTACATGGTAGGTTGAATTTCAGCACCTATTTTATTCGTTTGGATAACAAACTCGTTAGTCTGTGCATGGAGTGCCATTCCTGTAGCGATAGCGATGGCGGCCAGCAATTTTTTTCTTTTCATCATGTATAATCGTATTAATTGATGATTAATCTTGCAAATATGGATGTCCGCATATGCCAAATCAGATGAGCTTAGTTGTTTTTTATCGCTAATCCGTTTGGCAATTACGAATTTGTTACCGTTTATTTTCTGAAAGGCGGCTTTACTACTTTGACGTTGAGTTTGCGTCCGCGCACATCCATCTGTAACCTCGTTTCAGGCCTGGCATATTCCGGCTTTACATATCCCATGCCGATACCGATTTTCCGCGTGGGCGACATGGTGCCCGATGTGACGGTGCCGATGTTTTCTCCGTCAGCATTGAACAGGCTGTAACCGTGGCGGGGAACGCCGCGGTCTACCATCTCGAAACCGATGAGGAGGCGGGCAGTGCCTTCGGTTTTTTGCTTCTCAAGCATGAGGCGGTTTATGAAATCTTTCCCGGGTACGAACTTGGTAATCCATCCCAATCCGGCTTCGATGGGTGATGTCGTGTCATCAAGGTCGTTGCCGTAGAGACAGAAACCCATTTCCAGGCGGAGCGTATCGCGTGCGCCTAAGCCGACAGGCTTGATGCCGTATTCTTCACCGGCAGCGAAGACGGCATCCCATATCTTCATGGCGTCTTCGGGATAGAAATAGAGTTCGAAGCCTCCTGCGCCGGTATAACCTGTGTTGGAGATAATCACCTCTTTAATGCCGGCAAAAGAGCCGTGGGTGAAATGGTAATAGGGAACGGCCGAGAGGTCGATCTCCGTGAGTTTCTGTAATGTGGGAAAAGCTTGCGGTCCCTGCACGGCCAGCTGTGCCATGCGGTCGGAAGTATTTTCCAGTTCCGCTCCTTCAGTGTTATGTGAAATGCACCATTGCCAGTCTTTCTCAATGTTGGCGGCATTGACTACTAAAAGGTATTTTTCAGGTTCGTAATGGTAGACCAGCAAGTCATCGACAATGCCGCCTGTTTCATTGGGGAAACAAGTGTATTGCACCTTGCCCGGGACGAGGGCGGCTACATTGTTGGAAGTTACTTTCTGTAGGAACGGCAGGGCATGGCAACCTTTTACCCAAAATTCGCCCATATGCGATACATCGAACACGCCGACGTTGTGGCAAACGGTGAGATGTTCATCAATGATTCCTGAGTATTCTATGGGCATGTTATAGCCTGCAAATTCGTGCATCTTGGCACCCAAGGCTATATGCTTTTCAGTGAACGGAGTAGTTTTCATGCTTTATGTAGTTTAAAATAATGTGTTAAAGGCCTTTTTGGGCGACCAATGCGGAGATCTTGACAATAACGTCTCTTGCTTTCTCCATACTCTGTATGGGGACAAACTCGTAGCGTCCATGGAAATTCAGCCCGCCGGCAAAGATGTTAGGGCAGGGAAGTCCCTTGAACGAAAGCTGTGCACCGTCCGTGCCACCACGGATGGCTCGTATGCGCGGTTCTACATTGGCCGCTTTCATGGCACTGATGGCAATGTCGATGACGTGCATTACCGGTTCGATTTGTTTGCGCATATTGTAATATTGTTCGCGAAGGTCGAGAGTGGCTACCCCTTCTCCATATTCTGTGTTGATGAAATCCACCATACGCGACAGGCGGCATTTGCGCTCTTCGAAGTTCTTTCGGTCGTGGTCACGGATGATGTACAACAGGGTGGTTTGCTCCACGTTACCGCTAATGTTGTTCAGATGGAAGAAGCCTTCGTAGCCTTCGGTGTGTTCGGGGGTTTCATGGCCTGGCAGCATATCCATAAGGCGGCCGGCTACCCGTATGGAATTAATCATCTTGCCTTTGGCATAGCCTGGATGCACGTTGCGTCCCTTGATGGTAATCTTGGCCGATGCAGCATTAAAGTTTTCAAACTCCAATTCGCCCACTTCGCCACCGTCCATGGTGTAGGCCCATTCGCAACCGAATCTCTCCACATCAAACTTATGGGCACCGGCACCAATTTCTTCATCAGGATTGAAGCCGATGCGAATCTTGCCGTGTATTATTTCGGGATGTTCTTGAAGGAAAGCGATGGCAGACACAATTTCGGCAATGCCGGCCTTGTCATCGGCACCGAGCAATGTCTTCCCGTTGGTTACGATCAGGTCTTCACCTTGGTGTGCCAGCAGTTCAGGAAATTGTGCAGGCGAAAGGATAATGCCTTCTTCCTCGCACAGAATGATGTCACTGCCATCGTAGTGTTTGATGATACGGGGAGTAACGTTTTTGCCGCTCATGTCGGGACTGGTGTCCATGTGGGCAATGAAGCCGATGACAGGCAACAGTTTCTTGGTGTTAGCGGGCAGGGTGGCAAAGAGATAGCCATTCTCGTCTAGCGAGATTTCCTCTAGTCCCATAGCTTCCAATTCCGACTTTAGGTATTGAGCGAACACCATTTGTCCAGGTGTGCTGGGCGTGGTGTTACTATCTTCGCTTGACTGTGTGTCGAAGCTTACATACTTTAAGAATCGTTCAAACAGAGTCATATCAATGTTGTTTTTAGGTTGTTAGCCTATGTGGTTAATCAAAATAGCTGCTTCCATCGAAACAATGGGTACAAAGATTGCACTTCGGCAGGCCGATGGATTCTACCAAGTTCTCCAATGTATTAAATTTGAGTGAAGTGAGGTTGAAACGTTGGCAGATGATTTCCACCATCTTTTCGTATTCGGGCGATCCGGTAGTGGCATATTTTTCAAGGTTCTTGTTTTCGTCTTTTTCTATATCTTTGATGATGCGGCGTGTAATCAGCTCAAGCACACTCTTCGATGCGGTGAAGCCCACAAAGGGACAAGCATAAATCAACGGCGGGCAAGCAATGCGGATGTGTACTTCCTTGGCACCGCATTCAAACAGCACCTTAACGTTGTCGTGCAGTTGTGTCCCGCGAACAATGGAATCATCGCAAAACAGCATGCGCTTGCCTTCGAGCATGGCACGGTTGGGAATTAATTTCATTTTGGCCACCAAGTCGCGCATCTCCTGGCGGCTGGGGGTGAAGCTGCGGGGCCAAGTGGGAGTGTATTTTGAAATGGCGCGGTGGTAGGGAACACCCTTTCCTTCGGCATAGCCTAATGCCATGCCTACGCCCGAATCCGGAATGCCGCAGACACAATCGGCTTCGCAGGTATCGTTCTTGCCCATCTTCATGCCGGTGAGGAAGCGAACCTTTTCCACGTTGATGCCCTCGTAGCAGGAAGTGGGGAAGCCGTAATAAACCCACAGGAATGAGCAGATTTGCATCCGTCCATCGGGCTTGCGCAGTTGCTTTACGCCATCGGCATGGAGGCGGACGATTTCGCCAGATCCCAAGTAGCGGTCAATCTCGTAGCCCAGGTTAGGGAAACTACTTGACTCGCTGGTGGCAGCATAAGCCCCCTTTTTACGGCCTATCACAATGGGGGTACGTCCTAACTTGTCACGCGCGGCGATAACGCCATCTTCGGTGAGCAGCAACATCGAGCATGAACCTTTGATGCGGAGGTAAACGTTCTCAATGCCTTCTACGAAGTTCCTGCCTTGGATAATCAGCGAGGCAATCAGTTCCGTTTGGTTGGTTTGTCCGGAACTTAATTCGGCAAAGTGCATATTGCTTCCGTTCAGAAGTTCAGCCTCGAGCTCGGCCATATTCACAATTTTGGCAACGGTGACGATGGCAAAGCGACCGAGGTGTGAATTCAAGATGATGGGTTGTGCATCCGTATCACTGATGATGCCGATGCCTGAATTGCCTTTGAATCTCTCCAGGCCATCTTCAAATTTTGACCGGAAATATGAACTTTCCAGATTGTGGATGGAGAGTGCAAAACGTTTTCTCTCAGCATCATATGTAGCCATTCCGCCACGTTTGGTGCCTAAATGTGAATTGTAGTCTGTGCCATAAAACAGATCGTTGATGCAACTTGTTTTGGCGACTGTTCCAAAAAAGCCTCCCATATATCTGATGATGTTATAAGGTGTATCGTTGTTGATGCTTATTTTTTATAGTTGGACAGACCTGTTTGCAGGAAATTTACATAAGCGGGAATGTCTTCGTCATACGAATAAGACTTGTTGAGCGGTTTGCCCTCGTTGTCTATCAAAACGTAGAATGGCTGTGCATTGGCACCGAATTTTATCCGTTGCAGGTAACTCCATTTGTCGCCCACAGTCCGCAGTTTGCGCTTTGTACCGTTCTCCACAATCTCGATGGGGTGGGAGAGCGGAGTCTTATCATCCACATAAAGGGTGATAAGTACATACTCATTATTAATCAGATTGCTGACCTTTCCATCAGTCCATACGGCCAGTTCCATCTTGCGGCAGTTGACGCAGCCATAGCCCGTGAAGTCCAGCATGACGGGTTTACCTTGAGTGCGGGCATATTCCATGCCGAGGTCATAGTCGTTGAACTGGGCATGCACTTCGTTGGTGTAGAGATTGAAATCCTGCGTTTTCAAAGGAGGAGCAAACGCGCTGACAGCTTTTAACGGTGCTCCCCATAAGCCCGGTACCATGTAGATGGCAAATGCCAGTGAAGCCAGTGCCAAGAAAAAACGCGGCACGCTGACCTTTGTCTCATCGTCATCGTGCGGGAACTTGATTTTGCCCAAGAGGTAGAAGCCCAGCAGGGCAAACAATACAATCCAAATAGACAAGAACGTTTCGCGATCCAATATGCGCCAGCCGTAAGCCAAGTCGGCCACGGAAAGGAATTTTAAGGCGAAAGCCAATTCAAGGAAGCCCAGCGTCACTTTTATCACATTCATCCAGCCGCCCGACTTTGGCATCGACTTCAGCCACGAGGGGAACAAGGCAAACAGCGTGAACGGCAATGCCAGTGCGATGGCAAAGCCCAGCATCCCGATGGCAGGGGCAATCACGCTGCCGGTCGTGGAAACCTGCACCAGCAGGAAACCGATGATAGGCCCCGTGCAGGAGAAAGAAACCAGCGAGAGCGTGAAAGCCATTAGGAAGATGCTTAGCAGTCCTGTCGTGCTTTCAGCCTTGTTGTCAACGGCATTACTCCAACTTGAAGGCAACGTAATTTCGAAGGCACCAAAGAATGAAACGGCAAATATTACCAGCAACAAACAGAAGAAAATGTTGAACAGGGCGTTAGTAGAAAGCGCGTTCAAAGCACTCGCACCGAAGATGGCTGTGATGGCCAATCCCAACGCCACATAGATAACCACAATGGACGCCCCGTAAGTCCATGCATCGCGAATGCCTTTCTTTCGGTCTTTGCTGCGTTTCAAGAAGAAGCTGACCGTCATGGGGATGATAGGCCATACGCAGGGGGTGAACAGTGCCACTAATCCGCCTAAAAAACCGGTAATGAAGATGTAAATCCATGAAAGGTCTTTGCTGGACACCGTTTCGCCCAAGGCTTGAAGCTCATTGATGACAGGCTTCCAATAGTCGGTTGTTATGTGGATTTTTGTGGGAGCATCAGCACCGCCAATCGTGGCCGTGTCAGTTTGGGACGTAACGTCCGAGACAGAGGCACTTCCGCCTTTGGCCGTAGAAACCCCATAAAAAACAAACGGGAATTGGGTGGGTGGCAGACAATTCTGGTCGTTGCAGGCTCCGTATTCCAAATAGCCTTCCACATGGTAATTGCCGCCAGCCAATTTGAATCGTTGGCTGAATTGGGCTGTATTTTCGAAGTAGCGGACTTGCATTCCAAACAGCGGGTCGAAGCCGGACACTTCTTCGCCTATCGGCTTCAATGTGCCGATCAGTTCGGCACCCTCTATCCTGTCCATATTAAGGGTGGCTGATATGGGGCCTCCTGTGCCCAAGTCGGTTGAATAGACATGCCATCCGGCTTCGATGCTGCCCGTGAATACAATCTCAACCTCTTCGGGCGAGATAGTTTTCAGTTTCGCCTGAAACTTTACGGGGTCATGGATCTGTGCATGCGTCACGATGGCAAATAGAACAGCCAGCATTGATGAAAACATTTTTTTCATATTCGATAAATTATAGATGCAGGGTTAAAAGGTATAATCAACGCATGCTCTGCTTTCCCGGATGGCAGCGATAAGCTTGCCGGCAGCGACATGGGCGGGATGAGTGGAATAGGCTTTTACGTCTTTCAACGTGTCAAATTCGCTGTAAAGGGCAATGTGCCAAGTTTCGGCGGGGTTCATGTTCAGTCCCACTTCGATGTGGCGAATGAAAGGGATTTTGGCAGGCAATGCCTCAATCGCTTGCTTGAAACGTTGTACGGCTTCTAGCTTTTCAGCAGCCGGAGCATTTTCTTTCAGCTTGAATAGTACAATGTGTTTGACCATATCTTGTTGATTTAGTGTTTTCTTCTTATATTTGTCAGCCGAAGCACCCCACCATAATTTACAGCAAAAGTACTTGTTTAGTTTCAAATATATGCTTAAACGAATGTTAATAATAGGAATGACTGGCAGAACCGCTTTCCGGAAGGTGGCTGTCACGAAGAGAATTGCTTGTAAATTGTTACCTTGTGCTCTTGTCTTTCTGCTCTGTTGCGTAGCCGGATGCCGCCGTGCCTCGCGATCCGGAACAACGGCAGTGCATGACTTGCAGCAAATCAAGGACACGGGCGAGCTGGTAGTATTGACTCTCTACAGTTCAACTACCTATTTTATATATAGAGGGGAAGACATGGGCTCCCAATATGAGTTGAGTCGGCAGTTTGCAGAAAGTTTGGGGGTCAACCTGCGGGTGGAGGTGGCAGACAATGTGGCACAGTTGATTGAGAAGTTGCAGACCGGAGAAGGCGACCTTGTGGCTTATAACTATCCCATCACCAAAGAAGATAGGGGCAAGTTGTTGTATTGCGGTGGAGAAGCCATTACCCATCAGGTACTTGTGCAGAAAAGCAACGGGCGGAATAAGCCATTGACGGATGTCACCCAATTGGTGGGGAAAGACGTGTATGTGAAGCCGGGCAAGTATTATGAGCGTTTGGTCAATTTGGACAAGGAGTTGGGCGGAGGCATCCGCATCCATCAAGTGCTTTATGACAGCATTACGTCCGAAGACCTTATCATGCAAGTGTCTCAAGGGAATATACCATATACCGTGGCCGACAACGATGTAGCGCGGCTGAACAAGACTTACTACCACAATTTGGATATTAAGTTGCCCGTCAGTTTTGACCAGCGTGCCTCGTGGGTAGTGCGCAGGGATTGTCCCGAACTGGCTGCTGCCGCCACCCGCTGGTATCAGGAGAACCAGGCCTCGCCAGCTTACACGGCCAGCATGAAGCGTTACTTTGAAATCAGCAAGGCGGCTCCGCATTCTTCTTATATCTCATTGAAAGATGGGAAAATATCTCATTACGACAGTCTTTTCAAGAAATACGCCCCCGGCATAGGCTGGGACTGGCGGCTGTTGGCATCGCTGGCATATACGGAATCAAACTTCGACACGACCGCCGTGTCCTGGGCCGGTGCCAAAGGCCTGATGCAACTGATGTCGGGAACAGCCAAAGCCATGGGGGTGCCGCCCGGCAAGGAACAGAATGCGGAGGAAAGCATAAAGGCTGCCGTGAAGTACATTGCACTCACGGCACGCAGCTTTGCCAATGTGCCGCAGGAGGAACGGATTAATTTTGTGCTTGCTTCCTATAATTCAGGCATCGGGCATGTGCTGGACGCGATGGCATTGGCCGAGAAATACGGAAGAGACAAGTATGTCTGGCGTGACAATGTAGAAGAGTATATCTTGTTGAAAAGCAACGAAGAATATTTTACCGACTCGGTCTGTAAGTTCGGTTATTTTCGGGGAAGAGAAACATGCGACTTTGTTAGGGAGGTTATTGACAGGTTCGAGTGGTACAAGAAGAATTTGGGCAAGAGGTAGGGCATAAGTCCTTAACTCCCTATAGCTTTGAGATGGAAGTGCAACTTAGGAAACTGACGGATGGGTTTATTAAAAACGTTCAATGCAAAATAAGCCGGAGGCCAAGGGGAAGACTCAACTTCTTCGCGCAGAAAAAAGGAGTCTTTCAATTTAATTTCGTAATATTGCACTTGCTGGTTGATTCGCCCGAATAAAAACAGCCTCGGCAGTCGCGACTGCCGAGGCTGTAAAGAATAATTGATATATTTGCAAAACTAACAAGTCTGAAAGATTACTTCAGACTTATTGATTGAAACACTACCTTTTTTAAGGTCTATGTATGGGTAAAAATCTAATAGTAATTGCGGCGGTGTTGCTATGCAGTTGCGGTTCCATGAAACACTATGGTGTATTTCAGTATGACAACGGCAACGATTACATACGTGACGGCATGTACCGCATTGTGGACAAGAAAGGACGCATCGGGTACTCGGACGAAAGCGGCAAGGCGGTCATAAAACCTCGCTTTGCCTTTGGCTTTCCTTTCGAGAATGGCAAGGCGAAAGTAACAAGCAAAGGAGAGCTGAAAGAAGTTCCCGGTTCAGGCGGAGAATACCACTATTGGGAAAGCAATGAATGGTATTATATCAACAAGAAAGGAGGAAGAATTGAACAGGAAAGGTAACAATAATTTATACGAAAGATATTGAGAGGGAGCAATAGCCTCCTTGAGTTTGTTGACGTTCTCAAAGGAATCAAGGTCGAACTTGGTTTTAGTCCCGCTCGTCAGCGTTACGGTCAAATCTGTGCACTTGCCTTGAGCCGGGACATATAAACGGACATATTGCAATAATCATTTTTTTACTTATCAGATGAAACATTTATTCAAATTTTCCCTTTGCTCATGGGCGTTTGCAATGGGCGTAAATGTAGGGTTCGCCCAAAGTGGCGAAACGGGATTGAAAGATGCCTATAAGGATTATTTCTCTATCGGCGTGGCAGTCAATATGCATAATATCGCAAATTCCGAACAGATTGCCATCATCAAAAAAGACTTCAACAGTATCACGGCGGAAAATGAAATGAAGCCGCAACCCACCGAGCCTGCTTACGGGCAGTTCGACTGGGAGAATGCCGACAAGATTGCCGACTTCTGCCGCAGT
>CAYSIQ010000073.1:0-10950 GCA_964431195.1 uncultured Bacteroides sp.
AAGAATTTTACATAATGCCAAATATTTTAGTGTAAACTTATATATAGTTACCAAATATAATTATCATTTGATATACCTAAACCTAAAAGTACATTTTGGAATATTCTAATTTCACAGCAAAGTGTTAAAGAAAAAGAATTGGGGTTGCAAAGGGTTGCAAATATATTGTTGTGATTTTTCAGGATGTTATTCTTTATTACTATTTTCGCAATCTCATGTTGAGGAATGAAAGATATATTAAGAAAGCATTTTATTGTCGTTTAAATAGCGACTAAATGCATGTATTTTTCGCATAGTAAATAAATGTTAAAAAAATACACGTTTTAATTTCACGCGATGTACAATTTAATTTCACGATCGTATACTGCTTCCACGCAAGTAAGAGAGCATATTTTCGAGATTGATATGGGCGAGGCGAGAGATCTCTGCGGATTTAAGGTACAACAAGCGACTATAGACGATGAAAGCCTTCGATCGTCATCCACGATGTCAATTAATATCATGGATGCCTTTGGAACATGGACCTCTGCAACTTTCTCCAGAGAGATAATGATTGGAAATGGAAAAGGGGAAATATCTCTGATTTATTTGGATAAGAAAAAAGGATTATGACGAACAATACATTCCTTTGTACGAGGAACATAACACGTTTCTTATCATTTTGTTTCTTGCGCTTTCTATTGATAAGATGCTAAGCATTTTCGACTGCGCCATATTATGACATCGCCGGATTCGATGACGAAGCCAGATATGCCGGCCATGCCCGCCTCTTTACATGCGGCCTCGATGCATTCGAGTCGCATTCGTTGTTCCAATGCATCAGCCGCATCTGCACGCATCCGGGCATACAGTGCCTGGCCGGCTGGCTGATCCCTCCATTGGAACGAGCCGAAAACATCGCGCGCCGGCGGGAAGCCGTGCGCGGACTCACGCCCGAAGCCGGCTGCCGCATCGTGGAACTGTTGCACAAGGACGAGGTTGCCGATGAAACCGAATTGAACGCCTGGGATAACGCCCCTGCCGTGTTCCGGCAACGCCCGTTTCTACGAATGTTACCTTACGCACGGGGGACATCAATGCGGCTTGCTTCGTTTCGGTAGTGGCGGGATGGCTTGCGGGCAGCCTGTGGGTTGCGGCTTGGGCGTGCCCTGCCATGGCAGGTTTCTGCCTTACGATCCGGATTACGCGGGTAGAGGCCGCATACGGCAAAAAGCTCCGAATACTGGATGCTTACACCCGCCTGCTCCATTTGGCGGGCGAACGGCCCGTGAAGTGCGACCTGCCAACTAACCTGCGCGATGACAGGGTTGACGCAGGCGGCTCGGGTGGCAAACGGGCAGTTTGCCCCATGCACACACCGCCCGTGCCCCGTGCATATACGGCGCATGCCACCATGCACGCACAGAGCACGAGCCGTGTGCGCACGAAGCAAACTGCCCGGCAAGCCGTTCATTCAGCCGTTTCCAGCACCAGCCTTGCCGGCTTTACGCCCGGGGCTTTTGCCTCAAACACAATCTCGCCGGCCTGTTCGCCGCTCTGTACGATGGCTGTCAGCTGGCCTGAGAATGCATGCATTTCCGGCAGGTGGAAAAGGTCGAGGCAGGTGGCATCGCCATTGGCGGCGGCACGGTAATTGCCGTTGCCTTCCACGTTGAAGCGCACCATCCGGTTGTCTGCCGGACAGAGGTTGCCGTCCCTGTCCACCACGCGCACGGTGATGTAGGCCAAATCCTTGCCATCGGCTTGCAGCAGGGTGCGGTCGGCCGCTGCTTCCAGATGGTGCGGCTTGCCGGCTGTGCGCGCCACCTCTTCGGCGGCCGCCTTGCCATCGGCATCGTATGCCACCACTTTCAGTTCGCCCGGTTCATAGGGCACTTCCATCCACATCAAGCGGTAGCGGCGTTGCAGGGCGAAAGGGTCTTGGCCCTCTATGGCCTTGCTTTCCGAGGCGGCCAGCTTGCGCTGCTTGCCGTAGCTCTTGCCGTTGACGAAAAGTTCGGCTTCCGGATAGTCGGTATAGACGAAGACCGGCGTGTTTTCCCCTTCCCGCCCCGGCCACGTCCAGTGCGGCAATACGTGCAGGGTGTGCGCATGCTTGTTCCACAGGCTGCGGTAGAGGTAGTAGCGGTCTTTGGGGATGGAAGCCATGTCGATGATGCCGAACACGGAGCTGTGGCTGGGCCAGGCGTCGGTGTCGTAAGGCGAAGGCTCGCCCAAGTAGTCGAACCCCGTCCAGACGAACTGCCCCATAGTCCAAGGATAATCGTCGGCCAAGGCAAAGTCTTCATCGGGCACGTTTGACCACGAGCAACTTTCCACATCGTAGCCCGATGACTGGTTGTCGCCATACATGGCCTGCTTCTTCAACTCCACGGGGAATTTGTAGATGCCGCGTGAGCTGACAGTAGAGGCCGTTTCCGACCCCAGTACCACCGACTGCGGCAGCAGTTCGTAAGCCTCGCGGTAGCGGAACGTGCGGTAGTTGAAGCCCGGCACGTCGAGCAACGTGGCAAAGCCGTTGTCAAGCACACACGACACTTGGTCCATGCCGCAGGTGACGGGGCGTGCAGGGTCTTCGCGGTGGCAGATGCTTTGCAGGAAAGCGGCCACTTTGTAGCCTTCGGCGCGGCATTGGGTAGGCACTTCGTTGCCGATGCTCCACATCACAACCGACGGATTGTTGCGGAAGTGGTGAAGCATGTTCACCATGTCGCGCTCGGCCCACTCGTTGAAGAAGCGGTGATAACCGTTTTCGCATTTGGCAATGTCCCATTCGTCAAAAGGCTCTACCATCATCATGAAACCCATTTCATCGCAAAGCTCCACCAGTTCGGGAGCCGGCATGTTGTGCGAGGTGCGGATGGCATCGCAGCCCATGCCTTTCAGCAGCGTGAGCTGCCGCCGCAGGGCAGCCGCGTTGACTGCAGCCCCCAACGGGCCTAAGTCGTGGTGGTTGCACACGCCCTGAAACTTGCGCGACTTGCCGTTGAGCAGAAAGCCTTTGTCGGCCACGATGGCGATGCTGCGTATGCCGAATCGGGTGGCGTATTCATCCACCTGCTGCCCGCCCGCGTACACTTTTGAAACGGCCTTATACAGATAAGGCGTTTCGGGCGACCAAAGCTGCGGCTGGCCGATTAGGAAGTTCTGTTCAAAAGGAATGCCCGGGCCGGCGCGGCGCGTATGGGATTTGGAGGCCACCGCCTTTCCATCGGGATTAAGGATGGTTGTGACGATGCGCACCTCTTTGTCCCCGGCTCCCTCTATGAGGGTGCGCAGGCGGACGGAGGCATAGTCCTCTGACACGTGCGGAGTGGTGACGTGCGTGCCCCATACCGGCACGTGCACGGCATTGGCCAGCAACAGATGCACGTTGCGGTACAGCCCCGCCCCCGGATACCAGCGCGATGACTGCGGGCGGTTCTCCAGCCGCACGGCCAGCGTGTTTGCCCCGCCGTCCTTGCGGAGGTAAGGCGTAACGTCGCAGTGGAAAGCATTGTAGCCGTAAGGCCAGAAACACGCTTCCTGCCCGTTGACGTAAACGTGCGCTTCGCTCATGGCACCATCGAAAACCAGCGTGGCCTGCTTGCCGGCAGGCACGTTGAAAGCCGTGCGGTACCAGCCCACGCCCATGTAGGGCAGCCCGCCGGTGCGCCCGGTCTTGACAGACGCCTGCGTTTCAAGGTTCTGCTCGACAGCCACGTCCTGCAGGTCATTGTCGCGGCTGAACGGGCCGTAAACAGCCCAGTCGTGAGGTACGGACACCGTTTGCCAGCGGCTGTCATCGAAAGCGGGGCTGGCGGCTTCGGGCACATCGCCTTTGGTAAACTTCCAGCCTTTCTCTAACAGCGTTTCGCTGCGCTGAGCCCACAAGGATGCGGTGGCCAATACAGTTGCCCCTACGAGGGCGCATGCTCTATTCTTCATATTGGTTACAGGTATTAAGTGAGTAAATAGCAAACAAATGCATCGCGCGGCATTTCCCGTGCGTCGCCCAATGCCCGCACGGTGCGCCTACGGTACAAATTTACCAACTATGCCTGAATAATGAAGAATAAGGGCTGAATATTTTCGTGGGCGCAAGCCTGTTTGGAGGCAAATGAATGGTTGCCCGCAAGCTACCCCGTGATTGCCGGCCGCAACCGGCTTGCCAGGCCATGCCTGCACGCCATCGGCAACCTTACGGAATGCCTCGGACTGCCGAGGGGGAGGCCGGGCTGCATTGCCGGTTATCTTCATATTAATGCCTCATCTCCATGGGAAATTTCGTACTTTTGCAAGCAAAGTGAGATTTGCCGATGAAACCGATGATAAAATACAGGGGCGGGAAATCGAAAGAGATACCCCATATAATGTGGCATGTCCCTCAGTTTGGCGGACGCTACATTGAGCCTTTCTTCGGCGGCGGGGCGTTATTCTTCTATCTTGAGCCCCGGCGTGCGGTGATCAATGACATAAATTCAAAACTCATGGAGTTCTATCGCGGTGTACGTGATAACTATATGAACCTGCGGAAAGAGCTTGACGAGGTTGAGATGCAGTATGCAAGCAACAGAAAAGATTTTGACAGGTTGAAAGCTTTGCATCCTGATGAAAGGGTGGATGACAAGAATGAGGAATTGTATTACAGGCTTCGTGATATGTTCAACGGCATAGCGGATAAGGCATATTCTGACGCTTTGTTGTACTATTACATCAATAAGACTGCCTATTCGGGAATGATTCGCTATAACTCAAGGGGCGAATTCAACGTGCCGTTCGGCCGATACCGACGCCTTAACACAAGATCCGTAACGCTCTCACACAGCAAATTGCTGCAACGGGCGGAAATCTTCAATGCCGATTATAGCGACATTTTCAATATGTGCAGGGAAGATGACTTTGTTTTCCTTGACCCTCCATACGATTGTGTGTTTTCCGATTATGGGAACGAAGAATATAAAGACGGGTTCGATGAGGAGAACCACAAACGGCTGGCAAACGACTTCGCCAATCTGTCCTGCAAAGTGCTAATGGTTATTGGACGTACTGCCATGATTGAAGAACTATACAGAGGGTATATCGTGGACGAATACGAAAAGAACTATGCCGTGAACATTCGCAACAGGTTTAAGTCTGCCGCAAAGCACATTGTGGTTGCAAACTACAAGAAGCGTTGGGATGGCCTTGCATGCACTGCAAAGCATGATTACAATGAGGCGGGAACCGCTCAATTAAAGTTATTTGAAGCAAGGCAACCTTATGGCACGACCGATAGACAGTAAAGTATTGTTTTTGACAACATCTCCTCGGACTCCTGAGAAGATGATACCGGAAATCAGGTTGCTTATTGAACATTTCACGGGTAACCCTTGGAATAATGATACGCAGCATGCATTCATGAACATTTTGCGAGAAGAACAATCCTTTAATGGCAGAGGAGAGAACGACCCAGCTTTAAGTGCGCGTGACCGGATAAACCGTGCGCCAAAGTCTTTGGGGTTCGTCACTTTATCACCTTGCATTTCGCTTACACCGGCGGGGCTGGCTCTTTTAAATTCCCAGAGGAAAGATGAAGTATTCCTACGCCAAATGTTGAAATTCCAAATACCGTCACCCTATCACAGACCAACAACGAGAGCTGCATCATTCTGCGTGAAACCTTATTTGGAGATGCTTCGGTTGGTGCGCACAATGGGGACGCTGAAATTTGACGAATTACAGATATTCGGCATGCAGCTTACTGATTGGCATGAATTTGAGAATATCGTTCGGAAGATAGAGGTGTTCCGTACCGCAAAGGCAGAATATCAAGGAAATTACAAGGCATTCAAGGCTGAATGCCTACGCAATGAGCTTACACGCATTTTCGAGGAGAGAATAGCGAAAGGAGAGACACAGACACGCGAGAGCAATGATGCTTCATTGGGAAAATTCCTCAAGACTCAATCAAACAATATGCGTGATTATGCGGATTCCTGCTTCCGTTATCTGCGTGCGACAGGGCTTGTAAACGTATCCCACGTTGGCAAGTCTTTGAGCATTGTGCCAGAGCGCATTGAGGATGTTGATTACATCTTGCAGAAGGTAGACCGAAGGCCGTGTTTCGTTGATGACGAGAGAAATTATGTTGCATATCTTGGAAACGCTGATACGCCACGGCTTTTGACGGATGACAGGCTAAGGCTTGTCGCCAAGCTACGTGCCGAGTTCCCGCTGGTGGATTTTAATCAAGATGCAGAGATAGCTGCTTTGAAAGAAATGTTTGCCAATCTTACCGAACAAAGAAAAGCAGACACCCTTTGTAAACAGGTAAAAGAAATAAAAGACTATAAACTATATGACGATATCCAAGACACATTCAGGCAGATAGAGGGGAACGAACTTTACGATGCGCCTTTGATGCTTGAATGGAACACATGGCGTGCCATGACTATGCTTGACGGCGGGAAAATAAAAGCAAATTTAAACTTTGACGATTTCGGCAAACCACTTTCAACGGCACAAGGCAACATGGCCGACATAGTTTGCGATTACGGGGATTATATGCTGGCTGTGGAAGTAACGATGACAAGCGGCCAGAAACAATACGAAACGGAAAGCGAACCTGTAAGCCGTCACCTAGGCAAAATGAAAAGGGCATATGGTAAACCTTGCTACTGCCTGTTTGTTGCCCCTGTCATCAATGAGGCATGTATAGCCCATTTTTATGCACTTCACAACATGAACATATCTTATTACGGCGGCAAATCTGTAATCATTCCTTTGCCCCTGCATGTCTTCCAAAAGATGCTCGAAGACAGTTATAGGGCAGGCTATACGCCTAATCCATTGCAGATAAGGCGTTTCTTCGAATATTCAGAGGAGCTTGCAAAGCATTGTGCAGACGAGAATACGTGGTATGGGCGCATAAAGGAAAAGGCATTGAATTGGTTAGACTAAACTGTTGCAATCGGGAAGAGCAATGGCCGGGGAACGGACAATGCAGGCGGCGGCTTAGCCGCGCCAGTGTCATTCGCCCAGCGTATAGCTGCCGGCCTCTTCAGCCACTTGCTTTTGCAGTTCGTCCAGCGTGTAGGCTTTGCCGCCGGTAAAATCCACCGTGGCTACGGGCGGGTCAAGGGTGACAGTGGCGCTGACGCCTTCCAGTTTGTTCAAGGCTTTTTCCACATGCATGCGGCAGTGGTCGCACATCATGCCGGCTACTTTCAGCTCTTTCCTCATTTCAGGTTGATTATCCGTGTTGCCTTTCCCTCTTTCCCGAGGGAGGGGCGGCGTTCTTTCTTCTTTTGCTTCCGGCTCTTCGTTTGCCGCGAGTTCCTTTCTGCGAAGCCGCAGGCTGTTGGCCACCACGCTGACGCTGCTGAATGCCATGGCTGCCCCGCCAACCATCGGGTTGAGCAAGAAACCGCATACGGGATAGAGCACGCCTGCCGCAACGGGCACTCCTATCATATTATAGATGAATGCCCAGAACAGGTTCTGGCGGATAGTGCGCACCGTCAGCCGCGAAAGGCGCATGGCTTCGGGGAGCTTGCCGAGACTGGACGAGACCAGCGTCATCTTGGCCACGTCCATAGCGATGTCGCTGCCATGCCCCATGGCGATGCTCAGGTCTGCCTGTGCCAATGCGGCACTGTCGTTGATGCCGTCGCCCACCATGGCCACCACCTTGCCCTCCTGCTGCAGCCGTTTCACGAAAGCCGCCTTGTCCTGCGGAAGCATGCCGGCACGGTAATGCTTGATGCCTGCCTGCCGGGCAATGGCGCGGGCGGCGGCTTCGTTGTCGCCCGTCAGCAGGTAAACCTCCATCTTTTCCTGCCGCAAGGCATTGACGGCTTTGACGGAAGCAGGCTTGATGCGGTCGGTGATGCCCGCCACGGCCAGCACCCTTGCTTCGTCCGCGAACCAAA
This sequence comes from uncultured Bacteroides sp., assembly GCA_964431195.1. Taxonomy (GTDB): domain Bacteria; phylum Bacteroidota; class Bacteroidia; order Bacteroidales; family Bacteroidaceae; genus Bacteroides. The sequence goes on from CAYSIQ010000073.1 coordinate 7,893, forward strand.
CGACTGTCTGCGCTTCGGCTTCCCAGCGGGCGGCAGCGGCTTCTAAAGCGGGCGGCACTTGTTTGCCTTGCATCAGGCGGCGGTTGCCGGCATAGTAGGCGATACCGTTGCAACGGCCTTTCACGCCTTGCCCCGTCACACTGTCAAAGTCCTCTATGTCGCAGCCGTTGACGGCGGGGAACGCTTCATGTTCCACGATGGCCTCCGCCAACGGATGTTCGGACAGCCGCTCCAACGCCGTCAAGGCGGCAGCCCGCGCTTCCGCCTCCTTGTCCGCCCAAAGCAGGGCATTCACCACGGGGCGGCCTTCGGTCACCGTGCCTGTCTTGTCCAAGACAACGGCATTCACCTTGCGCACCGTCTCCAGGCTTTCCGCATCCTTGATGAGGATGTCCCGCTCGGCTCCCTTCCCGATGCCCGCCATGATAGCCGTGGGAGTAGCCAGCCCCAGCGCGCAGGGGCAGGCAATGATGAGCACCGTCACCAACGCCAGCAGGCCGTGTGTAAACCCGTTTTCCGCGTCCAGCGCCATCCAAAGTATGAACGCCAGCACCGCAATGCCCATGATGGCCGGCACAAAGACAGCCGCAATCCGGTCTGCCAGTTTCTGGACGGGAGCTTTCGAGCCTTGCGCGTCCTGCACCATGCGGATAATCTTGGCCAGCAGCGTGTCCGTCCCCACCTTGTCGGCGCGGAAGCGGAAACTGCCTTTCCGGTTGACGGCGCCTGCGTACACTTTGGCATCCTTCGCCTTGGGCACGGCCGCCGGCTCGCCGCTCAGCATGCTTTCGTCCACGTAGGAAGCTCCCTCCGTCACCGTGCCGTCCACAGCGATGCGTTCGCCGGGTTTCACTAAAATAAGGTCGCCGGGCCGTACCTGTTCGATGCGCACCGCCTCCTCCCGTCCCGCAGCCGAAAGCCGGGTGACCGTTTTCGGTTGCAGTCCCATCAGCTTCCTGATAGCCTGCGAGGTGTTTCCCTTGGCTCGTTCCTCCAAAAGCCTGCCCAGCAGGATGAATGCGACAATCACGCCCGCCGCTTCAAAATAGACGTGCGGCTCGATGCCCTTCGACAGCCAAAACTGCGGGAAGAACAGATTGGACACGCTGAACAGGTACGCCACGCCCGTGCTGCATGCCACCAGCGTATCCATGTTGGTAGCCCCGTGTTTCAGTTGTTTCCACGCATTGAGGAAGAAATCCCGGCCAAACCAAAACACCGCGGGCGTGGCGAGCGCCCACGCTGCCCACCGTGCCCACTCCTTGTCCATGAATCCCATGCTGACGGCAACGAGGGGGACGGCCAGCGCAATGGCGCCTGCGGCGCGCCGCTTCAGCGAGCGGTATCTTTGGAGGCGAGCCTTTTCCGCCTCGTCAACCGTATGCCCGTAGCGGATGAGGAGGAGGTCGTACCCTGCTTCCTGCACGGCATGCCGCAGGGCTTCCGGTGAAGTCTTGGCGGGGTCATATTCCACGGAGGCGGTGGCGGCTGCATAGTTCACGGCGGCCCGGCACACCCCGGGCTGCCGGTTCAGTGCCTTGTCCACGCGGGCTGCGCAGGCGGCACAGCTCATGCCGAGTACCGGGAAAGTTTCTTGTCGGTTATGGCTTTGCTGTATCATTGTAAATAGGTTCTCCTGTCCCTGTTAATTGCAAGCACAAAGATAGCGCGTTCGTCCCGTTCCTTGTCATGGAATTTGGGAGAAATCTCATAAGATTATGGCGCGGACGTGAAAACATGAAGGCTTCACGGGCAAGCCTTTGCATCTGTGGGCGTAAAGCGGCATTCCAAGAGGCGGGAACCAACCCCTGGTCGCCGGGGCAGCCAGCCAGATGCCCGTTATTCCCAGATCGGCCGCAGGACGCTTTCGTGGGGCGCAAAATAGAGACGCGTATGCGCCGTGCTCCATGCACGCACGGCGTTTGCTCCGTATGGGCGTGGAGCGGGGGCGGTGCGCGCATGGAGGAAAAGCGCTGAAGCAATCATTCCTTTGCAGGCGAAACGCAGGGAGAGCAATTCGCCTCTTTCAAATATTGCTACGATGATGCGGCTTCTCCAATGATCGAATTGGATGGTTCACGCCGTGTGTACAAGGTCGATGATATCCAAGATGAAAAGAATTAGCAAATAAGCACAATAAATGCCCGCATCTTCCCAATCAATAAATTCCATGTTTACTTGCGACAGGATTCATTGAAAGAATTAAATGAATTCAAGGCAGCCACATCGGGATATTGACGATAGGAATCAAGCAAGTTCATCTAAATTGGCAACATGCGGACATCTAAACAAAAAGAGAGGACTGAGGTATGTGGACTTCAACCAAGGCGTGGATGCCCGTTTGTTCAATAAAGAGAAAGCAGAACATCTTTGAGCATTTGGGATATACACAAAGAATGATTTTAATCATATTGAAGACATGGCAAGCAATAAACGGTTGTTGGTATGTACTGCAATTTTATAAGGATTACCGCTCGGAAATAGCAGATTCCAAGTCTGGGCTATATCGGTGTTAAAGTTGCGGCGTGATGAATCTTCCAAGGCAAAACAAAAAGGCATATAGTCGCCCATAAAAAGCCTATTTCTTTACATACAATATCTCGCTGATTTTTTTAGATATATACTAATCCCTTCAAAAGTCATATATTTAACATCTTATAAATTAGTAATATACAAAGACATCAATTTTATTTGAGGAACAAATAAGAAACAAAATTGTACTTTTAAGCGTTTCTCCATTTTTTTGTTTGCACTCTGTTTCTTTCTTTGCATTTACTTATCTTCGGAGTACATTTCCGAGCAACTTTACCCGACTTATGTTTCTACCTTAGAGCATAAAGTTCGGATTTGTATCAACGAATTGTTGCAGCCAAAAGAGAAAGGTGCTAATTCTTATTTTCTTCCAAGTCGTATTGCTTTCGCAAAAATAAGCATTTCCATACAGACAGCCAAATATGACTGCCTATATTTAGTCACTCCTTAAAAACATTTTATTTACAGATATTCAGTAATTTAATCTATAAAAGTCTTTGATAAATCTGCAAGTTTTCTTATCTTT
>CAYSIQ010000074.1:0-10822 GCA_964431195.1 uncultured Bacteroides sp.
GTGGTCGTGCTGGAGGAAGACAACAAGACCCTGGACGAGGTGGTGGTCATCGGCTTCGGCACGATGAAAAGGCGCGACCTGACCGGCGCGGTGGCTTCCGTGTCGGGCGAAAGGCTGGCGGCCAACCCCGTCGCCAACGTCGCGCAGGCGTTGCAGGGCGCGCTCCCCGGCGTGTCCGTCACTTCGCAGGACGGGCGGCCGGGCGCCGGCATGTCTGTCCGCGTCCGGGGGGGAGGCTCCATCACCCAGTCAAACGACCCCCTGTTCATCGTCGACGGAGTCCAGGTCGGCACGATTGACGACATCCCGGCCGACAACATCGAGAGCATCGACGTGCTGAAGGACGCCGCCTCCACCGCCATCTACGGCGCCCGCGGCGCGAACGGCGTCATCCTGGTCACGACCAAAGGCGGCAAGGGGGACGGGAAAACCATGGTGAGGTACAACATGTATTACCAGGTCAAGGAAAACCCGAAGACGCTGGAAGTGATGGACGCTTACGACTACGTGCTATGGAACTGGGCGTACGGCACGGCTTACGGCGCGGCCTACGGCGAAGGCGTGGCCAAGTATTTCGGCCTGGGCCCGGAACACGGCAACCACCTGAACGACTACAGGGGCGTGAAAGCCCATAATTACATCAACGACATGATGCGCTCGGCCGGCACCTGGAACCACGACGTCTCCTTGAGCGGCGGGAACGAGAAGACGAAATACTACGCGGCCGTCAACTATTTGGACGACGAAGGCATACGCGTCAACTCCGGGTTCCGCCGGTGGGGCGCGAACCTCAAGTTTGAGCAGAAGATAAACAGGAGCCTCTCGGCCGACCTCGACCTGCGTTACGCCGAAATCCGCGTGAACGGCGCCAAGTTCGACTACGCCTCCTCGGCGTACACTTACCGCCCGGTCGATAACCCGCTGGGCGACGGCGACGCTTCGGGCTTTGGCAACGGCACCCATTCCGTGGAGGAGTCCGGGAACGTGGTCGCCGTCATGAACAATTACCAGAACATCCTGAACATCTACCGCCTGCGCGCCAAGGCCGGCCTTACGTGGAATGTCGTGAAAGGACTGACCGCGAAGACGGAGCTCTCGTTGAGCCGCAACTGGAGCGAGACGCAGTATTGGGACGGAGGCAAAGACGGGACGTCGAACGGCAAGTCCTATAGCACGGCCAAGCTGACCAAGAAAGACGGGTATGACGTGCGCTGGGCGACGACCCTGAACTACGAGCTCCAAGGCTTGGGCGACGCCCATAGCGCCTCGGTCCTGGTGGGCAACGAAGTCTTGTCCTCGAAAGCGAACGAAACGGTCATCCAGGGCGGCGGATACCCCTCCGACTTCACGATGGAGGACGCCTTCGGGCTGATGAACATGACGGATCCCTCCAAGAACGCTGACGAGTTCGGCCGCACGATAGGGATTCCCGTCCACACCAATTCCTGGTTCGCGCGCGCCAATTACTCCCTGCTGGGGCGCTATCTGCTGACGGCCACCATCCGCGCCGACGGCTCTTCCAAGTTCGGGCCGAATAACCAGTGGGGATATTTCCCCGCGGCGGCCCTCGCGTGGCGCGTGTCCGACGAGCCGTTCATGCAAAAAGCGTCCGGCTGGCTGGACAATTTGAAGCTCCGCGTCTCCTATGGCGCCTCCGGGGCCGACAACATCGACTCTTCCTTGTGGAGGGAAACATGGAGGACGGAGCAAATCGTGATTGACGGGCAGACGGTGACCGGGTATGTCCCCGGCGACGTGTTAAGCAATCCCGACTTGAAGTGGGAAACGACGATATCCCGCAACCTGGGGCTTGACTTCGGATTCCTGAACCGTTTCCACGGGAGCCTGGACTTTTATTGGAACACGACCAAAGACATCCTGATGAAAGTTCCTTGCGACGTGTCTTCCGGGTACAAATATCAGTTCCAGAATGCGGCCCAGACATCCAACAAAGGCGTCGAGCTTTCCCTGAGCGCCGATTTGGTCCGCAGCAAGGACTTTAGGCTGAACCTGGGCTTGACCTATAACTACAACACGAATAACGTCGACGAGATTTCGGCTAACGTGACAGCCGACGCGCACACAGGTTGGGGCTCTACTATGCGCATCCCGAATTACGATTATGCCATCCGCGAAGGTTATCCCGTAGGCCTGGTCATGGGATTGCAATCGGCCGGCTTCTATTCGACGGGCGATTTCGATTATGCGGACGGCAAGTACAAGCTGAAGGCGGGCGTCCCCGACCTGGGGTCGATCGTGAACTATCCGAGCGACGCTTCCAAGGCGTTGGCTGCAGACGGCCAGGTCGCTTTCCCCGGCGCGGCCAAGTTTGTCGACCAGAACGGCGATGGCGTGATAAATGATTCGGATATAACTATCATCGGCCAGCTCATGCCCAAGCATACGGGGGGATTTACATTGAGCGGCAATTGGAAAAGCATTGATTTCTCCGCGGGCTTCACATACCAGCTGGACGGCAAGGTATATAATGCGAATGCGATGCACAGCATGATGGGCAACAAGGATAACCAATTGGGGGAAAACCGCTTGTCTTACGTGTCGGATACATATAAGATATATGACGTGGATTCGGATGGCGGTTTGTTCCTGGTGACAGACCCTTCCGAGCTGGACGCCTTGAATAAGAACGCCAAGTACGCGCTGGCATATTCGGAATTCGGGATGACGACTTCCGAGTTTATAGAGAACGCCGCCTTCCTTCGCCTCAACACGTTGACGGTAGGCTATACTTTGCCGAAGGCATGGACGGAGAAAGTCGGCATCTCCAATGCCCGCGTTTATTTCACGGGGAACAATCTGTTCTTGATAAGCGGCTATTCCGGCTTGGACCCCGATGTCAACACGGACACGGACGCAGGCGGCGACGGCTTCCCGACGCCTTATTACGATTATAATTCATATCCTAAGGCCAGAACATACACGTTTGGCATTAATGTCGCATTTTAAATCGGTTTTGTCATGAAAAAGATACTATGTTTACTCTTTTGCGCAGGCGGGCTTTTGGCGGCCGGTTCTTGCAGCGATTTTCTGGACACGAAGTCTCCTTCCGTATTGGAGAGCGAATTCGTTTTCTCTGACGTGGAAAACACGCGAGCCGCCATGTACGGCGTATACGAGGCGTGGCGTGAAGTCGCGAATACAAATGTCTTTGGAGACGGGCTTTATTACGCCGCGGATGTTTGCGGCTCTGACATCGAGCGGCATCCCGAGGCTTTCAGCAATCAGCCGGCAAGGCATTACCCCGAGTGCCTGTATCAGAACGGCACATACACCGGCAGCTACGGGCTGTTGTCTTATCTGACGGAAGACGGCGCTTACGCGAAGCTATATGAGCTGATAGGCAAGTCTAATGCCGTGATCAACGCGATGAAAGAGTCCGGCAGCTATGAGGAGTTCATGAACGGGACGCCTTCCGAGCTGGGGCAGCTGTATGGCGAGGCCGTCGCGGCCCGGGCGGTGGCTTACCGCGAGCTGGTAAGGAACTTTGGCGATGTCCCTTTCCAGTTGAAAGGCGGGCAGTCGGCCATGCGGCTCGCGCCGCGTGATTCCATCTATGATTATATCATCGGCGAGCTGGAGGCCGTGGAGCCTGTCATGTTCCGGGTGGGCGAAACGGCGGCGATGGAGAAAAACATATTCTCGCGCACCTTCGTCCAAGGGCTGATCGGGCGCATGGCCTTGGACGCGGGCGGGTATCAGACCCGCCGCACGGACTTGGGCGCGGATTTCTACAGGAAAGGGAACGGGGAGGCCGTCTCGTTGGAACAGCTGGGCATGCCCAACAACAACGCGGGCGGGGCGGTCTACGCGCGCCGTTCCGACTGGAGGGACCTGTACGCCATAGCCAGGACGTATTTCAAGATGGTCATAGATAATCCCGGCAGCGCCGAGTTCCACGCGACGGATCCCCGCCCGGCGGGCGGCAAGGGGCAAAGAAGCTTCAATAATCCCTACCAATACTTCTTCCAGCAGATGAACGACCTGGAGTACGCCGACGAGTCGATATACGAGTACGCGATGACGCAAGGCATCGGGAACGATCCTCGCCCTTATTCTTTCGGGCGCCCTTCGGACGGCGGCACTTCCAACGCGTTCCCGTGCAAAAGCTACGGGCAGGGGCGGATCAATCCCGCTTTCTACTATGGGATGTTTTCCCCCGACGACAAGCGCCGCGACGTCAGCGTGGCCGTCACGGGCAGCAACGGCAAGGGGGCGGAAAAGCTCATACCTTTCACCCCCAACTCGAAGGCCACGGGAGGCGGCATGTCCCTGAACAAATGGGACGAGTGCCGCATGGCCGTCCCTTACGTGCAGAAGCAGCGCACCTCGGGCATCAACGGCCCTTACATGCGCCTGTCCGAAATCTATCTGGGCTACGCCGAGGCCTGCGCGGCCTTGGGGGACGACGCCGAGGCGAAGGCCTACCTGGGCAGGATACGCGAGCGCTCCTTCCCGGAGGGGAAAGCGGGCACGGACGCCTTCATAGCGTCCTGCGGGAGCCTCCTGAGGGCGGTCGTGGAAGAGCGAGGCTTTGAGTTCGCCGGCGAGGGCGACCGACGCTGGACGCTGATCCGGACGGGCTTCCTGCCCGACGCCGTCCGGAACATAAAGGACATGACAAAGGAGATGATGGACGGCCTGAGGTCTGAAGGGCGCTACACGTTTGCCAACGGCAACACGATCTCGAATTATGTGTGGACGAAGCTGGTCGACGCCGAGAAACTGTACGGCTACCGCCTGACGACGGAATGCCCGGAAGACGCGAAGGGCGACCCCGTGCTGTACCCGGGATGGCGCGGCCAGAACGACGACTGGGCCGCGGCGGGGAAGGCCGCCGGCATCAGCGACGCGGACATGGCCAAGAACCTCACGGCCGGCAGCCTGACCAACCTGGCGATCGAAGGGCTGTTCGCCTACATCGATCCCGACGGCGCGGAGGCGAAGGCGCTGGAGGCGGACGGGTACCAGAAGGTCGAGTGGGGGAAGACCCTGACGGACTACTACGACGAGTATTACACCTACTTGTTCTATGACTATGACTACGTGAGCGCCCCCGTTTACTTGTGGCCGTTCACCCCGAACGCGATTTCCACCACGGGCTTCACGAACGGCTACGGCTTCAGGCAAGAATGACGGCCTGATACGGGAGGCCGCGCCGGAGTTCCGGCGCGGCCTTTTTTATGCCCCGCCCGCGCGCCTCCGGCTTGCCCCCGCCGGGGCCGCCCGCGGCCCCGCGCGGGCGCCCCGATCACTGCAAAAGCCGTGCAGCAACTCTGCACGGCTTTTGCAGCGACGCTGCATGGCTTCTGCAGCGACGCTGCACGGCTTTTGCAGCGACGCTGCACGGCTTTTGCAGAGACGCTGCACGGCTTTTGCAGAGACGGCGCGATGCCGGCAAGCCCGTTGCCCGCGAAATAACGCCCCGATTCGTTGGGTCTTGTCCGCATTTTGCCTATCTTTGCGGGGCTTATCACCAGAGACCACGCGTTATCATGCTGAAACAGTTTTTTGCCCTTCTCCGCCGCTACCTGAAGCCGTACCGGAAGTACCTGGGATGGGCGCTCGCGCTGAACTTCGTGACCCAGTGGCTCAACGTGTTTTCGTTCGCGGCCGTCGTCCCCATCCTGAACATCCTGTTCAAGATAGACACGCAAGTGTACGAATACATCCCTCTGGAGGGGAACCTCCTCGACAAGGACGTGCTGGTGAACGACGCCTACTATTCCGTCAGCCTCGTCGTGGCGCGCTACGGCGAGTTCCTCACGCTGGCCATGATGGGCGGCCTGCTGGCGCTGGCGACCCTGCTGAAGACGGCGGGCTATTTCGCCTCGGCGGCCGTGCTGGTGCCGCTCCGCACGGGCATCGTGCGCGACATCCGCGTGGAGGTGTACGACAAGGTGCTGCGCCTGCCGCTCGGCTTCTTCTCGGAAGAGCGCAAGGGAGACATCATCGCCCGCATGAGCGCCGACGCCGCGGTGGTGGAGAACGCGCTGGCCGGCTCCATCGACATGCTCATCCGCAACCCGATAGCCCTGGCGGTGTGCCTCGCCACCCTGCTCGCGGTGAGCTGGCAGATGACGCTGTCCGTGATGCTCGTCCTGCCGCTGGCGGGCTGGGCCATGGGAGCCGTCGGCCGGAAGCTGAAACGGCAGTCGTCCGAGGCGCAGGCCCGCTGGGGAGACATCATGTCGCAGCTGGACGAGACGCTGGGAGGCCTGCGCGTCATCAAGGCGTTCATCGCCGAGGGCAAGATGTCGGCGCGCTTCTCCAAGACCAACGACGAGTACCGCGACGCGATGAACGAGATGGTGATCCGCCAAAGCTCGGCGCACCCGATGAGCGAGTTCCTGGGCACGTGCGTCATCGTCGTCGTGCTGCTGTTCGGCGGGGCCTTGATCCTGTGCGCCCCCCGCGCGCCGATGGACGCCGCCACGTTCATCTTCTACCTGATCATCCTTTACAGCGTCATCAACCCGCTGAAAGAGTTCTCCAAGGCATTCTACAACGTCCCGCAGGGCCTCGCCAGCATGGAGCGCATCGACAGGATACTGAAGGCGGGCAACCCCCTCAAGGAGCCCGCCAGTCCGCTCCCGCTGGAAGGCTTCGAAGACAAGATCTCGTTCCGCGACGTTAGCTTCAGCTACGTGGAAGGCCGCCCCGTGCTGAAGCATGTCAACCTGGACGTGCCCAAGGGGAAGACCGTCGCGCTGGTGGGGCAGTCGGGGTCGGGCAAGTCCACGCTGGCGGACCTGGTGCCGCGCTACCACGACGTGACGGAGGGCGAGCTGCTGATCGACGGCAAAAACGTGAAAGACGTTTCCATAGCCAGCCTCCGCTCGCTGATTGGCAACGTCAACCAGGAAGCCATCCTGTTCAACGACACCTTTTACAACAACATCGCCTTCGGGGTGGAAAGCGCCACGATGGAGCAGGTGGTCGAAGCGGCCAAGATAGCCAACGCCCACGGCTTCATCATGGAGACCGAGCACGGCTATGACACCCTGATCGGCGACCGCGGCAGCCGCCTGTCGGGCGGGCAGCGCCAGCGCGTCAGCATCGCCCGCGCCATCCTGAAGAACCCTCCCATCCTGATATTGGACGAGGCCACTTCCGCCCTCGACACAGAGTCCGAGCGCCTGGTGCAGGAGGCTTTGGAGCGCCTGATGAAGTCGCGCACGACCATTGCCATCGCCCACCGCCTGAGCACCGTCAAGCATGCGGACGAAATCTGCGTGCTTTACGAAGGCGAGATTGTAGGGCGCGGCACGCACGAAAGCCTGCTTGAGCGGAATGATTATTACAAGAAGTTGAACGACATGCAGACCGCGTAGGGGAGGGGAGAAACCGATGGCGACGCTTGACATTATTATTCTGGTCATTATCGGCAGCGGCGTGCTGCGCGGCTTCCTGAAGGGGGCGTTGAAGCAAGCGGCCGGCCTGCTGGGGCTGACGGCGGGGCTTATGGCCGCTCGCGCCCTTTATGCCTTGGTAGCCAAGGATGTTTTCTCTCATGCCGCCGGCGGCATGACGCCGGCGCAGGCGCTGGCTTTCCTGGCCGTCTGGCTGTTGGTGCCCTCGCTCTTCCTGCTGGCGGCCTCCGTGCTCGCCAAGGCTTTGGAGGCCGTCTCGTTGGGATGGCTGAACCGCCTGTTAGGGGCGGTGGCGGGCGGCCTGCTTCACGCGCTGGTGGCCAGCCTGCTGGCTTGCGTGCTGGAACATGCGGACAGGCAGAACGAACTTGTCAGCAGGCGGCAGAAGCAGGAGTCGGCGCTCTACCATGCCGTCAAGCCGTTGGCAGGCCTTTTCTTCCCCGAAGCCAAGGAATTTGCCGAACAAATCTATAACGAGATAAACGATGCGACAAAACGAATCTGACAAGCCCGCAAGCGGCAATGAGCTGGCGCGCCGCATTGCGCAGGAGAAGTACAAGTACGGCTTCACCACCGACGTGCACACCGACATCATAGGCCGCGGGCTGAGCGAAAGCACCATCCGCCTCATCTCTGAGAAGAAAGGCGAGCCCGGCTGGCTGCTGGACTTCCGCCTCGACGCTTACCGCCGCTGGCTGACAATGGATATGCCTGCATGGGCGCATCTCCGCGTTCCCGAAATAGACTACCAGTCCATCTCTTACTATGCCGACCCTACCGCCAAGAAGAAAAGGCCCGGAAGCATGGAGGAAATAGACCCCGAACTGGTCAAGACTTTCAACAAGCTGGGCATCCCCCTGGAGGAGCAGATGGCCTTGGGCGGCATGGCCGTGGATGCCGTGATGGACTCGGTTTCCGTCAAGACCACTTTCAAGGAGGCGCTGTTGGAGAAAGGCATCATCTTCTGCTCCATCAGCGAGGCCGTGCGCGAGCATCCCGACTTGGTGCAGGCGTACCTCGGCTCGGTGGTGCCTTGCCGCGACAACTTCTTTGCCGCGCTCAACTCGGCGGTCTTCTCGGACGGCTCGTTCGCCTATATCCCCAAGGGGGTGCGATGCCCCATGGAGCTGTCCACCTACTTCCGCATCAACGCGCGCAACACCGGGCAGTTCGAGCGCACGCTCATCGTGGCGGACGATGACTCGTATGTCTCCTATTTGGAGGGCTGCACCGCCCCCATGCGCGACGAGAACCAGCTGCACGCCGCCATTGTGGAAATCATTGTCCACGACCGCGCCGAGGTGAAGTACAGCACCGTGCAGAACTGGTATCCCGGCGACTCCGAGGGGCGGGGGGGAGTCTATAACTTCGTCACCAAGCGCGGCCTGTGCAAAGGCGAGGGCAGCAAGCTGTCGTGGACGCAGGTGGAGACGGGCAGCGCCATCACATGGAAATACCCCAGCACCATCCTGGCGGGCGACGGCTCGACGGGCGAGTTCTACAGCGTGGCCGTCACCAACCACCGCCAGCAGGCCGACACGGGCACGAAGATGATCCACATAGGCAAAGACACGCGCTCCACCATTGTCAGCAAGGGCATCTCCGCAGGGATGAGCGAGAACTCCTACCGCGGCTTGGTGCGCGTGGGGCGGAAAGCCGACAACGCCCGCAACCACAGCCAGTGCGATTCGCTGCTGTTAGGGTCGCGCTGCGGGGCGCATACCTTCCCCTATATGGACATCCGCAACGAGACCGCCGTGGTGGAGCACGAAGCCACCACCAGCAAGATCAGCGAAGACCAGCTGTTCTATTGCAGCCAGCGCGGGATCGGCGCCGAGGATGCCGTGGGGCTGATCGTCAACGGCTATGCCAAGGAGGTGCTCAACAAGCTGCCGATGGAGTTCGCGGTTGAGGCGCAGAAGCTGCTCAGCGTGTCGCTGGAAGGGTGCGTGGGATAAACCCTTGCGGCATACGTATGCCGCAAGAGGAGGGGTGGTTGTTACAGTTGCGAGACCACAATCTTCCCCGTGGTGTTGCCGTAATTCGTCTTAAGGTCTATTTGGCAGCTGCGGCTTGTGCCCGAAAGGTTGGCATCGATGCGGAGCACGATGGTTATCTCGTGGTACATCCCTCTTTCTTCGATGTTGTCGAGGTGAACCCAGTCCTGACAGGATTCAGGTATCGCGACACTGAACTTCACGTTCGCATGCCCGGGTATTTTCAGGATGCCGCCTTCTGTCGGCACTGGCCACGATTCCTCCTCTACGGCAACGTGGAGGGGTGCTTCTTGTTTGAGGCTGATGTCCAGGCTGCTGCCTCCCGCCACAAAGCGTACGCCCATGTTCATGGCGGCGAAGCCGTCGTAGGCCGGCACGTTGAAGTGGAAGTGGGTCTGGTTGTCGCCGGTCATCTCTTTTGTCACCTCGCACACTTTCCAGAAGTCGCGCTCGCTGCCGGGGGCGGTTTGCGCTTTGCATACTGTCTCGCTGTGGTCGAAGAGCAGGTCGAAGCCGGTGCCTTGGGGCGGGATTTCAATGCCGTTGACCAAGGCAGATGTTGTGTACTCGTCGGCAGGGCTGATCCAGTCGTTGTTCTCGTCCCCGCAGGCGGCCAGGAGCAGGCCGAGGGCGCTCCCGCAGGCTAATAAGGCTTTTTTCATGACGTATCGGTGTTTTTGGGGTTATTATACGGGGCAAATGTAGTATATATTTTCTGACAATCAAGATGCCATGCGGCAAAATCCATAACATAACGCCACCCCTGGATAAAAAAGGCCTTATAAAAGGCGTAGGCAAGGCGAATAAAATTCGCCTTGCCTATGCCCGGCTTGCCTCTTGCGCGCATGGATGTCAAGGCGCGTGTATGCGCATCCTATTTAAACCCTATGCGGGGGCTTTGTCCTTTCAGCGGCTCTCCGGCCACTTGGCTCCTTATCTTGTCGTATCGCTTTATTTCTTCGAGGCTTAAAGACGGGCGCGTCTGCCGGATGGCTGCGAGCAGAAGCTCTTTGGTTATCTTGCCATGCCGTGCTTTCATCGAGACTTTCTATCTTTCTGAGCACTTCTTTCAGATGTTGCAACACTGCTTTCTTCTCGGAACTGTTCTTGGCCTCGTCTTTCACCCTGTCAAGTTCTTCCTGGATTTTGGCATCGGAAACGTCGGCTCTCGCCAATCTGTTAATGCTTTGTTGGGCTTTTGCCAATAGTTTATTGATTTCTGCTTCTTCCACGGAATGTTTTTTGCTTGTATCAAGTTTTTTTCAACGGTGGATTCCAAGGCAAGGAAATGTACTTCCAAAGTCATTTGTTCCGAAGTGTCGGCTTTCAATGTCACATCCACAGGACTTCCATATACTGTTGAAAGTCGTTAGCTCTTTCAATAACGTTTTTCCCATGCGACAATTCAAAGTCTTTTAGTGAGTGGTAAGTTTC
>CAYSIQ010000075.1:0-10720 GCA_964431195.1 uncultured Bacteroides sp.
ATGCGCCGGCAGGGAACAAAATGTCTGGCATTTTATGCGGGAAACGCATCCGGATTCAAAAAGAAATCCCTATTTTTGCTCCGCAGGAAGAACAATTTAACCATTTAATAAATAAAGTTATGAAGAGAACGTTTTTGTTTGGTTGGGCGGTATCCGCGGGGATAGTCCTTTCCCCGGCGGGCATGGCGGCTCAGCAGGCAAGCGGCGGGCAGCCGTGGTCGGTGCGCATGGCCGAATCAGAGATGGCTCGTTGCCCGGAATCGTGGCAGCTGGATTTCCAGCCGAAACTGAAGTGGGATTATTGCCATGGGCTGGAGCTACAGGCCATGCTGGACGTGTATGACCGCTACGGCGACAAGAAATTCTACGACTACGCCTTGGCATACGCCGACACGATGGTGAATGCCGACGGGAGCATCAAGGAATACAGGCTGGAGGAGTACAGTTTGGATCGAATCAACTCGGGAAAGTTCCTGTTCCGCATCTACGAGCAGGCAAAAGAGGAGAAGTACAAAAAAGCCTTGGCTCTGTTGCGCAGCCAACTTGACTCGCACCCCCGCAATGCCGACGGGGGATTCTGGCACAAGAAGGTTTACCCCAACCAAGTCTGGCTGGACGGCATCTACATGGGAGCTCCTTTCTATGCCGAATATGCGTTCCGCAACAGCCAAGCGGATGCTTACCCCGACGTGGTCAACCAGTTCCTGATGGCCGCCCGCCATACCTATGACCCCGCCACCGGGCTTTACCGCCACGCTTGTGACGTGAGCCGCAAAGAACGCTGGGCCGACCCGCAGACAGGGCAGTCGAAGCACTGCTGGGGGCGTGCGCTGGGATGGTATGCCATGGCGTTTGTGGACGCGCTCGATTTCATACCCGAGCACGAAGCGGGGCGCGACTCCATGCTTGCCATATTCAATAATGTGGCAGCCCAGGTGAAACGCTTGCAGGATGCCGAGACGGGCGTGTGGTACCAAGTCTTAGACCGCAGCGGCGACAAGGGCAATTACTTGGAATCTTCCTGCTCCTCCATGTTCGTGTACGCCTTGTTCAAGGGGGTGCGCAAAGGATACTTGGACAAGTCCTATTTGGACGTGGCCATTAAAGGCTACGAGGGCATCCTCAAGCAATTCATCAAAGTGGACGAGGACGGGCTGGTTTCCATCACGCAGGCCTGCGCCGTGGCCGGGCTGGGCGGCAAGGCCTACCGCTCAGGCGACTATGACTATTACATCAATGAAACCATCCGTTCCAACGATGCCAAGGCCGTTGGGCCTTTCATCTTGGGCAGCTTGGAGTGGGAGCGTCTGCAGGACGTGAAAGAAGTGTTGGGCAATTAATTAAGCAGGAAACCATGAAACATTGTTTGCGGGCGGCAAGCTGTTGCCTCGGGTTATTGCTGGCCGGGAGTCTGGCCGCGTCTGCCGCTGCGCCCGGATGGAAAGATACGATCGTGGTGGCGCGTGATGGCACGGGCGATTACCGCACCCTGTCGGAAGCCATGGAAGGCATACGCGCCTTTATGGATTACAAAGTGACCGTGCTGGTGAAAAACGGCATCTACAAGGAGAAAGTAGTGGTACCATCCTGGCTTCAGCGGGTGGAGTTCATCGGGGAAGATCCCGCAAAGACAGTCATTGTTTACGATGACCATGCCAATATCAACAAGATGGGCACTTTCCGTACCTATACTTTGAAAGTGGAAGGCAACGACATCACTTTCCGCAACCTGACCGTGGAAAACAATGCCGCCCCCTTAGGGCAGGCCGTAGCCCTGCATACGGAAGGCGACCGGCTGGTTTTTATTAACTGCCGTTTTCTGGGTAATCAGGACACGGTTTATACCGGCATGGAAGGCACCCGCCTTTACTTTTTGGACTGCTATATAGAAGGCACGACTGATTTCATTTTCGGCCCGTCCACGGCCTTGTTTGACGGCTGCACCATTCACAGCAAGCGGAATTCCTACGTCACCGCTGCCTCTACGCCGGCCGATGCGGCTGTGGGCTATGTCTTTAGGAATTGCAGGCTGACGGCGGCTGACGGCGTTGACAAGGTTTTCTTGGGACGCCCGTGGCGCCCGCATGCAGCTACTGTTTTTATGCGTTGCGAGCTGGGCGGGCACATCTGCCCTGCAGGATGGGATAATTGGCGAAATCCCGACAATGAACGTACTGCCCGCTACGCAGAATACGGCAACCGGGGAGCGGGAGCCGCCACGGAAGGCCGTGTAGCTTGGGCCGTACAACTTACCCCGCAGGAAGCCGGGAGGTATGATGATTGGAACTATGTGTTCGGCATATCGGGCACTTGGGTTCCGGAAGAATAATTTTGCACCTTATGCCGGCGCTGGCGGCTTTTGACACTTTTAGAACTTAATATCGGGAAAAATGAAACATAAACTGACATTGCTTTGCTGTTTGTTCTTGTTGTTTACAGCATTCAAGGCTGATAAGCCGGGAATAACTATCTTTATGATCGGAGACTCCACCATGGCCAACAAAAAGCTGGACGGTGGGAATCCCGAACGGGGCTGGGGGCAGATGCTGCCCGGATTTTTGTCGGAAGACATCCGTGTGGATAATCATGCCGTTAACGGGCGCAGCTCCAAGAGTTTTATTGATGAAGGGCGTTGGGATAAAGTGCTCTCGCTGATTGGGAAAGGAGATTACGTGTTTATCCAGTTCGGCCACAATGACGAGAAGCCCGGTTTAGACAGGCATACTGACCCCGGCACGACTTTCGATGCCAATCTGCGCCGTTTTGTCAACGAGACCCGCGAAAAGGGAGGGATACCCGTATTGTTTAATTCTATCGTGCGGCGCAATTTCGGATTGAGAACCGACACGGCGACTTTGGCAGATGCCGTCAAACAGGATGATGCAGTCCTTGATCCCAGAGGCCCCGCCCGCCCGCTGGAGGAACAACCTCAAGAAGGCGATAAACTGATTGATACTCACGGAGCCTACTTGGACTCTCCGCGCCGTGTGGCAGAAGAGTTGAATGTGCCTTTTGTGGATATGAACCGCATTACGCACGACTTGGTGGAAAGGCTTGGACCTGTCGAGTCGAAGAAACTCTTTATGTGGATACCTGCCAATACCGTTCCGCTGCTCCCACAAGGGCGGGAGGATAACACTCACCTCAATGTACATGGCGGCAGGGTAGTGGCCGGGCTGGCCATTGATGCCATAGCACGGGAAGTACCTGAACTGGCAACTTATGTCCGCCATTACGATTTTGTGGTGGCCAAAGACGGGAGCGGCGATTTCTTTACTGTGCAGGAAGCTGTCAATGCGGTTCCCGACTATCGTAAGAATGTACGTACCACCATTTTGGTTCGTCCGGGAGTATATGAAGAAAAGGTCGTCGTGCCGGAAAGCAAAATCAACCTTTCGCTTATCGGTCAGGCTGGGGCCGTGATTTCATTCAATGATTATGCCGGCAAAGCCAACTGCTTCGGTGAGAACAAAGGCACATCAGGGTCTGCTTCCTGCTATATCTATGCGCCCGATTTCTATGCCGAAAACATTACTTTCCGGAATGCGTCCGGCCCTGTCGGGCAGGCTGTGGCATGTTTTGTCAGTGCTGAGCGTGCATTCTTTAAGGGCTGCCGCTTCTTGGGCTTTCAAGATACGCTTTACACTTATGGGAAAGACTGTCGCCAATATTATGAAGATTGTTACATTGAAGGTACGGTTGATTTTATATTTGGCTGGTCCACTGCCGTTTTCAATCGTTGCCACATTCATAGCAAAGGCAATGGCTACGTTACGGCTCCTTCCACCGACAAAGGACAGAAATATGGCTATGTATTCTATGACTGCCGGTTGACCGCTGAACCGGGAGTTTCCAAAGTCTACCTTTCCCGTCCATGGCGGCCTTATGCCCAGGCTGTGTTTGTGCGATGCGATATGGGTGTGCACATCCTGCCCGCCGGCTGGCACAACTGGAATAAGCCCGATGCAGAGCAAACCGTTTTCTATGCAGAATATCAAAGCACAGGCGATGGTGCCCGTCCCGATGAGCGTGCTCCTTTCTCACGCCAGTTGAAAAGTCTCGACGGGTATGAGATGGAGACCGTCTTGGCAGGCAGTGATGGCTGGAATCCCGTGAAAAACGGTTCGGCATTGGTAGAAGTGAGCAGGTAAACGCATTATATAATAATATGTGTATGAAGATGAAGAATGTAATGCTTGTTTTGTGCATGTGGGGCGGCCTGGCTCCCCTTTTTGCTGAGAACTATCCTTACCGCAGCGATGTATTGTGGGTGACGGTGCCCAATCATTCCAATTGGATTTATGAAATGGGCGAGGATGCTACCGTAGAAGTGCAATTCTATCAGTACGGAATCCCGCAGGACGGCATGGCCGTGAACTACGAGATTGGCGATGATTTGCTGCCGGCCGATACGAAAGGCACGGCCGTTTTGCGGAACGGCAAGGCCTTGGTGCCAGTGGGCACTATGGTAAAGCCTGGTTTCCGCGATTGCCGCCTGACAGCTACCATCAAGGGGAAGACCTACAAACATCACATCAAATTAGGCTTCTCGCCGGGAAAGATCCAGCCTTACACGCAGATGCCAGCTGACTTCCAGGCTTTCTGGAACAAGAATTTGGAGGAAGCTGCCAAGTTTCCTTTACAGTACACCAAAGAGCGGGCATCTGAGTATTGCACCGATAAGGTAGATTGCTATTTGGTGAAACTGCTGCTGAACAAGCAGGGGCAGGCCATCTATGGCTATTTGTTCTACCCCAAAGGCGCACGTCCGGGCAGTTGCCCCGTTGTGCTTTGCCCGCCGGGGGCGGGAATCAAGACCATCAAAGAGCCTTTGCGCCATAAATATTATGCCGAACAAGGTTGCATCCGCTTTGAAATAGAGATCCACGGCATAAATCCTGCATTGCCTGAAGAAACTTTCCGGGACATCAGCACCGCTTTCAACGGCAAGGAGAACGGTTACCTCGCCAACGGGCTGGACAATCGCGACAATTACTATATGAAACATGTGTATTTGGCTTGCGTGCGCGGCATCGACCTGCTCACTTCGCTGCCTGAATGGGACGGGCGGAACGTAGTGGTGCAGGGAGGCAGCCAAGGCGGGGCATTGGCATTGGTCACGGGTGGATTGGACTGCCGTGTCACTCTCTGCGTTGCCAACCATCCAGCATTGAGCGACATGGCACGCTATGCGGCAGGAGAGGCCGACGGCTACCCGCACTTCTCCCGCATGGCTGGCATGGATACGCCGGAAAAACGGCAGACAATGGCTTATTACGATGTGGTGAACTTTGCACGCCTAATCAAAGTGCCCACTTACATGACTTGGGGGTACAATGATGACACTTGCCCGCCAACCACGAGCTATGCCGTCTACAACGCGTTGACCTGCCCGAAAGAAGCCCTGCTGACACCCGTCAATGAACACTGGACTTCCGAAGAAACGGAACGCGGCCACTTGGCCTGGATAAAAAAACATTTAGAATAAAACCGGCCGGGGCGGACGAAGATTTTGGGATGAAAAGATGACAGCAGACATAGACTTTAGCCATTCAGAGCAATATACATTGTCCGTGAGGCTGAGCGAGGAGGGTTTCACCTACTCGCTTTTCGACCCGTTGGGCGACCCTCCTGTGGCATGTTTCGACTATGCCGTCAATGAGTCAGTCTCGCTGACGGCCAACGTGAAACGCATGTTTCGTGATGTGGAATGCCTAAACCGCCGCTACCGCCGCGTCAACGTGCTGGTGGCTGGCAGGCGCGTCACCTACGTGCCCCTCCCTTTCTTCGATGACGAGCAGGCCAAGGAGGTATTCTACTACAACCACCTACGGCGGGACAACGAGGCGGTACTTTACAACATCATGCAACGCAACGACATTGTAGTGGTCTTTGGCATGGACAGCAGTGCCATGGCTTACATAGGCAAGCAGTGTCCCGATGCCAAGTTTTATGCGCAGGCCAGCCCGTTGATGGAGTATTTTGCATCGAAAAGCCGCTTGGGCAACAGCCGGAAAATATACGCTAACCTGCGCAGCGGGGAAATGGACGTGTTCGCCTACGAGCGTGGACGTTTGCTGGCAGCCAATGCTTATGCCTGCCAAGAGACAGCCGACCGGCTTTACTTCCTGCTCTACCTGTGGAAACAACTGGGCTTCGGGCAGGAGCGCGATGAACTGCATTTGACAGGCAACCCCGCAGGGCGGGATGAACTGGTAAACGAACTGAAGAAATACCTTAGGCAGGTGTTTGTCATGACTCCTTCCGTCAATGCAGACCTACAAGCCATCACATTATGCGAGTAATAAGCGGGATTTACAAGAAACGGCGTTTTGAAGTACCGCATACATTCAAGGCACGCCCCACGACCGATTTTGCCAAAGAAAACCTGTTCAACGTGCTGTCCAACCGCCTTGATTTCGAGGCGGGGTTTCATGCCCTCGACCTCTTTGCAGGGACGGGAAGCATCAGCCTCGAACTGTTGTCAAGAGGGTGCGGCCTGGTGGTGAGCGTAGAAAAAGACCGTGCCCACTATGCCTTTATCTGCAAGGTAATGCAAGCGGTGAATACCGACAAATGCCTGCCCGTCCGGGGCGATGTATTCAAATATTTGAAAAGCGGGGACAGCCGCAGGCAGTTTGATTTCATCTTTGCCGACCCTCCCTATGAACTCCCGGAAATAGAGACCCTGCCTGAACTAGTGCTGCAAAGCGGATTGCTGAAGCCCGGCGGCCTTTTTGTGCTGGAACATGGCAAGAAAAACAATTTTGAAGCACACCCTTGTTTCAGCGAGCGGAGGGTGTATGGCAGTGTCAACTTCTCGTTCTTTACTACAGCAATGGTGCCAGCAGCCGAATCACGCTCTCGGCAACTTTCCGATGCCACGGGCGCTTAATCCAATTCTTCAGCAGTACCTGTTCTGAGTTGCGCTGGTCTTGCAGGAAGATTTCGCGCATTTCTAAGGCTGTTTCCGTGTCATAAATGAAAGCGTTGACTTCAAAGTTATGTTCGAAACTGCGGAAGTCGAGGTTGGTAGATCCCACTGTAGAGAGTTCATCGTCAGATACCATCAACTTCGAATGCAGGAATCCTTTCTTGTAAAAGTAAATCTTCACCCCCGCACGCAACGTGTCGGCTATGTACGAACAAGAAGCAAAGTGTGTTATCCGATTGTCAGCCCGTTCAGGCAACATCAGCCGCATATCCACACCGGCTTGGGCAGCTGTCTGCATGGCAGCCAAGATAGTTTCGGTGGGGAGGAAGTAAGGCGTTTGAATATAAAAATACTTCCGCGCATTCAGTATCGCCATGCTTAAGCCCAGCATGATTTCTCGCCACAGCCCCACAGGCTCGCTGGTCACAATCTGTATCAGCGCATTGCCCCGGTTCTCGGTCTTTGGGAAATATCGGGCGGCGGTGACAAACGTGCGATCCACGAAATACCAGTCTTGCAGGAAAGCTGCCTGCAAGCCGTGGACGGCCTTTCCCTCTAGCATCAAATGCGTGTCTCGCCATACGCCCCATTCCACGCCGCGCACATAGCGTTCGGCCAAATTCATTCCTCCAACAAATCCTACCCGTCCGTCGATGACTACGATTTTGCGATGATTGCGGTAGTTTACCTTGCTGGTAAAACGCGGAAAACGTACTTTCAGGAAACTGCGCACTTCGATGCCCGTCTCACGCATTTCCTCGAAAAAGCGGTGCGGTACATGCCAGCAGCCCATGTCATCGTAGATGACGCGCACCTCCAACCCTTCGCGAGCCTTTTCTATCAGCATGTCGCGCACCAGCCTGCCTACGGCATCATCGGCAAAGATATAAAATTCCAAGTGGATGTGGCTTTTCGCTTGTCGGATTTCATGGAGAAGCGATTGCAACATTGATACACTGTTGGTGTAAACCTGCACCCGGTTTCTTTCGAAAGGAAGTGAGCGGTTGAGGTTGGCAAAGAGGGAGATGAGGCGGCTGTAATGAGGAGGTGCTTGATAATCATCTTGTGCTTGAAACTCTGCCAGCGGTTTCTTTAGCAGGCGGCTCTGGTTTTTCTTGCTGATGATTCGCTCGTGCCGCTGGCTTCTGCCAAAGAAGAAGTAGAACACCAATCCAACCACTGGCAGAAACATCAGTACCAATATCCACGAGATGGTTTTTACCGGATTCCGGTTGTCAAGGATGATGACCACAATGATGCCGATGACCACACCGAAGTAAATTAGGTCGAAAGCCACCGATGCGATTTGGCTGAGTATGTTCCAATCAATCATGTTTGCTTCTGCGTCATTAATGGTGCAAGAGGATGCGTTCATTTCTTACCTTCCCAATCGTTCATCCCACCTGTCTTAGTGATTATTTTTCAATCTGCAAAGGTAAAAGGATTTGTCTGAAAGTCGTATATTTGCGCACTTAATTTAATGTGGAAAGGAAATGAAGGACTTTTTTATTGCATTATTAACTATATTGTTTTGCAGTCTGGCCGGCTGCAAAACGCCACAAAACAAAGATGATATGGAAAAAGAAACCAGGGTGAGGCTGGAAACGACAGCGGGCGACATCGTGATTAAGCTGTATAATGAAACGCCCAAGCATCGTGACAATTTCGTCAAGTTAGCCCGCGAAGGCGTGTATGATAGCGTGCTGTTCCACCGTGTTATCAAAGACTTCATGGTGCAGGCTGGTGACCCGCAGTCTAAACATGCCTCCAAAGGCCAGTTGTTGGGCCATGGCGACGTGGGTTATACCATCCCTGCAGAGTTTGTTTATCCCAAATATTTTCACAAACGTGGCACTGTGTCCGCAGCGCGTCAGGACGACAAAGTCAACCCTAAGCGCGAGTCATCGGGCTGTCAGTTCTACATTGTCACCGGCCGGGTGTTCAACGATTCTTCGCTGTCCGATATGGAAGAACAGATTAACCAGATGCGTCTCCAGCGCATCTTTCAGTCATTGGCCAACTTGAGACTGAAAGAAATCTATCAATTGCGGCGTACAGGTGACGAGAATGCCTTAATGGCACTGCAAGATTCACTTTTGTCGCAGGCTGAGGCTCAATTGGCTGGCCATGAATTTGCTTTCACGCCCGAGCAGGCGGAAGCGTATAAGACCGTGGGAGGCGCTCCCCATTTAGATGGCGAATACACCGCCTTTGGTGAAGTGGTGGAAGGCATGGATGTGGTGGATCGTATCCAGCGTGCCAAGACCGACCGCAACGACCGTCCCGAAGAAGATATCATTATAAAGAAAGTGACCGTTGAAGATTAACAAGACACAACTTTCCAACGGCTTGCGGCTGGTACATCACGAGGACACCAGCACGCAGATGGTAGCCTTGGACGTGCTTTACGATGTCGGTGCTCGCGACGAGCATCCCGGCCATACCGGTTTTGCCCATTTGTTTGAACACCTCATGTTCGGCGGATCCGTGAATATTCCCGACTATGATGTGCCGTTGCAGGTGGCAGGCGGTGAAAACAATGCATGGACTAACAACGATTTTACCAACTATTACCTTACCGTGCCGCGTGCCAATGTGGAAACAGGCTTTTGGTTGGAGTCTGACCGTATGCTGGCTTTGGCTTTAGACAGCCGCAGCCTTGAAGTTCAGCGCGGGGTGGTAATGGAGGAGTTTAAGCAGCATTGCCTCAACCAGCCTTATGGTGATGCCGACCACTTGTTGCGTGCGATGGCTTTCCGCGTGCATCCCTATCGTTGGCCTGCCATCGGACAGAAACTCTCGCACATAGCTGATGCCACATTGGCTGAGGTGAAAGACTTCTTCTATGCCCATTATGCTCCCAACAATGCCGTGCTGGCCGTTACCGGGAACATCGCTTGGCCGCTGGCGCAGGAATTGACGGAGAAATGGTTTGGAGGCGTTTCCCGTCGGGAAGTACCTCGGCGGCAATTGTCTGCTGAGGATCGCCAGGCAGCCGAGCGGCGGCAAGAGGTGAGTCGGCAGGTGCCTGTTGATGCTCTCTTCATGGGCTGGCACATGTGCGGGCGTAACGATGCCGACTATTATGCTTTCGACATACTGACAGACCTCTTGGGCAACGGGCGTTCCAGCAGGCTCAGCCGCCGATTGGTGTTGGAACAGCCGATTTTTTCCACCATCGATGCTTACATCGATGGTTCTATTGATCCGGGCTTGTTGCACATTAGCGGGAAAGTGGTGGCGGGCGTGTCTCTTGAAGAGGCCGAAGTTGCCGTATGGAAAGAACTGGAGCAGCTGAAGCAATGTCCCGTGGAAGAGCAGGAGCTGGGAAAGGTAAAAAATAAGTTTGAATCAACCCAGATATTCGGCAATATCAACTATCTAAATGTGGCGACAAGCCTTGCTTACTTCGAGCTGGTAAGCCGGGCCGAAGACTTGAACGGCGAAGTGAACCGCTACCGTGCCGTTGGCTCAGGACAGTTGCAGCGCGTAGCACGGGAAATATTCACCCACGAAAATTGTTCGGTACTTTATTACAGAAAAAATGAAGGAATGACGTAATTCCAGCTTAAATTTATGATTATCCGCATAATGCCCGTTTATTAACATCACGGGGATTTGCTAACGATAAATATTTATACGGAATGTTTGTACATCTTGCTGAAGTTCAGCGAATTCATAATGTGAATATTAACCAGGATATCATTATGGACATACTGAACTTTATCGGTAGAAACGCTCGATGGAGCGTCTTGTATTGCCTATCTGAAAGTACAAAGGGAACAA
>CAYSIQ010000076.1:0-9552 GCA_964431195.1 uncultured Bacteroides sp.
TTGTCGGCAACGACCCGCCGTCCGGCGTACATTTGCGTTGAAGCGGCAGCTTGATGTTGATTGGCTTTTCCGGCAAAAATCTTTTGGGCATATAAATGCTATTCAAGAGATGGGTGCTATTCTAAAACTTTTGCGTAACTTCGGGGAGCGATTGTCCAAGGCATTGCTAACGATCCCTTCATATTGTTCAGGCGCTGTTTCCTGCGGCACTGACGATATGTGGTAGGGCAACAGGCCATCAGTCACGCGGCCAATCCTATCTTGCTAAACTTGTTGGCCAACTTGTTTATTGCCAATAGTCTAAACTGAAGATTAACGGAGCATTACGGAATGATAAGTAATTATTTAGAGCAGCAAATCAAGGAATGTTTTCCCCATCGTCCCACTACCGAACAGGAAGAGGCGGTGGCGAAGTTGTCGAAGTTTTTGGCCGCTCCCGATGCCGGCTCTATCTTCCTGCTGAAGGGATATGCCGGCACGGGAAAGACTTCGTTAGTGAGCGCTTTGGTGCGCACGCTTGACAAGCTGCAGCAAAAATGCGTCCTCATGGCTCCTACGGGACGGGCTGCCAAGGTGTTCTCGCTTTATGCGGGACATGCGGCTTTCACCATTCACAAGAAAATCTACCGCCAGCGCAACTTTTCCAACGACACCGACAACTTTTCGCTGAATGACAACCTCGCCACCCACACCTTATATATAGTAGATGAAGCCTCTATGATTGCCAACGAATGCCTGTCCGGCGGAACTTTCGGGAGCGGGCGGCTGCTGGACGACTTAGTGCGATTTGTCTATGCAGGCACCGGCTGCCGGCTGCTGCTTATGGGCGACACGGCTCAGCTGCCGCCTGTGGGTGAGGTGCAAAGCCCTGCCCTCATGCCCGAAGTTTTGCAGGCGTACGGGCTGCAAGTGACGGTGGCCAACTTGACTCAAGTGGTGAGGCAGGAGCAAGCGTCGGGCATTCTGTGGAATGCCACCCGCCTGCGCCGGCTCATTGATGCCGATGCCTGCATGTCGCTGCCCAAAATCAAGCTGACCGGCTTTGCCGACATCCGCACGGTGCCGGGCAACGAGCTGATTGATGCCATCGAAACCTGCTACGGCCGCGACGGGATGGATGAAACCATCGTCATCTGCCGTTCAAACAAGCGGGCCAACATCTACAACGGGGGCATCCGTGCCCAAATCCTGTGGCGCGAAGACGAACTGAACACCGGCGACCTGCTGATGGTGGCCAAGAACAACTACTATTGGGCAGACAGCGAACGGGACGGCATGGACTTTATAGCCAATGGCGAAACAGCCGTTGTGCGCCGCCTGAGGCGGACTCGCGAACTGTATGGTTTCCGTTTTGCCGATGCCACCCTTGCCTTTCCCTCCTACGACAACTGGGAGATTGACGCCACCCTCCTGCTCGACACTCTCCAAACCGATGCTCCGGCTCTGGGACGCGCGGACAGCGAACGACTGTTCCAGGCTGTGCAAAGCGACTATGCCGACATCGGCAACAAGCGCGAGCGCATGAAGAAGTTGAAGGCCGATCCCTACTACAACGCCCTGCAAGTGAAGTATGCCTATGCCGTCACCTGCCACAAGGCGCAGGGAGGTCAATGGAAGAACGTTTTCCTCGACCAAGGCTACCAGCCCGACGAATTTCTCACGCCCGACTATTTCCGTTGGCTCTACACCGCTTTCACGCGAGCCGCCGGAACCCTCTATTTGGTGAACTATCCGCCCGCACAGGCCGAATGAGGCGGCCGTTCCCTGCCACCTTGCCAGAAAGCTGCCAGGCATGACAGGCAAAAACTGCCAAAACAGTATCCAGCCGGCATGAAACCTGTCCCGTTTTTGATTTATGTCAAGAAATATGTTATAAAACATACTTTTTGCGCCTTTACCCCTTGCACATTCGGGAAAAGGCCTTATTTTTGTGCTGTAAAACATGAATCCAATAAGAATTCGCAGAATGACAAAGATTAGTTTTAGGAGGATAACAAAATGAAGATGTTAAAGAAGTTCATGAACCGTTTGGAAAAGACCAACGCTGACGTATGGGGTTGTTCCATGCTGAGCATGCACGCCCTCTAACACCGGGAAAAGTTCATGCAAAGACTAAAAATCAGGCAACAGGCAAAAGATGGCGAACCCGCTCCGGGCGGTTGCGCCGGTTGCCGGATGCAGATTTGAATCTTTGAGAGTATTAATCTAAATTAGGTAACAGATGAAAAAGAAAGTAGTCAATACGTTCAAGCGCATTCTTGCCGAAGTAGGGTGGAATGAAATGCTTATCAACGGGTATCGTCCCGTGCAGAAATAGATGGCAAAGAGAGAATGGAAGAAAGTGTGACATGCACTTTGCAGTATGGATTTAACGTTTTTAAGGTATGAAAAAGATTGTTCGTTTCGTGAAACGTGTATTTGCGCAAGTAAGCAATAACTGGATGGAAGCAATGCGGTTATTACAGTCTCCGAATGTAAGAGAGCACGCGAACTTGTTTTAAATAACTTAGGGTAATCCTGCTTTTCCCTGCCTGGGAATGGCAGGATTTTTTATGCTTTGTTTTAGCTCCTGAAGCCGTCGCTTTGCCTCCGCTGAGGTTTGGCAAGGCGGTTGCCGGGCTCGTGCTCATCCTTGCTTCCATGGCTTCGTCATGGTGAAAGAAGCCCAAAGGCTCTTCTTAGAAACAAGCCCGTTCAAGCATCTTTCATGCTTCCCGCCTGTTCCCTTTCGCCTTTCCGGCCGGCTGAATGGCTTCCCGTGCCGTGGCGGCCATTAATCTCGCCATCCGGCAGCCGTTCATAAGCATCTGCATCCCTCCTGCTCCATGCACGTACCGCCCGCGTTCCTTGCGCGTACCGCCCCTGTTCCATGCAAGCACGGAAGAAGGCTTTCATAAGCAACGCATTCCTAAGCCTTTATGCTTTATTCAAGCCGCCTTCCCGCAAAGGCGCGGGCATGCATCTTGCAGTGGCGGCCTATGAGCCTCATGAGGGTTATGTATCTTGCCGTTATCGAGAACCGGGATTCTGCAGGGAACGGCTTTTCCCCGTCAGATTTGTTTTTTCCCTGCTCTTTTTGTTCCTTTGTTGGCTAAATCAACAGAAAAATCAAGAAAACGATGAAGAAACAGGTATATCTGGCAGCCGTGCTATGCGGGCTGGTGTGTGCAGCTTGCTCGTCGACAACGGCGGGAAAGGGCGGCGGGGCACAGCAGTCGGCCGAAACCGTCGCGGCTGCCAAGCTGGAGCCGGAAGCGATGCAGGCATCAGACGTTTCAGACTCGCTGGCTTACCGGGGAAAGGCCTGCCACTCGTCCGTCTCGCGCCGCCCGGACAAGGACTTGCCGGTGGTGGCCGACGAACAGGGCGAACAGTATTTCGACAACCGCATCACCCTGCACATAGATTGCGAGGGGAAAGAGGTGTTGCACAAAGACTTTACCAAGCAGGACTTTGCCCCGTGGGTGGATGAAGAGTTCCTCGGCAACTCCATTCTGGAAGGGCTGGTTTACGACACCGTCACTGACAGCGGCATCTTCTATGTGGCAAGCCTCTGTTACCCCCAGACAGACCTCTACATACCGTTCTCTATCTGCGTCACCGCAGACGGGAAATTCGCCATTCGCCGCGAAGAACTTATGGAAGACCTTGCCGGGACGGCCGATTCCGCCCGCTGAGATTACAGCTTCTTTACAGAATCCGGGCGTATGTTTGCCGTGGATGCCAACGGCGCTGAATAAGTGACAATACCTCCTGCCTATGAAGATACTGATTGTAGAAGACGAAGCCGCCTTGCGCGAAACCATTCGCGCCTCTCTCCTGAAAGAAAAGTTTGTGGTGGAAACGGCGGCAAATTTCCACTCCGCCTTAGACAAGATTAATGATTACGATTACGACTGCATCTTGTTAGACATCATGTTGCCGGGCGGAAGCGGGCTGGACTTGCTGCGCGAGCTGAAGCGGCTGCACCGCAGCGACAGCGTGCTGGTCATCTCAGCCAAAGACTCGTTGGACGACAAGGTGGAGGGGCTGGAGCTGGGCGCCGATGACTACCTGACCAAACCTTTCCATCTGGCCGAACTGAATGCCCGCATCAAATCGCTGATACGGCGGAGGACGGCGAAAGGCGAAATGGTCGTCGCGTTCGGCAATCTTTCGCTCTGGCCCGACAGGCGCCAGGTGGAAGTGGCCGGAACGCCCGTCACCTTGAACAACAAGGAGTATGACCTGCTGTATTATTTTGCAGTGAATCCCAATCGGGTCATCAATAAGATGAGCTTAGCCGAGTCGGTCTGGGGAGACAACATAGACCAGGCGGACTCTTTCGACTTCATCTATTCGCAAGTGAAGAACCTGCGCAAGAAGCTGAAGCAGGCCGGCGCCAATGTGGAGGTGAAAGCCGTTTACGGGTTCGGCTATAAACTGTGTGAAGTATGAAGCTGCTGCATTATGCTTACCGCAAGCTGGCTGTTTTCCTGTTTCTGCTGATGACCGTGTGGGGTGTCCTGTTCTACTGCACCATCGTGAACGAGGTGATGGACGAGACCGATGACACCCTGCAAAACTATGCCCACATCCTGATTAATTCGGCCCTTTACGACCCCGCCGTGCTCGACACCGATGGCGGCCTGATGAGCCGTTATTCGTTCCGCCCTATCTCGGAAGAAGAGTGGAAACACTACGGCGAGGCTTTCTACGACTCTACTTTGTATATCGAGCTGGAGGATGAATATGAACCCGTCCGCGTGATGCGCACCGCTTTCCGCATGCCCGACGAGCGGTTCTATGAAGTGACATTGATGATCTCCACCTTGGAGCGCGATGACATGGTTCGCGCTACGGTGTGGTATCTGGCAGCGTTGTTCCTGCTGTTCCTGCTGGTCACTTCCATCGGCATCCGTATGGTGCTGCGCGGGGTGTTCAAGCCCCTAAGCCATCTGCTGGCCTGGCTGCACGGCATTACGCCCGGGAAACCGGTGCCTCCTCTTGACAATCCTTCGCAAATCCGCGAGTTCCAGTTGCTGAGCAAGGCTGCATACGACATGGGCAACCGCAGCTTCCGTGCCTACCGGGAGCAGAAGCAATTCATTGAGAACGCCTCCCACGAGTTGCAGACGCCGTTGGCCATCGCCCGTGGCAAGGTGGAGCTGTTGGCCGAGTCGGAAACGCTTGGCCCCGCGCAAATGAAAGAGCTGGATACCATCTATTCCACGCTGGGGCGGGCCGTGAAGCTCAACAAGTCGCTGCTGCTGCTTTCACGCATCGAAAACGGGCAATATGCCGAAGCCGAAGAGGTAAATGTGGACGATGTGTTGGACAACCTCCTGCCCGATTTGTTTGACATCTATGAGCACAAGCAGATTCGGGTGGAGCGCAGGCGGGGGGCGAAGCCTTTCGTCATCCGTTGCAACCTGGCGTTGGCTCAAATATTGGTTTCAAACCTGGCGAAGAATGCGCTGGTACACACGCCGCAGGAGGGGGAGCTGCATGTCGTCACCACGCCGTCTTCTCTGGAGATGAAGAATACAGGCGATGCGGCGTTGCCGGCCGACGAGATATTCCGCCGCTTCTACCATCGTTCCGGGGGGCAGGAGGAGTCTACCGGCTTGGGCTTGCCCATCGCCCGTACCATTGCCCGTTCGTTCGCGCTGGAGCTTACGTATCATTGGGAAGCAGGGCTGCATTGCTTCTCGCTGGTTAAAAAACGATAAGAAAACGGCAGGGAGGGGGAGAATCCCATTTCTTTCCCAAATTGCAGCCTTATTTTACCCGTGCCGGATGAAAATGAAAGGGTGTCCTCCGTCGTTCCCTATGCGGGAGGCGGACGGAGAGTTTTGGTTATTAACGTTTTTAAGTTCCACATTCCAATGAAGAGATTTGTCATAGTCGTTACCCTGCTGCTTGCATGCCTGCCGATGGCGTTTGCGGGCGACATTGTTACCCAAGATGCGATGCGGCTTCCCTTGGTGGCGCGCAATTTCATTATGCGCCATTTCTCCAGCCAGAAGATTTCCTACATCAAGATTGAGGATGAGCCGTTCAAGCCGAAGCGATACGAAGTGCTCCTCACCGACCGCACCGAGATAGATTTCGATGGCAATGGCAACTGGAAAGAAGTGGACTGTAAGAAAAATCCCGTGCCTGCGGCCATCCTTCCCCCGTTTGTGAAACGCTATCTGGAGGATGTGTTTCCCGACGCGTTTGTGACCCAGATAGAACTGGACGGCAGGGAGACGGAAGTGGAGCTGAACAACGACATTTCCCTTACTTTCAACAGGAAAGGCGAACTGGTTGATTTCGATGATTAGGCGTCGCTGCCAGGCTCTTCGTCGCGCGGCGTGCGGTAGCGTTCCTCCAAGCCCGCCGCTACGGCCTCGTAGGCTTCCGCCATGCTGGCCTGCACGTTTTCGGGGCCTTTCCCTTTGGGAGGGATGGGGGCGTGGATGGTCAGTGTCATGCCGTGGCGGCAGATCCACTTGTTGGTGCGAGGCAGGATTTCATAAGAACCGTTGATGGTGACCGGCACTACTGCTAATTGGAGGTCATCGGCCAGTTGGAAAGCGCCGCGCTTGAAGCGTCCCAACCGCCCCGTCAGTGTGCGCGAGCCTTCGGGGAAGACCACCAACGAAACGCCGTCTTTCAGCGATGCCTCGGCCTGGCGGATGGCGGAAATCATCTTCTTGGGCTTGCTGCGGTCTATGAAGACGTGGCCTGCGCTTTCGCACGCTTTCCCCACAAAAGGGATCTTCCGCAGGCTCTTTTTCATCATCCACTTGAAGTTCCGTCCCAAAAAGCCGTATATCAGGAAAATGTCGAACGCCCCTTGGTGGTTGGGGACGAAGACGTAGGAGGTGTGCTTGCGCAGCTTCTCGCCTCCTTCCACCCTGACGGGGATCAACAGGACGGCGCAAATCAGTTGCGACCAGATCTTGCCCGGATAATAGCCCCAGATGTGTGCGCCGCCGATGAGTGAGCCTATAATGGTGACCGTTGCCGTGAGGATAGTGAGCGCCAGCAGTATGGGAAGCGCGATGCAAAGCTGGTAAATCCTGTAAAGTATCTTCATGACTCTGGCGGTTAAGGTTGGTTTGGCGTTGCAAAAATACGTATATTCGGGCAATCGTGGAAATTTAAGCCTTTTATTCCGTGCTCACGCCCGCGAATGCCTGCCTGCCGCCGTCCGCTTTCGGGAAGCCCCTGCATTGGATCCTTGGCGCCGGGCATCCCATGCCCCGCAGGCCGGTTCATCGGCCGGCGTTGATGCCCTTTGCGGCGGAGCCGGTTTGCCTGCGGAGGGTCAATACCGTGATTTCAGGCCAAGCGCCGAAGCGGAAAGGAAGTCCCACATGGCCGACTCCTACATTGACGTAAAGCGCCTTGTCCCCCTCGTGGTACATGCCTGCCCATTCGGGATACATCCAGGCGGAAGGCGAATACCCGAACAGCTCCATCTGGAAGGCATGGGTATGTCCTGCCAGCATCAGGTCGATGGCGGATGTTTTCAACACCTCCCTGCGCCAGTGGGTAGGGTTGTGGCTGAGCAGGATGCTGAACAGTCCCTCGGTGCCTTCCATGGCGCGGGGCAGGTCGGCATGTTGCGAGAAAGGCGGCTCGCCGTCGTTTTCCACGCCAATCAGTGCGATGCTGTCGCCTTTGCGGTGGAGAATGCGGTGCTCGTTGTCCAGCAACGTCCAGCCCATTTCCTTTTGCCGCTCTTTCAAGGAGGCCAAGTTGCGGCGTTCCTCTTCGGCGTTGCTCCACCGGTAGTAGGTGCCGTAGTCGTGGTTGCCCAAGATGGAGAACACGCCGTCGGGAGCGTGCAGGCGCGAGAGGATGGGCTCGAAGCCGTCCAATTCTATGGCGCGTTGGTTTACCAAGTCGCCCGTAAAGACAATCAGGCCGGCCTGCTGCCGGTTTACCAGTTCCACCATCCGGGCGACGGCCGCCGTGTCTTCCTGCCAGCTTCCGATGTGCGCGTCCGAAATCTGCACGATGCGGTATCCTTCAAACCCTTCGGGCAGGCGGGCGGAGCGGTATTCCGCCTCTTTTACTTCGAAGCGGCGGATGCCTTCCGTGGCTCCGTAGAGGATGCCTCCGAAGCAGAGGACGCCCAGCATGCCTCCCGCGATTGAGAAAGCCGCGCGCGGCACGCGCTTTATCAGGCTGTGGACCAGCAATCCCGACAGGGAGCATAGCATGAACAGGATTTTGGGTATCGAGAATAGGATGGCGGCCACGGCCAGCCGCCCGATGCCCCGCGCGTGGTTCGCCAACAGGTTCTCGTCGCCTAAGCTGAGGTAGCAGGCGAACCCGGCCATGATGGCAACGGTGGGCAGCCAGTATCCTAAGCGCAGCCATGCCTTGCGGGTGCCGCGCAGCACATGCATCCGGAAGATGTAGATGTCGGGCACGAGCAGGAAGAGGAACAGGATCAGGAGGATGGTTAGCATGGTTCTTTCAGTTCTTTCGGGTGTTCATTTGCGTCGCTTCTTGGCCTTTGCCGCCCATGCGCAGAGCCAGCGCGGCCCACCGGTTCTTTTCCTGGCATCCCTCCTGCCGCAAGCCGCAGCGGGCTGCCTCTTGCGCCAGGGCAGGCACATCGCCGGCGTAGAACCCGCTCAGGTAGAGGGCGGCGCAGGGCTTCATGCGTGCCGCATACTTTGCCATGTCGGCCAGCAGGATGTTCCGGTTGATGTTGGCTGCCACCACGTCAAAGGGCTCCAGGGCTTCTAACGAGGAGGCGTCGCCCTGCATCACGCGGATGCCGTCCAGCTTGTTGAGGGCGATGTTTTCCAGCGAGTTGCGCACGCACCAGTCGTCGATGTCGATGGCGACGCATTCGGCGGCTCCTTTCATCCGTGCCAGGATGGCCAAGATGGACGTGCCGCATCCCATGTCGAGCACTCGTTTGCCGTTGAGATCCGCTTCCAACAGTTCACCGATGACGAGGCGCGTGGTCTCGTGGTGCCCCGTCCCGAAAGCCATTTGCGGGTTGATGGCGATGTCATATTCGGCGGCCGGCACATCCCGGTGGAACGTGCTGTGTATCACGCAACGCCCGCCGACCACGACGGGCCGGAAGAAGTTCTTTTCCCATTCCTCGTTCCAGTCTTTGTCCTCGGCTTCGGCGCACGTGTAGGCCACTTGTATGCCCGGCATGGGGAATTCTTCCAACGTCTCGGCCAGGGCCTGCGCCGTGAAATCGCATTCCCGCACGTAGGCCTCCAGCCCGTCCCCGCTTTTCACGAAGCTTTCGAACCGGATGTCTCCCAACATCCCCGCCAGCACGTCGCAGGCTGTCTCCGACGGGGGCGTTACGCGGAATTTGAATGCCAGGTATTTCATGCTGCAAAGATAGCAATCCCTTTTTGAACGGGCAAAACTTCGCCGTTCCGAAAATGCCGCGGCCGCTTGCCGCGCCGCCCGTGCTCCGTGCGCGCGTGGGGCGCGGGCGGTGCGGCACGGCGGAAACGCCGTGCGTGCATGGCGGGAACGCGGTGCAGGCAACTCCCGCCGCGTGCTTTTCAGGACGGTTCCCTTTGTCCCGCGCCC
>CAYSIQ010000077.1:0-9527 GCA_964431195.1 uncultured Bacteroides sp.
GGAGGAGGTCGTGGCAATCGGTTATGCAAAAGTCAGGCGCAAAGACTTGACAGGCTCTTCCGTATCGGTAAGCAACCAAGAACTGGCAATGGCTCCTGTAACGACTGCCGCCCAGGCTTTGGCGGGCAAGGCTGCCGGCGTGAACGTAGTTCAACAGAGCGGCGCTCCGGGTGCTGACATTAATATTACTGTTCGTGGCGGCACATCCATCACGCAGGGATCTGAACCCTTATATATCGTGGATGGCTTCCAAATGGATAATGGCCTGCAGAATGTTGATATCAACGACATTGAGACTCTCGACGTAATGAAGGACGCGTCAGCAACGGCCATTTATGGCGCCCGTGGTTCCAATGGCGTAATCTTGATAACTACTAAGTCCGGTAAAGCCGGCAAGACGGAAGTGTCTTATAACGGCTTTGCCAGTTTTGACCATCTGGGTAAAAAACTTGATTTGCTTGGAGTAGAGGATTACGTGAAGTATCAATATGAGTTCCAAGCGTTGCGTGGCAGCTATAATAATTTCACCAACTTCTTTGGAGGGGATGTCAATGCCCCCGACTTCTATACCGGAGCCTATGGCCGTATCGCAAGCGAATATGGGAATCGTGCCGCTATCGATTGGCAGGATTTGGTGTTTGGCGATACGGGTATCACCCAAAACCACAACCTGAATATCAATGGCGGCACCGAAAAGACCAGATACATGTTGAGTTACAACTATACGGGTGAAGACGGCATCATGGAAAGGCATGGCTATCAGAAAAACAGCATTCGCACCAAGATCAACCATGAATTGTGGAAAGGCGTACGTTTCGATTTCGCTTCCAGTTTCCAGATGACTAAAATAGAAGGCGGCGGTTCATTGGGCGGCAAACTGAAACAGACCATTCTGCAGCCTGTCACGGGCGGCTCCAGATGGACGAACGAACAAATGGTCGGTTCGGACATTGGCGCTGAGATCGGCGATCTCATGAATGACGCCAATTATGATTCCCAGAACCCGATCCTTGACAACAGAGCGATTACAAACGAGAAATACACCCGTCTGGTTACGGTAAATGCCGGCCTGGAAATCGACATCATAAAAGATCTTACTTTCCGTACCGCAGGCAGCTATTGGTGGAGACAAGTCCGTCAGGATTATTGGGATAACGGCACGACCAAGCAGGCCGGGGCTAACAAAAGCCCTTATGGATACGGCTATAGAAACAACGACGAAAAGTTCTCATGGCAAATTACCAACACGTTGAGTTATAATTTCGATATAGCGGAAAAGCATCAGTTCACGGTTCTGCTGGGGCAAGAAACCATTTATTCAGAATCCATGAACTTGGATAATGAATACCGTGAGTTTTCTGACGGTAACTTCGGATTGAATGACGCGTCTATGGGTACTCCTTATACATATACGTCCGGCAAAAGCAAAGAAGGAATGGTTTCTTTCTTCGGGCGTCTTTCTTATAACTTCAACAGCCGGTATCTGCTTACAACGACTATACGCGCCGATGGCTCTTCCAAATTTGCCCGTGGCAACCAGTGGGGGTATTCTCCTTCTGTTTCTGCCGCATGGCGTATTTCCGAGGAGCCTTTCATGGAAGATTTTGATAATTTGGATAACCTGAAATTGCGTGTAGGTTATGGCGTTGCCGGTAATAATAATATCGACAATAATATGTATGTCTCTACCTACGGCTCTGGCCACTATGGTTATAATGGCGGCGACTTCCTCACTTATGTTCCCGGTTCCACGTTTGGCAACAAGGACTTGAAGTGGGAGAAAACAGAAACTACCAACATCGGCGTGGATGTTTCTTTGTTCGGAAGCCGCGTCAACCTTTCCATGGATTGGTATAATAACCAGTCTAACAATCTGTTGATCGAGAATAAAATTCCCACTGAAACAGGATATACGGAGCAGTTCCAGAACGTAGGCTCTATCCGTAACCGTGGCGTTGAAATCGTTCTGAATACGACGAATGTCCGCACCAGAGATTTTACTTGGACAACGGACTTCAACATTGCGTTCAACCGTTCAAAAGTTCTTGAATTGTATGGGGAAGAAGGCGCATCTGATTATTGGCTCAAAGATTATGAATCACGTATGCGTTATAAGATTGAAGTGGGCAAGCCTTTGGGACAATTTTATGGCTTGGTTTATGACGGGATTTATACGACTGAGGACTTTACACAAAATGCCGATGGGAGTTATACTTTGAAACCGGATGTCCCTTACCTGAAAGGCAGTTCACGCTCAGGGGTAAAACCGGGCGATGTGAAATATAAGAACGTTGCAGGTGAGACCGATGATGACGGGCATCCTGTGTATTCCGTCAACGACTGTACCGTTATCGGCAATGCCCAGCCTAAATTTACAGGCGGCATGAACAATACATTCAAATATAAAGGATTCGACCTGACTGTCTTTATGAACTTTGTATATGGGAATAAGGTATTCAATATGAGCACACAACGCTTCATCGGCCCGTATATGGCTAATCAGAATACGCTGGCCAAGATGGCAGACCGTTTCACTCTGATTGACCCGCAGACCGGTAAAGAAAGTACAGATCTTGCCCGTTTGGCAGAACTGAATCCTGCACAATTCGGTGGTGGCTTGCTTTGGAATATTTCTCCCAATAACAAGAATGCGATCAGCGACCATAGCAGTTACTATCTGGAGGATGGCTCATACTTGCGCCTGAACACGATTACCTTAGGCTATACTTTGCCGAAAGCGTTAGTCCAGAAAGCCAAGCTCAGCAATGCCCGTGTTTACTGCACCTTGAATAACATCCATACATTTACAAGCTATACCGGTTACGACCCCGAAGTCTCTGCTTCCGGCAGCACTTTGACTCCGGGCATCGATAATTCTTCTTATCCCCGCTCAAAAAGTTGGGTATTGGGAGTAAACTTAACCTTTTAATTAGACAACGAATATGAAAAAGACATTAAATACTTTAGGCATATTGGCGGTATCATTGGCTTTCGCTTCTTGCCAAGACTGGTTGGACATGCCTTCCGAATCAAGAGCGGACAGTTCCTCCATCTTTGCTACAGTAAGCAGGGCTGAAATGACGGTAGTGGGGGCTTACGCATATCTCCACACCCAGGAGCTGGGCTACCAATTGCTGATGGGCACGGATGAGTCGAGCTCCACGGAGTCGAACTCTAAATATTATATGTCGAACTATGACTATACGAATGTTACAGGTATGTTGAGTTCTACATACACCACTATGTATAAGGCGATTGAATATTCCAATGTTTGCATTAAGAACCTGCCTCAGATGAAAGGGGCAAACGAAAGCGAGCAGAAAAAGATCGACGCGTTATTGGGAGAATCTTTGGCTGTCCGCGCCTATGCATATTGGAATCTTGTACGTTTCTTCGGCGACGTGCCTTATACGGATGTGCCGACTTCCGACTTGGCCACCTTTTCTTCTTCGCGCGTGAGCCGCGATACCATCTGGGACAATTGCGTGGCTGACCTTCAGCGCGCCATCGAGTTGCTGCCTTGGAAAAGCGAGGGCATGGTGGCTACGTCCGAGCGTTTTACGAAGAACGCGGCTTATGGCATCTTGGCGCGCGTAGCCTTGTACGCGGCAGGTTATTCTTTGCGCTGGGATTTGGACAAGATCCCTTATGAAAAGAGCACGGTGAGAATCGCCCAGCGTGATGACGCGGCTCGCGTGAGGGAATTGCTGCAAATAGCCGCTGATGCCTGCAAGGAAGTGATTGACAAAGGCGAAAACGCATTGCTGGATGATTACGACCAAATCTTCCGCGACTTGGCAACCAAAGGCTACAACAATGAAACGATGCTTGAATATGGCTGGTATGGCCCTAACTCTCCAGATGTCCGCACCGGTTACACGAATGGCATTGCCACCAGCGGTACTTCGGCTACATTCGGCAAGGGCGGTTCGCAAATGGTTGCGATGCCGACTTTATACTTTGAATTCGATGAGGGCGACCAGCGCAGGGACGTATCCGTGTGCAACTATGGAATAGGTTCTGACGATGATTTGGAGATGAGCACTTATTTGGGCGCATCTGTCGGCAAATACCGCATCGACTGGATGAAAGGCAGAGGCACCTCGGACAGCAGGCGCGACATTAACTTCCCCTTGCTGCGTTATTCGGATGTGCTCCTCATGTACGCCGAGGCGTTGAACGAACTGAACAATGGCCCTACGCCTGAGGCCGCCAAGGCATTGGAGGATGTCCGCCTGCGCGCTTTCAGGAAAGATGGAAGCAAGGCAGGGATTGCCCCCGCAGGCTACGAAGAGTTCAGGAATGCGGTCATCAAGGAGCGCAAGCTGGAGCTCTCCAATGAATCGCTGCGCAAGAGCGACCTGACACGTTGGGGCATCCTGTACGAGCACCTCACCGCAGAGAAAGACAAGTTGTACCAACTGGCCAGGCGTGAGGGGCAGTACGCAGGCGTGGACGTGTACCGGGCTTATAAGAAAGTAAAAGGCGTGCTGGAGAATCCGGTCATAGGCCTGCCCTATGTCGCTATGGACAATGCGGACATCGCCTCTTTAGGGCTAAGCACGGAAAGCGTGGAAACGTTGAAAGTCATCAACGACAACAGCAAGGGATACTTAGAAACGACTTTCTATGAAGACAAGGCCACCGGCAAAGTCTATTTCACTAAAGATGCCGTGCCTGCCGGGGTGGAAACGGCCGAAGCCGCCTATACCATCCTGAACATGTTCGGCTGCCATTCCGTGAAGAACAGGGGCGGGTTATCCGTGGAGGACGTGGAAGGATACGCTTCCAAAAACACGTGGATTGAAGACATGTTCTATGGCTTGCAGAAGAACATGGTGGAAATCCTTCCGCTGAACACCACGAGCATCATTGATGTCAATCCGGGACTGAAAGACCAGCAGCATCCATGCTACAGATAATGGGAGCTCCAAGCGGCATGCGCATGTAGGCGTTGCTACGCGCGTATGCCGCTTCGCTGTAGATACGCGAGGCTCTGTGCGGCAGCGCGTTATCGGCGGCCTGCAGGGGCTACCCTTGAAGCCTGCGGGTTCGCATTCCCATTCCTATTGGAATGCGTGCCATGCCGTTTGAAGACATATTGATCTTAAAGGATTGTATAGGATGAAGAAATTCTTCTTTCCCGCCTGCCTGCTTTGGGCGGCCGCCTGCGTGCAAGCGCAGCCCGTGGCTTTCCCGAGCGCCGAAGGGTACGGCAAACATGCCACCGGCGGGCGGGGCGGGCGCGTCCTTGTCGTCACGAACTTGAACGACAGCGGCGAGGGCAGTTTCCGCGATGCGGCGGAGCAGCGGGGCTCCCGCATAGTGGTCTTTGCCGTGGACGGAACTATCGAGTTGGAGTCCCCGCTCCGCATAAACAATGACAGCATTACCATAGCGGGGCAGTCCGCCCCGGGAGACGGCATCTGCCTGAAAGATTACCCGCTGGTGGTGAATGCAAGCAACGTGATTATCCGTTATATCCGTGTCAGGGTGGGGGACAGGCACCGCTTGGACAGCGATGGCCTTGGCGGCGGGCGTTACGGGCAGAAAGACGTGGTGCTCGACCACCTTTCCGTAAGCTGGAGCATCGACGAGTGCCTTTCCATTTACAAGGCGGAAAACCTCACGGTGCAGTGGTGCTTGGTGGCACACAGCCTGAACGCTTCAGTCCATACCAAAGGGAGCCATGGCTTCGGGGGGATCTGGGGAGGCTGCAAGGCGACTTTCCACCATAACCTGCTGGCGAACCATGCAAGCCGTAATCCGCGCTTCTCCTCGGTAGATGGCACGAAATGGGTGGACTACCGCAACAATGTGGTGTACAACTGGGGATTCAAGACTGCATACGGCGGGGGACGGCATGCCGAGATAAACATGGTGGGCAATTATTACAAGCCGGGGCCTGCCTCACAGCATCACCGCCTGCTCGATGTGGCGGAGGACGGCACGGGGCGGTATTACGTGGCCGGGAATGTGATGGAAGGCGATGATGCCGTGACGCGCGACAACCACGGGGCGGTAGGCGGGGAACGCGCGTCTTGCCTCGTGGACGCCCCTTTCCCCTGCGAGCCGATACGCGAGGACGCGCCTGCTGAGGCTTACCGGCGGGTCTTGGCTTCTGTGGGGTGCAGCTTTTCGCAGGATAGTTATGACCGCGAGGTCTTGCGCCAAGTGAGAGAGGGCGCCGGCACGTTCGGCACGGACGGCATTATCAACTCGCAGGAAGACGTGGGCGGCTGGCCTGCCTTAAAGGCCGGGAAAGCATTGGAGGACAGCGACGGCGACGGCATGCCGGACACATGGGAACTGCAGCATGGACTGAATCCGGGAAGCGCATCCGATGCATCCGCCTATGCGCTGGACAAAGAGTTTACCAATGTCGAAGTTTACCTGAACAGTCTGGCTCCATAAATTGTCATTTGCCTTAGCTTCCATAGCGTACCTGCACGGCGTTTCCTCCATGCACATACGCCGTGCCCGCCGTACTGCACCGCCCGCGCTCCATGCCCGCATAGAGGAAGCCCCGTGCAGGTGTCTTACACAGGGTGATCCCATCGGTTGTTTCCGGGACGCGGTTTAAAGCCGTCGCGGCAGCCTGCCATGTAAAGAGAGTCGCCGTAATTATTCTACCAACGGGCAAGAGAATAGGTTCTCACATTGCCTGTCTTTTTTTAAAGATTTCCTTGTCCCGGCTCGCGTTATTTATACTCTGCCCACGACTTGATTGCCAAGTCGTCTATCTGCATGGTGCAGAACGCGTTGATGAACGCGCTTGCCAGGCGCGCGTTGGTGATGAGCGGGATGTTGAGGTCGATGGCGGCGCGGCGGATCTTATAGCCGTTGGTCAACTCGCCTACCGAAAGGTCGCGCGGGATGTTGACTACCAGGTCGATTTCCTTTCTGTGCAGCATGTCCACGGCTTGCGGCTGCCCGGGCTCGCTGGGCCAGTAAACGCGCGTGTTCTCCACGCCGTTTTCGGCGAGGAACTTGCTGGTGCCTCCCGTGGCGTAGAGGTTGTAGCCCTTTTGCTTCAGCTGGCGGGCGGCTTGGAGCATGTCCACTTTCTGCTTGGCGCCGCCGGTGGAGAGCAGCACATTCTTTTCGGGAATGCGGTAGCCCACGGAGAGCATGGCCTTGAGGATGGCGCAGTTGGTGTCTTCGCCTAAGCAGCCCACTTCGCCCGTCGAGGCCATGTCCACCCCCAGCACGGGGTCGGCCTTCTGCAGGCGGTTAAAGGAGAACTGGCTTGCCTTGATGCCTACATAGTCCAAGTCGAACAGGTTCTTGTCCGGCTTTTCTACGGGGATGCCGAGCATTATCTTCGTAGCCAGTTCGATGAAATTGATCTTCAGCACCTTGCTGACAAAGGGGAAAGAGCGCGAGGCGCGCAGGTTGCACTCGATGACCTTGATGTCGTTGTCGCGGGCCAGGAACTGGATGTTGAACGGGCCCGATATGTTCAGTTCGCGGGCGATTTCGCGGCTGATGCGCTTGATGCGGCGCACGGTCTCCACATACAGCTTTTGCGGGGGAAACTGGATGGTGGCGTCGCCGCTGTGCACGCCGGCGAACTCGATGTGTTCGCTGATGGCGTATGCGATGATTTCGCCTTTGCGGGCCACGGCATCCATTTCCACTTCCTTGGCGTGTTCGATGAACTGGCTTACCACCACGGGGTGCTTCTGGCTGACGTTGGCGGCTAATTGCAGGAAACGCTCCAACTCGTC
This sequence comes from uncultured Bacteroides sp., assembly GCA_964431195.1. Classification (GTDB taxonomy): domain Bacteria; phylum Bacteroidota; class Bacteroidia; order Bacteroidales; family Bacteroidaceae; genus Bacteroides. Next base: position 7,731 of record CAYSIQ010000077.1, read on the forward strand.
CTGGTTGGAGCAGACATTCATGGCCGCGCCGCTCAACACGTAGCTGGGGCGGACAAGCACGGGAAAGCCGACTTTCCCCACGAAAGCGTTGATGCCTTCCATTGATGTCAGCGCGTTCCATTCGGGCTGGTCAACCCCGATGCGGTCTAACATGGCCGAGAACTTGTCGCGGTCTTCGGCATTGTCGATGCTCTTGGCGGAAGTGCCGAGGATGGGGACTCCCTGAGCGTCTAAGCGCAGGGCGAGGTTGTTGGGAATTTGCCCGCCTGTCGATACGATGACGCCGTGCGGCTTCTCTATGTCGAGGATATCCATCACGCGCTCGAAAGTTAGTTCGTCGAAATAGAGGCGGTCGCACATGTCATAGTCCGTGGAAACGGTTTCTGGATTGTAGTTAATCATCACCGAACGGTAGTTTTCCTTGCGGATGGTGTCCAGTGCCTGCACGCCGCACCAGTCAAACTCCACCGACGAACCGATGCGGTAGGCGCCCGAACCGAGTACGACGATGGATTTGCGGTCGCCCAAGTAATCCACATCGTTTTCAATGCCGCTGTACGTCAGGTACAGGTAGTTGGTTTGCGCGGGATATTCGGCGGCCAGGGTGTCTATCTGTTTCACTACGGGCAGGATGCCGCGCTGCTTGCGGTGGCGGCGCACGGCGATGATGGCATCTTCCATTTCGCCCTCCATGCCGATGGCGCGTGCCACTTGGAAGTCGGAGAATCCTTGCCGTTTGGCCTTATATAATAAGGTGTCGGGCAGGTCGGGCAGCTGCTTGTGGTTAGCACCCCAAGCATGCAATTCCTTTGAGGTCTGCATGATGTTCATAAGTTTTTCAAGGAACCAACGGTCAATCTTGGTCAGTTCATGCACTTGGTCGACAGTATAGCCTGCGCGGAAAGCTTTGGAGATAACGAAGATACGTTTGTCAGTCGGTTCGCGTAAGGCTTTGTCGAGGTTGGGGATGACAAGCTCTTTGTTTTCCACAAAGCCGTGCATTCCCTGGCCTATCATGCGCAGGCCCTTTTGGATGGCTTCCTCAAAGGTGCGGCCGATGCCCATGACTTCGCCTACCGACTTCATGCTGGAGCCCAGTTCCTTGTCCACGCCGTGGAATTTGCCGAGATCCCAACGAGGAATCTTGCACACGACATAGTCCAGTGCCGGCTCGAAAAAAGCGCTGGTTGTTTTGGTGACCGAGTTCTTCAGGTCGAACAATCCGTAGCCCAGCCCCAGTTTGGCAGCCACGAAAGCCAGCGGATAGCCCGTTGCTTTCGAGGCCAATGCCGATGAACGGCTGAGGCGTGCGTTAACCTCAATGACATAGTAGTCTTCCGACTGCGGGTCGTAGGCATACTGCACGTTACATTCGCCCACAATGCCGATGTGGCGGATGATGCGGATGGATAGTTCACGTAGCTTGTGGTAATCGGTGTTGGAAAGCGTCTGGCTCGGCGCGATAACGATACTTTCACCGGTGTGGATGCCCAATGGGTCAAGGTTTTCCATGTTGCAGACTGTGATGCAGTTGTCGAAGCGGTCGCGCACCACTTCGTATTCCACTTCTTTCCATCCTCGCAGCGATTTCTCTACCAATACTTGCGGCGAAAAAGAGAAGGCTTTCTCTACCAGCGCGTTCAGTTCTTCCTCGTTGTCACAAAAGCCGCTGCCCAGTCCGCCCAAAGCATAAGCGGCACGGACAATGACGGGGTAACCCACCTTGCGGGCGGCACGGCGGGCATCTTCGGCATTCTCCACGGCTTCACTTTGGATGGTTTTCACATCGATTTCGCT
>CAYSIQ010000078.1:0-9505 GCA_964431195.1 uncultured Bacteroides sp.
CCTCCATGCGCCAACTGAAGCGCGGCTTTTCCACATCAGTGCTGATCTTGGTCTCTTCGCGCTCCACTTTCGGGCTTTTGAGCGAGATGATGTCCTTGTCTGCCCCCCGAGCGAGAAGGCTGATAAATAAGAGTACGGGCAGTGTATTTATGCGTTTCATGTCGGATGCTTATGTTTTGTACAGGTAAAGAATTATTCCGCTTGCCTGGAATCGGTTTGCAGGTTGAAGTAGTTGGTTTCGATGTCGTGAAAAATGGCAAACAGAGCCTCTTTCGTTTCTGCCCGAAGCATGGCAATGCGCGTTTTGCGGAAGTTAGGGATGCCCTTGAAGAGCGGGCTGACGGCCAGATGCCGGCGTACATGCAGGATGCCGCGGCGTTCATCAAGCAGCCTGACGCTGTCTTCCACTTCCTGCCGCAATACTTGCATCCGCCATTCGGCGGTGAGCGGAGGAAGTTCCGTTCCCGTTTGCAGGTAGTGCTTGATTTCCTTGAAAATCCACGGGCATCCGAAGCTGGCGCGTCCCACCATGATGCCGTCAACGCCGTAGCGGTCGAAACATTCGCGGGCGCGTTGCGGGGTCGTGATGTCCCCGTTGCCGATGATGGGAATGTGCATGCGCGGGTTTCGTTTCACTTCGCCAATCAATGTCCAATCCGCCTCGCCGGTGTACATTTGGGCACGGGTTCGCCCGTGGATGGTAAGGGCGGCAATGCCGCAGTCTTGCAACCGTTCGGCCAAATCGACAATGATTTTGCTTTTGTCATCCCATCCTAAGCGGGTCTTGACCGTGACAGGCAGCCGCACGGCACCGGCTACGGCGCGGGTGATGTCCAGCATCAGCGGCATGTTCTGAAACATGCCTGCGCCGGCTCCTTTGCCCGCCACACGTTTTACAGGGCAGCCGAAGTTGAGGTCGAGCACATCGGGTTGTGCCTGTTCCACGATGCGGGCGGCTTCCATCATAGTGTCCGCATCGCGGCCATAGATTTGGATGGCTACGGGACGCTCCTCCCTGCTGATGTCCAGTTTCTGTGTGGTTCTGCTGACCGAACGGATGAGGGCATCGGCAGATACGAACTCGGTGTAAACCATGTCCGCGCCGAAACGTTTGCACATCAGCCGGAAAGCGGGGCCGGTGACATCTTCCATCGGGGCAAGCAGTACGGGGCGTTCACCCAAGTCTATATGGCCTATCTTCATAATCGTGGCTTTTGAATGCAAAAGTAATGAAAAATAGAGTACGTAAGTTCGGTTTAATTTTAAAATAAAATGAATGCCAGCATGTGGCTAAATTAGATGAGCCTGTCCGGTCCCTATCGTCAATATCCCGAAGCGGCCACCTTGGCACAGGCATGGAAGAGACGCAGTGCAGGCATATTCCGAATGACGCTGTTTATGGCAGTTTTTTATCCCGGACTCGCGTATTCTTTGTACCTTTGGCGGCAGTTAATAAAAAAGAGGCCACTCTACTTTGTGCCGGCCTGCCGATTGCAATTAAGAACGATGAACATAGCAGACTTTGAAATCATGGCTCCCGTCGGTTCGCGCGAATCCCTTGCTGCCGCCATTCAGGCCGGGGCCGATTCCGTTTACTTCGGCATCGGGCATCTCAACATGCGGGCTCGATCTGCCAATACGTTCACTATCGACAATCTTGGAGAGATCGCCCGGACGTGCGCGGAACACGGGATGAGGAGTTACCTCACCGTCAATGCCATCATCTACGATTCCGACCTCCCCCAGATGCGCGCTATCGTGGACGCAGCCCATGCGGCAGGCATCTCGGCCATCATTGCCGCTGATGTGGCCGTAATGGATTATGCCTGCCGTACAGGGCAGGAAGTGCACCTTAGCACCCAGCTCAACATCAGCAACGTGGAGGCATTACGCTTTTACGCCCGCTTTGCCGATGTCGTGGTGCTGGCGCGCGAGCTGAACTTGGAGCAGGTGGCGGCCATCTCCCGCGCCATCCGTACGGAAAATATCTGCGGGCCTTCCGGCCGTCCCGTCTGCATTGAAATGTTCTGCCACGGCGCGCTTTGCATGGCTGTCAGCGGCAAGTGCTATCTTTCGCTTCACCAGATGAACAGTTCGGCCAACCGTGGTGCTTGCATGCAGGTGTGCCGCCGTTCGTATATGGTGCGCGACAAGGAAACCGATGCCGAATTGGAGGTTGACAATCAATACATCATGTCCCCCAAAGACCTCAAGACCATTCATTTCCTCAACAAAATGATGGATGCGGGCGTGCGTGTGTTCAAGATAGAAGGGCGTGCCCGAGGACCTGAATATGTGCGCACGGTGACAGAGTGCTATAAGGAGGCTGTACGTGCTTGCGTGGAGGGTACGTTCACCAGTGGAAAGGTTGCCGAATGGGATCGCCGGCTGGCTGCCGTCTTCAACCGTGGATTTTGGGACGGCTACTACTTGGGGCAACGCTTGGGCGAATGGACGGGAAGCTACGGTTCTGCCGCTACCGAGCGGAAAATATACGTGGGACGCGGTGTCCGTTATTTTTCCAACATCGGGGTGGCGGAATTCCTGGCGGAAGCTGCCGAGGTAAGTGTCGGCGACAGGCTGCTTGTCACGGGACCGACTACGGGAGCCGAATACGTCATGCTGGAAGAAGCCCGCGTGGACTTGAAGCCTGTGCAGACCGTACACAAGGGGGAGCACTTCTCCATGAAGTCGGTGAAAATACGCCCCAGCGACAAGTTGTACAAGTTAGTGAGCACCGAAGAACTGAAACGATTCAAAGGATTAGGCTAAAACCATTCAAACCTGAAATATGAAGTACTGCTTTGAACTTACCTTGAAAGTACGCGACTACGAATGCGACCTGCAAGGCATTGTCAACAACGCCAATTTCCAGCATTACTTGGAACACGCCCGTCATGAATTCCTGCGTTCGCGCGGCATCAGCTTTGCCGAGCTGCACGAGCAAGGCATCGACCCTGTAGTGGCACGCATTACCATGGCCTTTAAAGTCCCGTTGCGCAGCGGCGACTTGTTTACCTGCAAGTTAGGAGTAAAGAAAGAAGGCATCAAGTACGTTTTCTGCCAAGACATTTACCGGATGGCTGACAACAAGCTCTTGCTTCGAGGAACGGTAGAGGCCGTCTGTATTGTCAACGGGCGGCTGGGGAATGCCCCTGTATTCGACAGGCTTTTGCTGGACATCCCAACTCCCGTCCAGCCATGACCAACGATGAAATTATCAGTAGCATTGCGCTCACCCAGTGCCCTGGTGTGGGATACATCACCGCAAAGCGTCTGGTTGAGAACTTGGGCAGTGCTTCCGAGGTGTTTCGCTGCCGCAAAGACTTGCCCCGCCTTTTCCCGGGCATCCATCCGGCTGTAGTAAAGGCGTTGGATAATCCTGCAGCCTTTGAACGCGCCTCCCGTGAAATGGGCTTTGCCGAAAAGCACGGCGTTGCCTGCCTTACGCTGAAGGACGAAGCCTATCCTTCGCGGTTGCGCGAATGCGAAGACGCTCCCATCGTGCTTTTCTACAAAGGGAATGTGAATCTCAACCGGCTGCACGTCATCAACATGGTGGGCACGCGCAAGGCCACCGATTACGGGCGGCAGTTCTGCGCCGGCTTCCTGCGCGACCTGGCAGTGCTCTGCCCCGATGTGTTGGTGGTAAGCGGATTGGCATACGGCATTGATATTCGGGCACATCTGGAAGCTATGGCCAACGGGCTGTCCACAGTAGGCGTGCTGGCTCACGGATTGGATCGCATCTATCCTCCTGTACACCGCAATACCGCTGCCGAGATGGTAAGCTGCGGCGGATTGCTCACCGAGTACCTTTCGGGGGCATTGCCCGACCGTCACAATTTCATTAACCGTAACCGCATTGTGGCGGGCATGTGCGATGCGACCATTGTGGTGGAGTCTGCCTACAAGGGCGGCGCGCTCATCACAGCCGGCTTGGCCGGAAGCTATAACCGCGAGTGTTTTGCCGTTCCCGGACGCATCGATGATAGAACCTCTCAAGGGTGTAACTGCTTAATCCGCCAACAGAAAGCCTGCCTGCTTGAATCTGCCGAAAGCTTTATGGAAATGATGGGCTGGCATGCGGCCGGCAAGGTGGCTAAGAATGTGCAACGCGAGTTCTTCCCTGACCTGGATGCCGATGAGGAACGTGTCGTACAGGCATTGAGACGCGACAAGGAAATGCACATCAACACATTAGTGGTGGAAACCGACCTCCCCATCAACCGTATGAGTGCCTTGCTCTTTGAACTGGAGCTGAAAGGCGTGGTAAGGCCATTGGCTGGCGGCAACTATCGCTTGATATAGGTTTTATGTCACTACGCCGCCAACGGATGACGAGGAACGTCGAGACGAATCCCGCCAAGGCATCAATAAGGTAATGTGCTTGTATGTAGTTGTCCTTTAAATGCTATCATGCCGGTTCTGCGTGGCGTGCGGGCTGCCAATCCTGAGGGGCTTGGCTATGGCAAGCCGCTTGAAACAGTTGGAGCCGTTCTTCCGCAAAGACGCGGCCGGGCATGCAGTGGACATGCTTCTTGCGGCGGCATATATATTTTATAGTGGCGAAAAGTTTAAATCACTTCGTTATATATAAGCGGCTTTTCATACCTTTGCCGTTGTAATATAATTAAGGCGAATATGAGGATAAAAATTCTTACACTAATCAGTATCTTTTTTATGGGAACGTCATGCAGTGGCTCATCCTCCGTAGCTAACGCGGGTGATGACTCTTTGGATAAGGTTATACGCGAGCGCCGTTCTGTGCGCCGGTATACGAACGAGAAAATCAGCCGCGACACGTTAGAAAACATTGTGAAGTTCGGCATGTTCGCGCCGTCCTCTTACGGGCAGAATCCGGTGGAGTTTGTGGTCGTAGACGACAAGGCAAAGCTTGCCGGCATCGCCCATGCGAAGAAGATCGGCGCGCCGTCTGTCAGGGATGCCGCCGCCGCGATAGTGGTGGTTGTTGACAAGATGAAAGGCGAGCTTTGGGTGGAAGATGCCTCGGTCGCCGCCGGTTACATCTTGCTCGGGGCCGAACGGTATGGGCTGGGAGCATGTTGGAATCAAATACGCGGCCGCGAAGGGAATCAGCTCTCGGCAAGCGAAGAGATATGCGATATCCTTGATATTCCCTCTACGTATGAGGCACTGTGCGTCATAGCCGTTGGCCATAAGGGCGAGAATAAAGCGCCGCATACTGATGGCGAACTCGACATGAATAGATTGCACTTTGATAAATTCTGAAAGAGAAACAAGTTCAGAAGGCTTCCTCCATGCACATACGGCGTTCCCGCCGTGCTGCACCGCCCGCGCCCCATGCACGCACGGGGCAAGCCCCGTGCAGCAGGGATAAATGGCAGGCAAAAAAGCCTCCGGCCGGTATATTCCAATGGATAAAATCGTATCTTTGCGCCGGCAACGGCCGTTCCTATTGTGCTGCATCCCAACGTTGGGGCGTTTATTTTACCACTAAATATACATACAAGACTGACTATGGCAAAAATCACCAAAGAAGCCGCCTTGCTTTACCACTCGCAAGGCAAGCCGGGAAAGATTGAAGTTGTTCCCACCAAGCCTTACAGCACGCAAACCGATTTGTCGCTGGCTTATTCGCCCGGCGTGGCAGAGCCTTGCCTGGAAATCCAGAAAAACCCGCTGGATGCCTACAAGTACACCGACAAAGGGAACTTGGTGGCTGTCATCTCGAACGGGACGGCCGTGCTGGGGCTGGGAGACATCGGCGCGCTGGGCGGCAAGCCCGTAATGGAGGGCAAGGGGCTGCTGTTTAAGATATATGCCGGCATTGACGTTTTCGACATCGAAGTGGACGAGAAAGACCCCGGCAGGTTCGTGGAGGCGGTGAAGGCCATCGCCCCGACTTTCGGCGGCATCAACTTGGAGGACATCAAGGCGCCCGAATGCTTCGAGATCGAGCGCAGGCTGAAAGAGGAGCTGGACATCCCCGTCATGCACGATGACCAGCACGGCACGGCCATCATCTCAAGCGCGGGCTTGCTGAACGCCTTAGAGGTGGCGGGCAAGAAGATTGAAGACGTGAAAATCGTGGTGAGCGGGGCGGGCGCGTCGGCCATTTCATGTACCCGGCTTTACCTCTCGTTAGGGGCGCGCCCGGAAAACGTGCTGATGGTGGACAGCAAAGGCGTCATTACGCAGGCTCGCGCCGACCTGAACGAACAGAAGCGCCTCTTCGCCACCGCCCGCGCCGACGTGCGCACGCTGGCCGATGCCATCAAGGGGGCGGACGTATTCCTGGGGCTGTCGAGGGGCAATGTGCTGACGCAGGATATGGTGCGTTCCATGGCACCGTCGCCCATCGTGTTCGCGCTGGCCAACCCCACTCCCGAAATCTCCTACGAGGATGCCATGGCGGCCCGGCCCGACGTGCTGATGTCCACAGGCCGGTCGGACTATCCCAACCAAATCAACAACGTGATCGGCTTCCCCTACATCTTCCGGGGCGCATTGGACACGCACGCCAAGGCCATCAACGAGGAGATGAAGATCGCGGCCGTGCACGCCATTGCCGGCCTGGCCAAGCAGCCTGTGCCCGACGTGGTGAACGCCGCCTACCACGTCAACAACCTGACGTTCGGCCCGGAATACTTCATCCCGAAGCCCGTTGACCCGCGCCTCATCACGGAGGTGTCGTGCGCCGTGGCGCGTGCCGCCATGGAGAGCGGCGTGGCGCGCACTCCCATCGAGGACTGGGACGCCTACCGCCTGCGCCTGCGCGAGCTGATGGGCTATGAGAGCAAACTGACCGCCCAGCTTTACGACATCGCCCGCAGCAAGCCTCAGCGGGTGGTATTCGCCGAGGGCGTCCACCCCAACATGCTGAAGGCCGCCGTCGAAGCCAAGGCGGAGGGCATTTGCCGGCCCGTCCTGCTGGGCAACGACGAAATCATAGCCAAGATGGCCGCGCAGCTCAGCCTCAGCCTGGAAGGCATCGAAGTGGTGAACCTCCGCCACCCCGACGAGCAGGGGCGCCGCGAGCGCTACGCGCGCATCCTTGCCGAAAAGCGCGCGAGGGAGGGCGTGACCTACGAAGAGGCCAACGACAAGATGTTCGAGCGCAACTACTTCGGCATGATGATGGTGGAGACCGGCGATGCCGACGCGTTCATCACCGGCCTGTACACCAAGTACAGCAATACCATCAAGGTGGCCAAGGAGGTAATCGGCATCCAGCCCGAATACAGGCACTTCGCCACCATGCACATCCTCAACACCAAGAAAGGCACGTTCTTCCTGGCCGATACCCTCATCAACCGCCACCCCGACACAGGGACGCTGATCGACATCGCCCGGCTGGCCGAACGCACCGTGCGCTTCTTCAACCACACGCCGGTAATGGCCATGCTGAGCTACAGCAACTTCGGCTCGGACACCGACGGCAGCCCTGTCTGCGTGCACGAGGCCGTCGGCTACATGCAGCGCGAGTACCCCGACCTGGCCATTGACGGCGAGATGCAGGTGAACTTCGCCCTCGACCACGAGCTGCGCGACAAGAAGTACCCTTTCACGCGGCTGGTAGGCAAGCACGTCAACACGCTGGTGTTCCCCACGCTGAGCGCCGCCAACGCCGCCTCCAAGCTGCTGCAGGCCATGAACACCGACATGGAGCTGATCGGCCCCATCCAGATGGGGCTGAACAAGCCGATCCACTTCACCGACTTTGAAAGCTCGGTGCGCGACATCGTCAACCTGACCGCCGTGGCTGCCATCGACGCCATCGTGGCGAAGAAAAAGGCGGCCATCGGGTAAGCGGCCATGAAGCGCAGGTTGTCACGCGCCCAGATCGCATGCATCGTGCTGCTTTGGGCGGCATTGTGCTACATCGTCCTGGCATACAGCGAGCGGATTGACGGGCCGGCCATCGTGTCGCTGCTCGTCTCGGCGGCTTTCGTGTTCATACCGGTGGCGCAGTCGCTGCGGAAGAGGCGCTGAAAGGCGGCCTTCCGCCCGCGCCTCCCCATGCAAGCGCGGGGCGGGCCGGGAGGGACGCCGGCCCGCCGCGTTTTCCGCGCCCCCTGTTTGCCCGCTTCGTTTTTATGCGTATTTTTGCAGGCGCGAATGCCGTCGTCCGGCACAGGCAGACGGACAAATAACCAATATAAAAACAAAGAAAGCAATGAATGCAGCTAAGGTATTAGAAGACTTGAAAAGGCGGTTCCCCAACGAGCCGGAGTACCACCAGGCAGTGGAAGAAGTGCTGTCCACCATCGAAGAAGAGTACAACAAGCATCCCGAATTCGACAGGGCGAACCTGATTGAACGCCTTTGCATCCCCGACCGCGTGTACCAGTTCCGCGTGACGTGGACGGACGACGGGGGCAACGTGCGGACCAACATGGGCTACCGCGTGCAGCACAACAACGCCATCGGCCCGTACAAAGGCGGCATCCGCTTCCACGCTTCCGTGAACCTTGGCATCCTGAAGTTCCTGGCCTTTGAGCAGACTTTCAAGAACTCGCTGACCACCCTCCCCATGGGTGGCGGCAAAGGCGGCTCCGACTTCTCGCCGCGCGGCAAGAGCGACGCCGAGGTGATGCGCTTCTGCCAGGCCTTCATGCTGGAGCTGGGGCGGCATATCGGCGCGGACATAGACGTGCCCGCGGGCGACATCGGCGTGGGAGGCCGCGAAGTGGGCTACCTGTTCGGCATGTACAAGAAGCTGTCCCGCGAGTTCGCCGGCGTGCTCACCGGCAAGGGGCGGGAGTTCGGCGGCTCGCTCGTCCGCCCCGAGGCGACGGGGTACGGCAACGTCTATTTCCTGGCGGAAATGCTGAAGACGAGAGGCATGGACCTGAGGGGCAAGACGGCGCTGATCTCCGGGTCGGGCAACGTGGCCCAGTACACCGCCGAGAAAGTGCTGCAGCTGGGCGGCAAGGTGCTCACCATGTCCGACTCCGACGGCTACGTGTACGACCCCGAGGGCATCGGCCGCGAGAAGCTGGACTACATCATGGAGCTGAAGAACCTCTACCGCGGGCGCATCCGCGAATACGCCGGGCAATACCCGGGAGCGAAGTACGTGGAGGGCGCCCGCCCTTGGGGCGAAAAGGCCGACATCGCGCTGCCTTCCGCCACGCAGAACGAAATCAGCGGCGACGACGCGCGGGCGTTGGTCGCCAACGGCGTGACGGCCGTGAGCGAGGGCGCCAACATGCCTTCCACGCCCGAGGCCGTCCGCGTGTTCCAGGAAGCCAGGATCCTGTACGCGCCCGGCAAGGCGGCCAACGCGGGCGGCGTGTCCGTGTCGGGGCTGGAAATGACGCAGAACTCCGAGCGGCTGTCGTGGAGCGCCGAAGAGGTCGACCGGAGGCTGCACGGCATCATGGAGAACATCCACGAGAACTGCGTGAAATACGGCGCGGAGCCCGGCGGCTACGTCAACTACGTGAAGGGCGCCAACGTGGCGGGCTTCATGAAGGTGGCGAAGGCCATGATGGCGCAAGGCGTCGTGTAAGGCCCC
>CAYSIQ010000079.1:0-9257 GCA_964431195.1 uncultured Bacteroides sp.
TTGCCGCGGCGGGAAGCCGGCGGCTATTCGGCCTTTGGGGCGTCCTCCGTCTCCCAGCCCAACGCGCTGGCACCCAGCACGGCGGCATCCGCATCTTTCAACTCCGAAACCAGCAGCTTGGCCTTGCCTTTGTAGATGGACAGCACATTCTCGTCAATGGCTTTCTGCACCGGCTTCATGATGTAGTCGCCCGCTTTGGCCAGCCCGCCGAACAAGATGATGGCTTCGGGGCTGGAGAATGCGATGAAGTCTGCCAGGGCTTCGCCCAGCAGCGTGCCCGTGAAGTTGAAAATGTCCTTGGCCAGCTTGTCGCCCTTGGCAGCCGCATCGTACACGTCCTTCGAAGTGATTTCCTCCGCCGGGATGGAGCGGAGCAGGCTCGGCTCGGCGCTGGCGGCCAGCATCTCGCGTGCCGTGCGCGCCACGCCCGTCGCCGAGCAGTAGGTCTCCAAGCAGCCGCGGCGGCCGCAGCCGCAGAGACGCCCGTTCTCGCGGCGGATGATGGTATGGCCCAGCTCCCCGGCAAAGCCGTCATGCCCGTACACCATCTGGCCGTTGACGACGATGCCGCTGCCCACGCCGGTGCCCAGCGTAATCATGATGAAGTTTTTCATGCCGCGCGCCGCGCCGTAAGTCATCTCGCCGATGGCGGCCGCGTTGGCGTCGTTGGTCAGGATGGCGGGAATGCCCAACCGCTCTTCAAACATCTTTGCCAGAGGGACGATGCCTTTCCACGGCAGGTTGGGGGCAAACTCGATGGTGCCCTTATAGTAATTGCCGTTGGGCGCGCCGATGCCGACGCCTTTAATCTTGTCCGCGCCGACGCTGGCGCCAATCAGCGCTTTCAGGCGTTCGCACACTTCATCGACGTACTCGTCCGCCTGCACGTAGGAACCGGTCTTGATGGAACCGTTCGCCACGATGGCGCCTCGCGCATCTACGATGCCGAAAACGGTGTTGGTGCCGCCTATGTCAATGCCCACTACATAGGGCTTCTCCTTGTTTGAACTCATGCTGTCTGTTTGCTTTAAATGATTAATAAAAAGATGGCTTGTGTTGCAAAAGTCACAAAGAAAAACGACACTTCAAAGCCTTTTCCCAAAAAACTTTGCCTCCCGTGCAACTTTTTGCTATATCTTTGCGTCCAATTGGCAAAATAAAAGGGCAAGCATAAAACAAAAGCATTGTGATACACTTAGTCGACATCAACAAGACCTACAACAACGGAGCGCCTCTCCACGTATTGAAAGGCGTGAACCTGCACATCGGCCGGGGGGAATTCGTGTCTGTCATGGGCGCGTCGGGGTCGGGGAAATCCACTTTGCTGAACATAATAGGTATATTGGACAATTACGACACGGGCGAATACTACCTCAACGGCAACCTTATCAAGGGCCAGAGCGAGTCGAAAGCCGCCGAATACCGCAACCGCATGATCGGTTTCATATTCCAGTCGTTCAACCTCATCTCGTTCAAGAACGCCGTGGAGAACGTGGCGCTCCCCCTGTTTTACCAAGGCGTGAGCCGGCGCAAGCGCAATGCCCTTGCCCTGGAATACTTGGACCGCCTCGGCCTGAAAGACTGGGCGCGCCACATGCCCAACGAGATGAGCGGCGGGCAGAAACAACGCGTGGCCATTGCCCGCGCGCTGATTACGCGGCCGCAGGTCATCCTGGCGGACGAGCCGACCGGCGCTTTGGACAGCAAGACCTCCATGGAAGTGATGCAAATATTGAAAGGCCTGCACCAGACGGGCATGACCATCGTGGTAGTGACCCACGAAAGCGGCGTGGCCAACCAGACGGACAAGATTATCCACATCAAGGACGGCATCATCGGAAGCATCGACGAGAACCTGAAACACGACGCATCGCCATTCGGCCATGAGGGACTGATGAAATGACGCTCCCGGCCGGCCCGGAAGCCTCAATGTGTAACCTTCCAATTTCCATTCTCCATTAAAATGATCGACATTTGGCAAGAAATATACGGGACTATCAAGCGCAACAAGCTGCGCACATTCCTGACGGGATTTGCCGTGGCGTGGGGCATCTTCATGCTGATCGTGCTGCTGGGCGCGGGCAACGGCATCATCCACGCGTTCGAGCATAACACGTCCGGGCGGGCGTTGAACTCTATCCGCGTTTACGGCGGGCGAACCACCAAGCCTTACGACGGGCTGAAGGAAGGCCGTCTCATCAGGCTGGATAACCGCGACCTGGACAGCACCCGACGGGCGTTCCCCGGCCATGTGGGCAGCGTAGGAGCCACCCTTTCGCAAAGCGCCACCGACGTCAGCTACGGTCCGGAGTACGTCAATCTCTCGCTGGCGGGCGTTTTCCCCAATTATATAGAGACGGAGGCAGTGAAGACGGCAGGCGGGCGCTTCATCAACCAGACCGACCTCAACGAGCGGCGGAAAGTCATTGTCCTCCACAAGAAGTCTGCCGACATCCTTTTCGGCAAGATCCATACTTCGCCTTACGGCAAGTTCGTCAACGCAGGCGGCGTGGCCTACCAAGTAGTGGGGCTGTACGACGACGAGGGCAACGCCGAGCCCAGCAATGCCTTCGTTCCTTTCAGCACCTTGCAACTGGTTTACAACAAGGGCGATAAACTGAACAACATCACTTTCACCACCAAGGACTTGACCACCATCGAAAGCAACGAGGCGTTTGAAAAAGACTACCGCCGCGTCATCGGTGCCAACCACCGTTTCGACCCTGCCGATGAAAGCGCCATCTGGATGTGGAACCGCTTCACGGACTACATGCGTACCGTGTCCGCGAAAAGCGCGTTGCGCATTGCCATTTGGATCATCGGAATCTTCACGTTGCTGAGCGGCATAGTGGGAGTGAGCAACATCATGCTTATCACCGTCCGCGAGCGCACGCACGAGTTCGGCATCCGCAAGGCCCTGGGCGCCAAGCCGCGCAGCATCCTTTGGCTCATCATCGTGGAAAGCATCGCCATCACCACCTTGTTCGGCTACGCCGGCATGGTGGCAGGCATCGGGGCGACGGAGTGGATGGATGCCGCTTTCGGCAGCCAGACGGTAGATATGGGGCTGTTTGAAACACGCATGTTCAGCGACCCCACCGTAGACATCGGCATTGCTTTGCAGGCCACCGCCACCCTCATCGTGGCGGGCACGCTGGCCGGGCTCTTCCCCGCGCTGAAAGCCGTGAAAATACGCCCCATCGAAGCCTTGCGCACAGACTGACGACACGAAAAAACAAAAACTTGTCCTTATGAAGATAGACAGAGATTCATGCGAAGAGATACTCGCCACCATCACCCGGAACAGGACGAGAAGCCTGCTGACTGCCTTTGGCGTATTCTGGGGCATATTCATGCTGGTCGCCCTCATCGGGGGCGGGCAGGGCATGCAGGAGTTCCTGCAGCACGAGTTCGAAGGCTTTGCCACCAATTCCGCTTTCGTGTTTTCCAACAAAACGGACGAAGCCTACAAGGGATTCCGCAAAGGAAGGCTCTGGAACTTGGAGCTGGAGGACGCGGAACGCCTCAAGCAGGTTGAAGGCATAGACATGGTGTCGCCCTCTTTTTTCGATTGGAACAAGACAGCCGTTTACGGAGGCAATAAATATGACAATTGCATCCTCAAGGGGCTTTACCCGAACTATGAGAGCGTGGAGCACCAGGAGATGGGCTACGGGCGTTTCATCAACGATGTGGACATCCGCGAGGCACGCAAGGTGTGCGTCATCGGGAAGCGCGTTTACGAAAGCCTCTTCAAGCCCGGCGAAGACCCCTGCGGCAAGTATGTGCAGGTGGACAGCATCTATTACCAGGTGGTGGGGATGTGCGTCTCCGAAGGGAACATCAACATTCCTGGGCCGGCTTCCGAGGCCGTTACGCTGCCCTACTCCACTTTCCAAAAGGTATATAACACCAATGAGGTGAGCGTGCTTTGCCTCACCATAAAACCCGGAGTGAAGGTGAGGGACATAAAGCCCGAGATGGAACGCCGGCTGAAAGAAGCCCACTACATCAGCCCCGACGACAAGCAGGCAGTAATGATACTCGACTTGGAATCAATGTTCAGCATGATGGACAACCTGATGAGAGGGGTGCGCATCCTCGCCTGGATGGTGGGGCTGGGCACGTTGCTGGCGGGTGCCATCGGGGTGTCGAACATTATGATGGTCACTGTGAAAGAACGTACCATCGAGATAGGCATCCGGCGTGCCATCGGTGCCAAGCCTGCCGACATCTTGCAGCAAATCCTGTCGGAAAGCATGGTGCTGACCATGGTGGCAGGCATGGCAGGCATCAGTTTCGGCACCTATCTGCTCTCGGTGGTGGAGGCGGGCGTCAATCCGCCCGGCGTGGTCGAGACGCATTTCCAGGTGTCGTTCGAAATGGCTGTGGGCACTTGCATGTTGTTGCTGGCATTGGGGGTGCTGGCCGGATTGGCACCCGCTTACCGGGCTATGGCCATCAAGCCGATAGAAGCCATCAGGGACGAATGACTCTTACCGTTTGATTGCATAGGACAGGACATAAAACAGAATAATCATAAAAAAAACGCATAGCATGAAAGCAAGAAAAGCCTTGAAAATCGCATTGCTGGCCATCGTAGCCGGCATCTTTATCTGGACATTCGTATTCCTGTACCAGAAGTCGAAACCTACCGTCACCGTCTATGACATCGTGAAGCCCGAAATAACTGACCTGCAAAAGACTACCGTGGTCACAGGCAAGGTGGAGCCGCGGGACGAAGTGGAAATCAAGCCGCAGATTTCCGGCATCATATCTGAAGTCTACAAGGAAGCAGGCCAGCAGGTGAAAGCGGGGGAAATAATTGCCAAGGTGAAAGTCATCCCCGAACTGGGTACGCTGAATTCGGCAGAAAGCCGTGTCCGTTTGGCCGAAGTGAACGGCGCACAGGCTGAAATGGACTTTTCGCGTACACAGAAGCTCTTCGACCAGCAACTCATCAGCGCCGACGAGTACGACCAGGCCAAACTGGCCGTGGAGCAGAGCCGCGAAGAATTGCAGGCCGCCCGAGACAACCTGCAAATCGTGAAAGAAGGCATCACGCAAAACAGCGCCGACATATCAAGCACCCTTATCCGCTCTACCATCACAGGGCTGATACTTGACGTGCCCATTAAAGTCGGCAACTCAGTGATTATGGCCAACACCATGAACGACGGCACCACCATTGCTACCGTGGCCGACATGAACGACCTTATATTCCGCGGCAACATCGACGAGACCGAAGTGGGCCGTGTGCACGAGGGCATGCCCGTAAAGCTGACCATCGGTGCCTTGCAGGACTTCTCTTTCGATGCCACGCTGGAATACGTCTCGCCGAAAGCGACGGAAGACAACGGCGCCAACCAGTTTGAGGTCAAGGCTGCCGTGGCGGTACCCGACAGCGTGAAGATCCGCTCGGGGTATTCAGCTAATGCGGAAATCGTGTTGGAACGCGCGGAAAACGTCCTGTCCGTTCCCGAAAGTGCTATCGAGTTCAACGGAGACAGTACTTTCGTCTATGTGCTGGCCGACAGCGTCCCCGCGCAGAAGTTTGAGCGCCGCCGGGTGGAAGTGGGCATGAGCGACGGCATCCGGATAGCCGTCAAGAGCGGCATTGACGCCACCACGCCTTTGCGCGGTCCCGTGAAAGAGGAAGAATGAAGCATTGAGAAACAAGTAATAACAGACAAGAGATGAAAGACAATTCTATGAGAAAGATATTCTTATGGGGCTGCGCAGCCTGCATGGCGACAACCGTGCAGGCACAGGAGGGAGAACGGTGGTCGCTACGCCGTTGTATCGACTACGCCATCGAACACAACATCACCGTGCGCCAGTCGGCCAACGCAGCCGAGCAAAGTGCGGTAGAGGTCAGCACGGCCAAGTGGGCGCGCCTGCCGAACCTGAACGGGAGCGCCAGCCAAAGCTGGAACTGGGGACGTACCCAGACTGCCGTGGCGGGCGAGGACGGGCAGGACTATTCCACGGTCTATGTCAACACCAGCAGCAACGGCAACAACATGTCGCTCAACACTAGCATCCCCCTCTTTACGGGTTTGGAAATACCCAACCAGTATTCATTGGCCAAGCTGAATCTGAAAGCCGCCATCGCCGACCTGGAGAAAGCGAAAGAAGACATCTCCATCAACATTGCTTCCGCCTACCTGCAAGTGCTGTTCAACTGCGAACTGCATGAAGTTGCCATAGGGCAGGCACGGCTGAGCCGTGAACAATACGACCGCCTGACCCGTATGGCCGAAGCGGGGAAAGCCTCCGCCGCCGAAGTGGCCGAAGCCAAAGCCCGCATGGCGCAGGACGAAATGAACGTGGTGCAGACCGACAATGATTACCGGCTGGCCTTGCTCGACCTTTCCCAACTTATCGAGCTGGACTCGCCCGAAGGCTTTATGGTGGAAGAGCCTGCCGTGCAACTGGAAATCCAGGCGTTAACTCCGCCCGATGACATCTACCAGATTGCGTTGGCCAGCAAGCCCTCTATCCAAGCTGCACAATACCGCTTGGAAGGGAGCAAGTACAGCATCCGCATCGCGCAGAGCGCTTACTACCCGCAACTGAACCTGAACGGGAGCATCGGCACCAACTATTATTCGACCATCAACAGGACTTTCCACCAGCAGATGAGCGACAACTTCAGCAAGTATGTCGGCTTCAGCCTCAGCGTCCCTTTGTTCAACCGCCTCTCTACACGCAACAGAGTGCGTACAGCCCGCTTGCAACGCCAAAACTACGCCTTGCAGCTAAACGATGCCAAAAAGAGCCTTTATAAGGAGATCCAGCAGGCATGGTACAATGCCGCAGCCGCCGAAAGCAAGTACAAGAGCAGTGCCGCAGCCGCCGAAGCCAGCGAAGCCTCTTTCAAGCTGACTGCCGAGAAATATAACAGCGGGAAAGCCAACGCGGTGGAATACAACGAGGCCAAGCAAAACCTGATGTCAGCCCAAAGCGACGAGCTGCAAGCCAAGTACGAATACCTGTTCCGTACCAAGATATTGGATTTCTACAAAGGAGTGCCGTTGGAATGAGCGGGATCCGGTTGGCGGCGGGCATGCCCATCCGCCAATGGATTCATGCCAAGGCGTGGCTCAGGCAGTGCGCTTCCCCCGGGCTTACAGGGGTTGCCTGTCCTTTTCAGGGCTTCCTCATCCCGCGCCCATGCCATCTTCCGTCAATTCCATCCCGTCCGCTTCCAAGCGAAGCAGCCTTTTCTTATACAAATCTCCCGCCGCTTTCTTGAATACTTTCTTGCTGACGCCAAAGAGGGCATAGATTTCTTCGGCAGGCGTCTTGTCGGTAAGCGGGACGCGTCCTCCCCTGCGCCGGATGTAGCCGAGCAAGGCAGGGGCGAAGTCGGCGGCAGCGGCATATCCCCGGCGTTGCAGGGTGACATCAATCTTCCCGTCCTCGCGCACCTGCGCCACATAAGCTTTCAACATGTCGCCCGTGCTGAGGGGACGGAATACTTCGTTCCTGTATAGCAGCCCCCCGTATTCATTATCCACAATGACCTTGAAGCCTAATTCGGTATGCTGCCATACCATAACATAAACCTCCTCGCCCGGCTGGTAGGGGGCATGCTCTTTCGACAGGTAACGTTCCACCTTGGCAGAGGCCACGATGCGGTAACTTTCATCGTCCAGGTGGGCGTGGATCACATACCGCCTGCCCACCTCCATCCGCTCTTTCTGCTCGCGGAAAGGGACGAACAAGTCTTTCATCAGTCCCCAATCCAGGAATGCGCCATATTGGTTCACCCACGCCACCTTGAGGCAGGCGAACCCGCCCACCTGCACCAGCGGGGCCTGCGTGGTGGCTACCAGCCGTTCCTCGTTGTCGAGGTAGATAAACACGTCCAGCTCATCGCCCGGCAGGCAACCTTTGGGCACATAACGGGCAGGCAGGAGAATCTCGCCGTCGTCGCCCCCGTCCAAGTACAGCCCGAAAGGCACCTCCTTCACCACCTGCAACTTGTTGAATCTTCCTAATTCAATGCTCATGTCTTTTGTCCCTGCTAACTTGATTTGGCGGCAAAGGTAACAGGAATATTTAAATTAACTCAATTTCCCTAAGATACTTTTGCCGGGAAGAGCAAACCAACGTGGAAAAAGCTATCTTTGCAGCATGGAAAGGGATACGTAACGCGGCTTTATTCATCTTTAAATATAAATGATTATGGATTTCTTGACAAATGACAAACTGACTATCGTGGGCGCGGCCGGCATGATCGGTTCCAACATGGCCCAGACTGCCATCATGATGCGTCTGGCTCCCGACCTCTGCCTGTACGACCCCTATACGCCGGGGCTGGAGGGCGTGGCGGAAGAGATGTTCCATTGCGGTTTCGAGGGCGTTAACATTACTTTCACTTCCGACATCAAGGAAGCCCTCACGGGGGCAAAGTACGTAGTGTCTTCGGGCGGAGCCGCCCGCAAAGCCGGCATGACCCGTGAAGACCTGCTGAAAGGCAACGCCGCCATCGCGGAAGAATTCGGCAAGAACGTAAGGGCATACTGCCCCGACGTGAAGCACGTGGTGATCATCTTCAACCCCGCTGACATCACGGGCCTGATTACCTTGTTGTATTCCGGCCTGAAGCCTTCCCAGGTAACCACATTGGCCGCTTTGGACAGCACCCGCCTCCGCAGCGAGCTGGCCAAGCACTTCCACGTTTCTCCGGACAAGGTGGAGAACTGCCGCACTTATGGCGGCCATGGCGAGCAAATGGCTGTTTACGCTTCCACGGCCAAAGTTGACGGCAAGCCTTTGCTGGACATCATCGGCACCCCCAGGCTGACCAAGGAGCAATGGACTGAAATCCAGAGGAAAGTGACGAAAGGCGGAGCCAACATCATCGCACTGCGCGGCCGTTCTTCTTTCCAGAGCCCGGCTTACGTGTCTATCGAGATGATCGCCGCCGCCATGGGCGGCAAGCCGTTCCGCTGGCCCGCCGGCACTTATGTGCACAGCCACGGCTTCGACCACATCATGATGGCCATGGAAACTGAAATCACTTCCCAAGGCGTACACTACAAAGAGCTGAAAGGCACTCCCGAAGAAGAGGCCAAACTGCAGGAGAGCTACAAGCATCTCTGCACGATGCGCGACGAAGTGATCGGGATGGGCATATTGCCCGCCATCAGCGAATGGCACGGCATCAACCCGAACATCGACTGACACACGCTACCCACGTCGGACGCATAAGCAGGAAGAAGACGGGAGCGTTTTCTTCCTTATTT
>CAYSIQ010000080.1:0-1159 GCA_964431195.1 uncultured Bacteroides sp.
AATTTATGGCTTATTTTGCACCGTGCTTTCGCACAACCGAGTGTTTATCTAACCAGATTAAGATGGAAGTGATGCCCCAGACAATGCTCCCGTTTTTCAGGTAAACCACCTCCTGCAAGTTCTGCGCCTGCACGCCGGTGACAGTAAAAAACAAGATGGCAAATACGCACACATTTCTTAAATGCTCTCATAATATAAAAATATTAGCTTGTCTACCAGTTCCTTTGTATTCTATAAACCTGCTAAAGGAACTCTTATCGTGTATGACAAATATGGAGAAGATCTTGACTATTACACAGAATCTTTCTTCCGCAGGATTATACGAAGATTGACCGAAGAAAGGGCTTGAAAATGCTGAATATTATGTAATAACGAAGAGAACATAATGAATGCACAAGGTCAAGACGTAAAGATATATTCTGTAGATGAGGATGGGAACAAAGTTGAAGTTCCGAAATATGACGGTCTTAAGCATAGTCTTGAGCCTGGCTATAAAATAAATGCTAATCAAAAATCCATGTTTAAACTCCTATTTGAATTTGCAACAAGACTTGCCAAAAGGCAAAGCCGTAGGGATTAAGTGGGATACCAACGTAGCCACCTCGATATTTGCGATAGAAATCAAGCGGGTTCATCTGATTTGGCAACATGCGGACATTCATTTTTGTCTTTTATACGGTATATAAAATAAGCAAAACCTTTCGCTGTTTAGAAAAAAACATGTATTTTGGCGGCACAATTGATCGGAACCTATTATAAACTGTCTTTATGGAAAGAAAGAAAGTCCATTTGGAATATTTACTCAATGCTACTTCTAAATCTATCCTATGGATAGCCATTAGTACTCCCTCCGGGTTGGGGGGGTGGTTTGCTGACCATGTGGTGTCCGATGATAAGACCATGACGTTCTATTGGGGGAAAGCGGAAAGCCGCACAGCTGAAATCATAGCCGTCCGCGCTTATTCATTCATCCGTTTCCGGTGGATAGACAGCGAGTACCCCCACGAATATTTTGAAATAAAGATGAGCAATAACGAGCTGACAAACGACTTTGTGTTGGAAATAACCGATTTTGCAGACAACGATGAAGTGGATGATGCCTATGGGCTTTGGGACTCGCAGGTGGAGACCTTGCGGCGGACATGCGGCTTTTAGTTGA
>CAYSIQ010000080.1:1259-9135 GCA_964431195.1 uncultured Bacteroides sp.
GCAAGTCCCGTTTTTGCGCTACTTTTGTACCCTTTCACACATTGCACGTAAACGTAAAATGCTGCATTTAAAGATTAAAAAGTTAGACATATTCACTCTCAAGAGCTTTAGCCTGCTTTTTGTGGGCACATTCTTTATCTGCCTGTTCATCTTCATGATGCAATTCCTGTGGCGGTATGTGGACGAGATGGTGGGCAAAGGCTTGGAAATGTCTGTCTTGGTTCAGTTCTTCTTCTATTCGGCTCTCACGCTGGTGCCCGCTTCGCTGCCGCTGGCGGTGTTGCTGGCAGCCCTTATCACTTTCGGAAACTTTGGCGAACGCTTCGAGTTGCTGGCCATGAAGGCGGCGGGCATCCCGCTGGTAAAGATTATGCGTCCGCTTATCATTCTCATCGCGCTGGTGAGTTGTGTGTCGTTTTATTTCCAGAACGTGATTGGCCCGAAAGCTGAAGCCAAGTTGTGGACGCTACTTCTGTCCATGCGGCAGAAATCGCCCGAACTGGATATCCCCGAAGGAGTGTTCTATGACCAGATTGAGGGGTACAACCTCTATGTGAAGCACAAAGACCGCGAGACCGGCATGTTGTATGACGTGCTAATATACAACTTTGAAAACGGGTTCGAAAACGCGCAAATCATCAAGTCCGATTCCGGGCGGCTGGAAATGACAGCCGACAAGCAGCACCTTTATCTCCACCTTTATAGCGGCGAGCAGTTCGAAAACATCAAATCGCAGAACATGAGCCAAAAAAATGTGCCTTACCGGCGGGAGAACTTCCGCGAGAAGCACGTCATCATTGAGTTCGATTCAGATTTCAACATGGTGGATGCCGGCATCATGAGCAATCAGTCGAACAGTAAAGACATGGCGACCTTGTCGGCGGACATAGACTCCATGAGGGTGCAAAACGACAGCATCGGGCATCGGAACTTCAACGATGCCATGGCAAGAACCTATAATATCACCGCCAGTCTCAACAAGTCTGACACGGCCAAGATAGAAAAAGCATTGCCCCAGCTGGCTCGCTATGATACCGACAGCCTGTATGAGGCAAGTACGTTGCAGCAGAAGCAGAAAATCATTTCGGTAGCTATCAGCCAGGTTGAGAGTGCTTCCAGCGACTGGAGCTTCAACACTTTCAGCATGCAGAACACCGACACTCAAATCCGCCGGCACATGACGGCTTGGCATAAGAAATTGACTTATTCGGTGGCTTGCCTTATCTTTCTGTTTATCGGCGCCCCGTTGGGGGGCATTATCCGCAAGGGCGGCCTGGGCATGCCGGTAGTAGTGTCTGTCATCATCTTTATCATCTACTATATCATTGATTCGGGCGGCTACAAGATGGCACGCGATGGCAAGTGGATCGTGTGGATGGGGATGTGGACCAGCACCGCCATTCTGGCTCCATTGGGCGCATTCCTTACCTATAAGTCCAACAACGATTCGGTGGCGCTGGATATCGATGCCTACCTCGGCCTGGTTAAGAAAGTGGCGGGCATCCGCAACACGCGGAACTTTTCCCGCAAGGAGGTTGTCATAGACGACCCCGACTACAACCGCCTGCCTGCCGAGTTGCGCCAGCTTTCGGAAGACTGCCGCGCTTATGCCGCTGAAAAAGGCCTGAAGCATGCCCCCAACTACATCAAGCTGTGGATGGACGATTCCGAAGATACGGAAGTGGAACATCTCAGCGGACGGTTAGATGCCTTGGTGGAAGAAATGTCAAATTCCAAGTCTGTGCAGCTTATCACGATACTTAATAGCTATCCCATTATTGCCGTGCGTGCCCACTTGCGGCCGTTCCGCAACCGGTGGCTTAACAAGTTGTGCTGCATAGCCTTTCCGGTGGGGCTGTTCTTCTACTTCCGCATTTGGGCTTTCCGCATCCGGTTAGGCAAAGACATGGAACGCATTGTCAAGGCTAACGGCGAGGCATTGGCAGTGATAGAAAGGATGAACCGTTCATAAACATACAATTAATTAGAAAGAATCCTATGGAACCCGTCAGGCTAAATACGATTGAAGAAGCCATTGAAGACTTCAAGGAAGGCAAGTTCGTCATCGTCGTGGACGATGACGACCGCGAGAATGAAGGCGACTTGATCATTGCCGCTGAAAAGGTCACGCCCGAAAAAGTGAACTTCATGCTGAAGCACGCGCGGGGCGTGTTGTGCGCCCCTATCACCATGTCGCGGTGCAAGGAGCTGGATCTGCCCCGCCAGGTGGCGGACAACACGTCGGTGTTGGGCACTCCTTTCACGGTGACTATCGACAAGCTGGAGGGTTGTACCACCGGGGTGTCGGCAGCAGACCGCGCGGCCACCATCCGCGCACTAGCCGATCCAGCGTCTGCCCCTTCCACTTTCGGCCGTCCCGGGCACATTAACCCGTTGTATGCGCAGGACAAAGGGGTGTTGCGCCGTGCCGGGCATACGGAAGCGACCATCGACCTTTGCCGGATGGCCGGGCTGTACCCCGCCGGCGCACTGATGGAGATCATGAGCGAAGACGGGAGCATGGCCCGTTTGCCCGAGCTGCGCCGCGTGGCCGACAGATACGGCCTGAAGCTGATCAGCATCCGCGACATGATCGCCTACCGCCTGAAGCGGGAATCCATCGTCGAAAGGGGCGTGGAGGTGAACATGCCTACCTCCTACGGGGACTTCCGCCTCATCCCTTTCTGCCAGAAATCCAACGGGCTGGAGCATGTGGCACTCTTTAAGGGGGCATGGGAAGCCGACGAGCCCATCTTGGTACGCGTGCATTCCTCGTGCATTACGGGCGATGTGTTCGGGTCGAAGCGTTGCGACTGCGGCGAGCAGTTGCACAAGGCGATGCAGATGATTGAGCAGGCCGGCAAGGGGGTGGTCGTTTACCTCAACCAGGAGGGGCGCGGCATCGGCTTGATGGAGAAGCTGAAAGCCTACAAGCTGCAGGAAAACGGCATGGACACCGTGGATGCCAACATTTATTTAGGCCATCTGGCCGACGAGCGCGACTATGGCGTGGGAGCGCAGATACTGCGCGAGATAGGCGTGCACAAGATGCGGCTGCTGACCAACAATCCCGTGAAGCGCGTCGGGCTGGAGGCTTACGGACTGGAGATTGCCGAAATCGTGCCCGTTGAAACCACCCCCAACCCCTACAACGAGCGTTACCTGCATACCAAGAAGGAGCGAATGGGGCACGTGTTGCACTTCAACAAATGATGTTTGTCCCCGGCGGGGCATCCGGCTTGGCAACGGAATTTATTCAACCCAACCAATATGGAAATAGCAATGAACCAATTATCAGATCGCTTGAACAGCCTGTCGCCATCGGCGACATTGGCCATGTCGCAGAGGAGCGCGGAGCTGAAGGCGCAGGGCGTGGACGTAATCAACCTGAGCGTGGGAGAACCTGACTTCAATACTCCCGGCCACATCAAGGAGGCGGCCAAGAGGGCGATTGACGAGAATTATTCGCATTATTCTCCCGTGGCCGGCTACCCGGCGCTCCGCGAAGCCATCGCGGGGAAGTTAGAAAGGGAAAACGGCCTGAAGTACAAGGCGGAGCAGATTTCGTGCTCCAACGGTGCCAAGCAGTCGGTGTGCAATGCCGTGCTGGCGTTGGTCAATCCGGGCGACGAAGTCGTCATACCGGCGCCCTACTGGGTAAGCTACCCCGAAATGGTGAAGCTGGCCGGGGGCAAGCCTGTCTTTGCCGGTGCCGGCATCGGGCAGGGCTTCAAGATCACTCCCGGGCAGCTGGAGGCCGCCCTCACGCCCAAGACCAAGGTGTTGATACTCTGTTCGCCGTCCAACCCCACCGGATCGGTCTACAGCCGCGAGGAGCTGGCCGGGCTGGCGGGCGTGCTGGACGGACATCCGCAGGTGATGGTTGTCTCCGACGAGATTTACGAGCACATCAACTACGCTGGCAGGCACGAAAGCATCGCCCGGATCCCCGGTATGAAGGAGCGCACCGTCATCGTGAACGGCGTATCCAAGGCCTATGCCATGACGGGCTGGCGCATCGGCTTCATCGCCGGCCCCGAATGGGTGGTGAAAGCCTGCAACAAGCTGCAAGGCCAGTACACTTCCGGCCCCTGCTCCGTCTCGCAAAAGGCTGCTGAAGCGGCCTATACGGGCACGCAGGCTCCGGTGGAGGAGATGCGCCGGGCGTTCCGCCGCCGCCGCGACCTCATCGTGAGGCTGGCGAAGAAAATCCCGGGGCTGGAAGTCAACGTGCCCGATGGCGCTTTCTACCTCTTTCCCAAGTGCAGCTCTTTCTTCGGAAAGTCCGCCGGAGGTCGCGAGATAAGGGATGCCGACGGGCTGGCCATGTATCTGCTTGAGGAGGCTCACGTGGCTTGCGTGGGCGGCGGCGCGTTCGGCGCCCCCGACTACATCCGCATGAGCTACGCCACCAGCGAGGAGAACATCGTGGAAGCCGTCCGCCGCGTCAAGGAGGCGTTGGCCCGGCTGGAATAACGGGCTGCCGGCAGTCCCCCCCCCGGCAGGGAAAGCGCACAGGCGCAAGGCTTTGGCTTTGCGCCTGTTTCTTTGCCGCCCCTTGCCGCGCGAGCAGGGCATGCGCACTCCAAAAGGCTATGGCATCGGGGAGGCGTTCTGCCCCAAGGCCTGTCCCGGGCTCACTTCCTCGGCTGCATGGCCTCGTACAGTGTTTCCTGAATGCGGGCGCGGATGTCGAGTTCCGTCAGTTTCGTGTTCCAAGGGTCGGGATAGGTGCGGTTGCACAAGAAAACGTAAACCATGCGGCGCTCCGGGTCGACCCAGGCGCATGTGCCGGTGAAGCCCGTATGCC
This sequence comes from uncultured Bacteroides sp., assembly GCA_964431195.1. Classification (GTDB taxonomy): domain Bacteria; phylum Bacteroidota; class Bacteroidia; order Bacteroidales; family Bacteroidaceae; genus Bacteroides. The sequence goes on from CAYSIQ010000080.1 coordinate 6,070, forward strand.
CGTAAACCGCCGCCGGGACTGAAGACGCATATGAGGACAGGGAGGGGTCGGCTTTCCCGAGCCTGTCGAAGCCCAGTCCCCGGCGGCTGAGGCGCGAGGAGGCCGTGGTGAACACGCGGCAAGTCTCGGCGCTAAGGTAACGCGTCCCTTTCCATTCGCCGCCGTCGAGCAACATCTGGCAAATCGCGGCCACCTCTTCGGCGGTGGAGAACAAGCCTGCATTGCCCGCCACCCCTCCCAAGAAGGCGGCCGACTCGTCGTGGACGTATCCCTGCAGCTCCTGCTTCCGCAGGAAGCCGTCCACCGAGGAGGGGACGACCTCGTCCCGGCTTCCAACCCACCGCAGCGGCAGGAAGCCGGTGCGCTTCAGCCCCATCGGCCCGTAAAACTCCTTTTGCAGGAACTTGTCCATCGGCATGCCGGCCTTCGCCTCCACTATCTGCTGCAACAAGATGAAGCCCACGCAACTGTAGCGGTAGCGGCGGCTTCGGAGCGGGGCGTCGGCGATCATTTGCAGGCAGCTGTCGCGGAACGAGCGGCGCAGCCAGAGCGAGTCGGCCACTTGCAGGGTGAAGTCCCCCGACGGGCTCTTGCCCGCCAGCCCTTCTTCAAAGCGGAAGCGGGGATTGGCCCATGCCTTCCGCCCGACGCGCACGGGATGGAGGGCGTCGCGCCGCGCCCTGACGAGAGGCCCCGCGTAGCTCTTGCCGTCGATGGCCTTCCGGTAGAACAGGAGGGTGGAGGGCAGCCCCGACTCGTGCAGCAGGAGCTGGCGCACGGTGATGCCGCGCTTGCCGGTACGGGCGAAGAAAGGCAGGCAGTCGCCCAGGCGGTCGTCCAAGCCAAGCTGCCCCCGGTCGTACAGTTTCATCACGGCCAGCAGGGTGGCGGCGACCTTGGTGAGCGAGGCAACGTCGTAAATATCCGTGCGGAGGACGGGCAGCGGCGGGAGCGCGCCGCCCGCCTTGCGCCAGGAGTGGGTGCCGAATGCCTTGTCGTACACGGTCTTCCCGTCTTTCATGACCACGACCTGGCAACCGGGGTAGGCTCCCAGGCGGATGCCCTCGCGGGCGATGGAATCGATGCGCCCCAGCGCCCGGCCGGAAAGGCCGCTGCCTCCGGGCGCGGCGGGGGACGCTCCGGGCGGGGGCAAGGACACCCCGTCGCCAACGGGGAAGGCGTCGCCCAGCCCGGTGGAAAGCCGCCCGTCGGCCGGGGCCTTGCCGAACAGTATCCGAGCCGTTTGCCGCTGCACGTCGCTGCGGGCGGTGTGCGCCATCACCAGCGCGCCGGCCCGGGCAAAGGCTTGCTGCAGCGCGCGCGCCGTCTTTTCGGGCTCGAAGCAGACGAATATGACCGGCGCGCCGTCCGTGAAGCCGGAAAAGGACGGGAGGTAGCTTTCCGGCTGCTGCCCGTCCACGCAGGCCAGGATGCACTTGTACTTCTCCAGCTCGTCCCATAGCCGGCGGCGGGCGGCGGGCGTCAGGCCTGCCTCCAGCCGGAAGGCGGCCGGGCGGGCGTAGCGCGACAATTCCTGCAGGAACGGCTGCAGCCTTTCCTTGCTGCCGGTGTGCAGCACCGCGACTTCCCCCGTCGAGGCGTCGAGCGGGAGCGCCTCGGCGGCGCGGCGCCCCGCCACGGTGATGGCGGCCGTGTACAGCCGGCCGGCCAGGCTGTCCGCGGCGGCCGTTCGGATGCGGGCTTCCAGCCCTTGCAGGCGTATGAAAGGTTTGCGGCTCAGCCCCAGCGCGTATTTGTAGGTCAGCACTTTGCGGCATTTCTTGTCGATGACGGCGCGCGGCAGGTCGCCCCGCCTTACGGCGTCGGCCACGGCGGCCATCTCGCCCTCCAGCTGCGGCGGCGCGAGCAGGAGGTCGTTTCCGGCCATGAGCGCCTGCAGGCAGAGGCTTCCGCGCTTGCCGGCCCCTTTCATGGCCAGCGCGTCGGTAAACACCAGCCCCTTGAAGCCCATCTCGCCTTGCAGCAGGCCGGCCACCACGTTGCGCGACAGCGAGGCCGGCCTTCCGCTTTCCGGCTCGACGGCCGGCACTTCCAGGTGCCCCACCATGATGCCGCCCAGCCCGGCTCGGACGGCGGCGCGGAAAGGCAGCAGCTCGACGCTGTCCAGCCGCTGGCGGCTGAAGGGCAGCGCGGGCAGCGCCTTGTGCGAGTCCGTCTCCGTGGCCCCGTGCCCCGGGAAGTGCTTGCAGACCGACAGCACGCCGCCGTCTTCCAGCCCTCGGGCGTAGGCCGCCGCCTTGCGCGCCACGTTGGCGGGGTCTTCGCCGAACGAGCGGGAGCCGATGACGGGGTTGCGCGGGTTGACATTGACGTCGGCCACGGGGGCGAAGTTGGCCTGCACCCCCATTTCGCGGCATTGCCGCGCCATCTCGCGCCCGTATTCATACAGCAGCGTGTCGTTGCGGATGCAGCCCAGCACCATGTTGCGGGGGAATTCGGGCATGCCCTCCAGCCGCATCGAGAGCCCCCATTCGCCGTCGAACGTGACCAGCAGGGGGACGTCGGCCATGCGTTGGGCCTCGTTGGCCAGGGCGGCCTGGCCTTCCCATCGCCCGCCCGAGAAGAGCAGCCCGCCCACCTTGCGCCCGCGCACCGCCTGCCGCAGCAACGCCCTGTTGGCCTTGTCTTGCGCGGGGGCGATGGTGTAGATGAACAGCTGGGCGACGCGCTCCTCCAGCGTCAGCGTCTCCATCACGGAGTCCACCCACTGGTTGCAACGGACGTTGCCGAGGCAGTAGCGCACCAGCCGGGGCTGCCCGGTGGGCGGCCCGCCGGAGGGCGGGAGGAGGCGGCGGGCTTCGGGCGCGATCTGCCCGCCCGCGGCCAGCAGGAAGAGGAGCAGGAACAAGAAGCGTTTCATGGGGTCGCGTGTTTTTTTGCATGGATAATCGCAGGCAAAGGTAGCGATTCCTTTCCGGACGCGGAAGGGATACGCCCGGTTTCTTGGGAAGCGCGCCGCCCTCCCCGCGAGAAGCGCATGTCACCCCTCATGAGATCCGTATGTCACGCCCCGTGAGATCCGTATGTCACGCCCCGTGAGATCCG
>CAYSIQ010000081.1:0-4912 GCA_964431195.1 uncultured Bacteroides sp.
TCCTCCACGCCCGATGTCGCCGTTGGCGGCTTGTCTTCGGCTGTACGCTTGCCGCCGTCAGGCCGCGGCAGGGGCTTGCGCCCGGCAGATTATACCCATGCCGGGCGAACAAAAGGGGCGGGAGGAAACCGTTGCCGGCTTCCTCCCGCCCACGTGACTGGTGTCACTTAATTTCGATCTCTTCTTTCATGTCTATCTCTTCGCCGTGCGAGTCGTAGAAGAGATATTGGAGGAAAGCTAATTTCTGGTTTGGTATCACTTTGAAGCCAAACCCATACTTCATCTGCCATTTCCGCTTGAGGGAGAATACTCCCTGATTGACGTAAGCGGCAATGTACGGGTGGATGTGTAACGAGAACTTCTTAATCTTCAACTTGTTGACCAAGCAGTCAATCTTACTCTCTAAAGCGTCTGTAAAAAGGATAGAGGGCTTGATGGTTCCCTTGCCGAAACAAGTGGGGCACGTTTCGGCGGTGTTGACATCCATGGCTGGACGCACGCGTTGGCGTGTGATTTGCATCAGCCCGAATTTGCTGAGGGGCAGGATGTTGTGCCGTGCCCTGTCCTTTTGCATGTTTTGGCACATGCGTTCGTAAAGCTTTTGCCGGTTTTCGGCTTCGTTCATGTCAATGAAGTCTACCACGATGATGCCGCCCATATCGCGCAGGCGGAGCTGGCGTGCCAGTTCATCGGCAGCTCCCAGGTTGACTTCCAAGGCGTTGGCCTCTTGCCCGTCGGCATTCTTAGTGCGGTTGCCGCTGTTCACGTCCACCACGTGCAGGGCTTCGGTATGCTCAATGATGAGGTACGCGCCGCTTTTGTAGGATACGGTTTTGCCGAACGATGACTTGATTTGCTTGGTGATGCCGAAGTTGTCGTAGATAGGGACTTGCCCTTTGTACAGCTTTACGATGCCGGCACGGTCGGGGGCGATCAGCTTGACGTAGTCCTTGATTTCGTGGAAAACGGCTTCATCGTTCACATGGATGTTTTCGAACGAAGGGTTGAACAAGTCGCGCAGCAATCCTACGGCGCGGCTGGTTTCCTCGTAAATCAAGGTGGGGAATTTGGTGGCCTTTTGCACCTTGTCCATGGCATCTTCCCAATGTTTTATCAAGACTTTAAGCTCGCTGTCAAGTTCAGCCACCCTTTTGCCTTCGGCCACAGTGCGCACGATGATGCCGAAATTCTTCGGCTTAATGCTCATGAGCAGTTGCTTGAGGCGGGCGCGCTCTTCGCTTGCCTTAATCTTTTGGGATACTGAAACCTTGTCGTTAAAGGGGATGAGCACCAAATACCTCCCGGCGAAAGAAAGCTCGGAGGTCAGCCGCGGCCCCTTGGTGGAGATAGGTTCCTTGACAATCTGCACCACCACCTCCTGTCCCGTTTTGAGGATGTTTGACATGGTGCCGTCTTTTTCAAGGTCGGGCAAGATGGCGGCTTGAGTGATGGGATTGTTTTTTTTTCGGTTGCTTAAAACCTGCTTTACGTACTTCTCTAAAGAATTGAATTGAGGGCCTAAATCCGGATAGTGAAGAAATGCGTCTTTCTCGTAACCCACGTCCACGAAGCATGCATTCAGGCCGGGCAGCAATTTCTTGACGCGCCCCAAATACATGTTGCCCACCGAGAAAGAGATGTTTCTTCCTTCGCTTTGGAGTTCCACCAGCTGCTTGTCTTCGAGCAGGGCGATAGAGACTTCTTTGGGTTGTACGTCAACAACGAGTTCGTTTGTCACAATTCTTCTTTTTTAAGTTGCATCTGCCGGACGGTCGCAGGCAGAGGCTCGGACAGCCTCCCCCGTTCCGTCTTAGTTTGGGCGTTTAAACAAAGAACAAACCCGCGAGTCAATTTGGTACTTCACAAGTTTGTTCTTTATTATTTCCATTTTAGAAAAGGCTAAAAATCACTTCTTGTTTTTATGTCTGTTCTTTCTCAGTCTTTTTTTACGTTTGTGCGTAGACATCTTATGTCTTTTTTTCTTTTTCCCGCTCGGCATAACTTCCAACGTTTTTTAATGGTTAGTACTTGGATTTATTTCACTTCTTCATGGAAGCCATAAATGTCTTTGCAGGCTTAAATGCCGGAATGTTGTGTTCCGGGATTATGATAGTAGTGTTTTTTGAGATGTTGCGCGCCGTCTTCTGTGCTCTTTTTTTCACGATGAAGCTACCAAATCCGCGCAGGTAAACATTCTCATCCTTCGCCAAGGATGTCTTTACGACTTCCATAAATGCCTCGACAGTTGTGAGTATCGCGGCTTTGTCCACTCCCGTACTCTTGGCAATTTCGTTTACAATATCAGCTTTCGTCATGGCTTAAAAAATAATATTAATACTACAGTTTCCTTAATTTTATGGCCTGCAAATATATAGCTTTTCCTCTTCTCTGGGAAATATATTCCAGACTATTTTCTTAAAAAATCTTATGATAGTCCACAATGCAGCCTGGCTTTCTCGCCGGCAGCTGTGCAGAATGGTGGCAAGCAGGCAGTATCGCCTGTGTATTTTTCCTTACATCACCGCAGCGAGGATTCACTGCGCACGAGCCGTGCTCCAAGACCCTCGTGGCACTGCCACTGCGCTACGTGTCCTTGATAGGATCGCCTTCGGTGGATGCCGAGGCACGGGGTGGGCATAGATAGGGAAGCAGTGATTTTCCTTTACAAAGCAAGGGCGGGAGCGTACCTGTTTTGCCGCTGTCCCGCTTGCGTCCCTTTTTTCTCCCCCCCCGGCATTGCGAGGCATGGCGGAAGGCCACCGCCGACGTGCGGCCGTGGTCTTTTGAGCCGGGCATGGGGCGGCTCCGGGCAAGTATAAAATCTTTGAAACGTTTTTTTACGCCCGGGAAATCGTTATTTTTGCAGCATGAATACGTTTACGGACATTATTTTAGACTGGTATGCGGCCAACAAACGCGAGCTGCCTTGGCGCATGACTGTCGACCCTTATAAGGTCTGGGTATCAGAAATCATCTTGCAGCAGACACGTGTGGCGCAAGGATATGATTATTACCTGCGCTTCATCGGCAGGTTTCCCGATGTGCAATCATTGGCGCGAGCCCATGAAGATGAAGTGCTGAAATATTGGCAGGGCTTGGGCTACTATGCCCGCGCACGCAACCTCCATCGGGCGGCAAGAAGCATGGGCGATGCTTTCCCCGCCACTTACGAGGGGGTGCGTGCGCTGGAGGGGGTAGGAGAGTACACGGCTGCCGCCATTTGTTCCATAGCCTATGGCATGCCTTATGCGGTGGTGGACGGCAATGTTTACCGTGTGCTTTCGCGCTATTGGGGCATTGGCCTGCCCATTGACACCGCCGAGGGGAGGAAGCATTTCGCAGCTTTGGCTCAGGAGCTGGTGGACAAGTCGGCTCCGGGTACCTACAACCAGGCCATTATGGATTTCGGGGCATTGCAGTGCACGCCTCAGCTTCCGGCCTGCATGTCCTGCCCGTTAGGCGGGGGATGCGCGGCGTTGGCTCAGGGGCTGGTGAGCAGCCTGCCGGCGAAACGGCATAAGGCAAAGGTGTCTGGCCGGTATTTCAATTATATGGATGTGCGCACGGGCGCATATACCTTTATCAATAAGAGAACCGGCAACGACATTTGGAAGAACCTGTTTGAGCTGCCGTTGCTGGAGGCCGGGCGTGATTTGGCGGAAGAAGAGTTCCTGGCGTTGCCTGCTTTCCGTGCGCTGGTGCGGGACGCGGGCGGTTTCGAGATCCGCCCGGTATGCCGGGGGATAAAGCATGTGCTGTCCCACCGTGTCATCCATGCCAATTTCTATTCGCTGTCCTTGCCCGCTGGCACGGAGGCTTTCGGCTCCTGCTTGCGCATACCGCTCGCGGAACGCGGCAAGTACGCGGTGCCGCGCCTGATACATGCTTTTTGGGAGAAATACGGGTGAAAGCTTGCGCCGTGTGATTATTTTGGCTAAATTTGATGCGGATTAAGATGGGGGGAGCTGGTTCAGACCAGCACTCGCCTAAGATAAAAAGGAGGATGACATGGGAGTAAACAAAGTAATATTGGTGGGTAACGTGGGGAAAGACCCTAAAGTGACTTATTATGACAGCGGCTCGTGCGTGGCGCAAGTGGTGCTGGCCACGACGGAGAAAGGGTACACGCTGAAGAACGGCACTCAGGTGCCTGACAGGACAGAGTGGCACAACTTGGTGTTTCGCAACCGTCTGGCCGAGGTGGTGGATAATTACGTGCGCAAGGGCGACAAGCTGTACGTGGAAGGCAAGATCCGCACCCGCAGTTACGATGACCAGTCGGGCATCCAGCGGTATATCACGGAGATTTTCGTGGACAGCATGGAGATGCTCACCCCTAAGGCAACTCCTGCTGCCCAGCCTCCTGCCCGTTCTCAGACGGGTCTCCAGGAGGACGCTTCCCGCGTCCCGTTCTGATTGTCTAACTAAACCTCGATTCTTTGGATCCGGATTCTTTTTTATGCCACGCTGCCCCATTGCTGGAGGGCATCTTTGCCCAGCCGCCTTCGGGGGCGGCTTCCTTTGCCCTTGCGGCGGCGGGCATGCTTTGGCTGGGGCATGCTTTCGTGTCCGCTTCCGAAGCAGCTTTCTTTTCGCTTTCTCCTTCTGACCTTTGCGACATCAGCGATAGCAAGCATCCTGTCGATGGCAAGCTCGGCTGGCTGCTGGATCGTACGGAGCACGTGCAGGTCGCCCTGCTGCTGGCGGTGGCGGCGACCAACGCCCTCATGGCGGTACTGTGCTGCTTTTTCGCGACGGACGTTTTCCGCTCGTCTTCCTGGGGGGCGCCTTCTCTCGCCCTTGGGGGTGGTATGGCTGTGCTACTGGCGGCATCGGGGGGCGTGTTGCCCAGGCTACTGGCGGTGCGCCGCCCGTTGGCGTTTTGCCGTCGCACGGCTCCATGGATGAAGGC
>CAYSIQ010000081.1:5012-9110 GCA_964431195.1 uncultured Bacteroides sp.
TGGCGGTGCGCCGCCCGTTGGCGTTTTGCCGTCGCACGGCTCCATGGATGAAGGCGGTGGCGGTCGCCTTTTATCCGCTGGCGTGGCTGCTGCTGTGCGCGGTGCCCCTAGGGTGGCGGCCGCCGGGGGGCAGGCGGCGTAGCGTGTCGGCGGACGACCTTTCGCATGCCTTGGAACTGGGAGGCGGTGGGGAGCTGTCCGAGGAAAGCAAGCTGCTGAAAGGCATCGCCCGTTTCGGCGGCGAGACGGCCAAGGAGGTGATGACCTCGCGCCCGGACGTGGTGGCGCTGGAGTACGGGATGCCTTACCGCGAGGTGCTGAAATGCATTGTGGAGAATGCCTATTCGCGGATGCCTGTTTATTCGGAAACGAAGGACAACATCAAGGGGGTGCTTTACATCAAGGATCTTTTCCCCCATCTGGGGCGGGGCGACGGTTTCCGGTGGCAGGAGCTCATCAGGCCGGCATGGTTCGTGCCCGAGACGAAGCGGATCGACGACTTGCTCCGCGACTTTCAGGCCAACAAGATCCATATAGCCATCGTGGTTGACGAGTTCGGGGGCACTTCGGGCATTGTCACCATGGAAGATGTCATCGAGGAGATAGTGGGGGAGATACGCGACGAGTACGATGACGAGGAGTGCGCCTACTGCCAGATAGACAGCCACACTTGGGTCTTTGAGGGGAAGACGCAGCTCACCGATTTCTACAAGGCCACGAAGGTGGGCAAGGGCGAGTTCGGGGAGGCGGCTGGCGACGCGGGTACCGTGGCGGGGCTGCTGCTGGAGCTGAAGGGTGAGTTCCCCACGCTGCACGAGGCGGTGGTGTGCGGGAAGTACGAGTTCACGGTGCTGGCTATGGACGAGCGCCGCATCCTGAAAGTGAAGTTTGCCATCAGGGAAGAGGGTGGCGGGTAACCGGGGGGGCGACTTATGGCAATCATGGAATACTTGGAGGAAGGGGCAGCTCGCTTGGCCGTTTGGAGGATAGAGGAAAGCTGGGACGGAATGCGTCTGGCCGCAGGCGGCGAGGCACTGGCACATGAGGCGGAGCGGCACTTTGGCTCGCCTGCCCGGCGGATGGAGTGGCTGGCGGTGCGAGCCGCGCTGCGGCAGATGGCGGGGGACGGCCTGGAGATTGCCTACCTGCCCACCGGGAAGCCCTATCTGGCGGGCGGCGGGTGGCACATCGGCATATCCCACACGCGGGGCTATGCGGCGGTGATCCTTGGCAAGAGACCCGTGTCGGTGGACATTGAGCAGTACGCCCAGCGAGTCCGCCGGGTGAGGGAGCGCTTCCTCCGTCCCGATGAGGAAGTGCGCCCCTATTTGGGCGATGACACGTGGAGCCTGCTGCTGCATTGGTCGGCCAAGGAGGCCGTGTGCAAGATGACGGGCGACACTTCCATTGACTTCCTCGGCCAGCTGCGGGTGTTCCCTTTCTCCCCCCTGTCCGAAGGCGAGCTGTGCGCCCGCGAGCTGAAGTCTCCTCTCCGGCTGGAATACGCCGTGCGCTACCAGCTGCGCCCCGGCTTCGTGATGACGTGGATAACGGCTTCCCCCGTTCCCTCGCGGCGGAAAGCCGGCGGGGCGGCTTAAATATGTTACAAAGCACACCTTTCCCGCTTGCCCTGCACCGGCTAAAAAGCTATCTTTGCACGGCAAATACGGGGGAAAAGAAGGTTTCAGCATGCGTGCCATGCTGGAATTTCTTTTTTTGCCGCTAGAGGGGCAGGATACGGAAGCAAATCATAAAAAAACATAGGAGAGGAAAACATGGCTTATATGTCAGAGGAAGGCTATAACAAGCTATTAGCCGACCTTAAACACATGGAAACGGTGGAACGCCCGAAGGTCGTGGCGGCCATCGCCGAAGCGCGCGACAAAGGCGACTTGTCCGAGAACGCGGAGTATGACGCAGCCAAGGAAGCGCAAGGCATGCTCGAAATGAAGATAAACAAGCTGAAGGCCGTCATCGCCGACGCCAAGATTATTGACGAGTCGAAGCTGAAGACCGATGCAGTGCAGATCCTGAATAAAGTGGAACTGAAGAACGTGAAGACCGGTGCCAGGATGGCGTACACCATTGTGCCCGAAAGCGAAGCCAACCTGAAAGAAGGCAAGATCTCGGTCAACACCCCCATCGCGCAAGGCCTGCTGGGCAAGAAGGCGGGCGACGTGGCAGAAATAAAAGTTCCGCAAGGCACCGTCAGCTTGGAAGTGGTGAGCATCTCATTCTAAACGCACAGGAAAGGGCAAGGCTATGGCAACAATATTCAGTAAGATCATCGCGGGGGAGATCTCCTGCTACAAGGTGGCCGAAGACAGCAAGTTCTTCGCTTTTCTGGACATCAACCCGTTGGCGAAAGGGCACACGCTGGTCGTGCCCAAACAAGAAGTGGACTATATCTTCGACCTGTCCGATGGGGACTTGGCCGCCATGCACGTGTTTGCCAAGAAAGTGGCACTGGCGATCGGCAAAGCGTTCCCCTGCCGGAAAGTGGGCGAGGCCGTGCTGGGGCTGGAAGTGCCCCACGCGCACATCCACCTCGTCCCGATGCAGAGCGAAAAAGACATACTCTTTTCCAACCCCAAGCTGAAGCTGACGGACGAAGAATTCCGGACTGTGGCGGCGGCCATCCGCGCCGCCCTTTGACCGGAGTCCCCGGCCGTAATCAGGCAAACGAGCACTGCTTGTACATGAAAACCCGTATCGTATATGTCGTTGCCAGCTCGGACAAGGACACGTATCTGGAGCAGGCATGGGTCTCCGCGTATTCGGTTAAGCTCCATACCCCTGGTGCGCCGGTGGTTTTCGTGACAGACATGGACACGTACGAAAGGATCCTCTCGTCCGATTGCAAGAACGCGCTCCAGGTGGTGGATGAAATACTCCCCGTCGCCGTGGACGGTAACCTGTCGAACACGCAACGCTCGCGATGGATCAAAACCAACCTGCGGAACCTTATCGCAAGGGACTTCCTTTTCATAGACACGGACACCGTGGTCACGGGAGACCTGTCTGAGGTGGACAGCTGGGACATTTGCATGGGGGCGGTATGGGACATGCACTGCGCGTTCGGCCTTTCGCCTTCGGCTGGGATAGTGAGGGAACGGATGCGAAAGATCTTCAACTGCGTCCCGCATCCTGGCACGCAACATTTCAATAGCGGGGTTCTTTATGTGAAAGATTGCGGGCAGGCGCGCCATTTCTTTGACATTTGGCACAAAAACTGGCTGTACAGCTACGGCAAAGGCTTTTACCGAGATCAGATCCCGTTGATGAAAACCTGCGACGAGCTGCCGGGCGTGGTTTCCCCCATCCCGGGCGACTATAATTGCCAGATACTTTACAGCTTCCAGTTCCTCCATACGGCGCGGGTCGTCCATTACTTCAAGTCTATGCAGAACGGCTTCTGCCCCTTCCCCGACAAAGAAATATGCCAGTCCGTCAAGCACCGCCATGAAATAACGGGCGAAGTCGCCGATTGGCTGCTGCACGGCAAAGAGCATTTCATTTCTTCGGCCGTCCCAGTTTGGCGCAGCCATGCTTTCGCCTTGTTGAAGTGGCTATACGGCCATGGGAGGCTTATGTACAAAAGCATAGACTTTGCGGCGCATGTTTTCCAGTATATTATCAGGCAGTTGAATGCCAGACACCCGTAGGACATGGCTGGCAGCCGCAGGCCAGGGCTGCCGGCAACATGCGCGGCGAATGCCCCCCGGCAAAGCATACTGGAAAGGGCGGGCGGCTTAGTTACGGGTGGGGGGACTTCGTCCCCTGAAGGTGGCCAGCCCCCCCAAAAAAAGTATTTAGATGTCGTCCTTGTTGCTGATTCCACGCCTTATAGATATAAAAAACGGGAAAATAAAGAACAATATGTTGCAGGAATGCTTATCTTTGCAGCGGAATTTAAGTTTGAACTCCCTCTTCGTGAGGTACCAATTAAAGCATGTTTAACTAAAAGCGTAAATGAAAATGTTGAAAGAAAAAGCAGGAGAAACTGCAGGGAAGATTTGGCAAGCATTGGAGGGTACCGATGGCATGGCTGTAAAACAGCTAAAGAGATCCTTGAAGATGACAGACAAGGTTATGTAC
>CAYSIQ010000082.1:0-8646 GCA_964431195.1 uncultured Bacteroides sp.
GGGGTTGGGCGCACTCCCAAAAAACGTTTAGGGACAACATTGCCGTTTGCTGCACGAATGCTTAACTTTGGATGATCCGCCGTTCGGGACGGTTTCCTTTTTGGAGAAACTTTTGCAAAATTCACATTCTATTAAACATTTATCTTATAATGAATTAGTTAATATTTTTGGAAAACTTTACCTCCTGCTGTTGATAACTTATTCTTGATTTGATTTGCTAAGTGGGAAAACATTCATAGCTTTGCTTTCTGGTTTGTTGAACTAATAATAATCCAATGGGGAAGAAAACGTATTCTTATGCAGAAGCCTATGAAGAATCTTTGCGATATTTTCAAGGTGATGAGTTGGCTGCCAGAGTTTGGGTCAATAAATATGCAGTGAAAGACTCTTTCGGCAATATTTATGAAAAATCTCCCGAAGACATGCACTGGCGCATTGCGAAAGAGGTTGCTCGCATCGAAGCGAAGTATCCGAATACTTTAAGTGCCGAAGAATTGTTCGGCCTGTTCGACCATTTCAAGTACATTATCCCACAAGGTAGCCCCATGACAGGCATCGGTAACGATTATCAGGTGGCTTCTCTGTCCAATTGTTTTGTGATTGGAGTAGACGGCGAGGCCGATTCGTACGGGGCTATTTTTAAGGTCGACGAAGAACAGGTGCAACTGATGAAGCGTCGCGGCGGAGTGGGGCACGACTTGTCGCACATCCGCCCGAAAGGGTCGCCGGTAAAGAACTCTGCCCTTACCTCTACGGGGTTGGTGCCGTTTATGGAACGTTACTCCAACTCTACGCGCGAGGTGGCTCAAGACGGACGCCGGGGGGCTTTAATGCTGACCGTCTCCATTAAGCATCCCGATTCGGAAGCATTTATCGATGCCAAAATGGTTGAGGGGAAAGTTACCGGCGCCAATGTTTCCGTTAAGTTGAGCGACGAATTTATGGAAGCGGCCGTAAGAGGGAAGACTTTCGTGCAGCAGTATCCCATCAATTCGGCCAACCCTATTGTGCGAAAAGAGATTAATGCTACTTCCCTTTGGAAGAAAATTGTGCACAATGCTTGGAAGTCGGCTGAGCCCGGTGTGCTGTTTTGGGACACTATTCAGCGCGAGTCTGTGCCCGATTGTTACGCCGATTTGGGTTTCCGTACCGTCTCCACCAACCCTTGCGGCGAAATACCTCTTTGCCCTTATGACTCTTGCCGCTTGCTGGCCATTAACCTCTATTCTTATGTGGTTAATCCTTTCAGGCCGGACGCTTATTTTGATTTTGCCCTCTTTACGAAGCATGTCGCTTTGGCACAACGCATTATGGATGACATTATTGACCTCGAACTGGAGAAAATCGAACGCATCCAGCAGAAAATAGATTCAGACCCCGAAGACGATGACGTAAAACATAACGAACGTTGCCTATGGGAGAAGATTTACAAGAAAAGCGGGCAGGGAAGGAGAACCGGCGTCGGCATCACGGCCGAAGGCGACATGCTTGCAGCCATCGGCCTGCGCTACGGCACGGAAGAGGCGACTGACTTTTCGGAGAAAGTGCATCGAACCATTGCGCTGGCCGCCTACCGTTCTTCAGTGGAGATGGCCAAAGAACGCGGCGCATTTGAGATCTACGATGCCAAGCGTGAAGAGGCCAACCCTTTCATTAACCGTTTGCGTGAAGCCGACCCCCAATTGTATGAAGACATGGCAAAATACGGTCGTCGGAACATAGCTTGCCTTACCATTGCGCCTACGGGTACCACCAGCTTGATGAGCCAGACAACTTCGGGTATTGAACCGGTCTTTTTGCCAGTTTACAAGCGCCGGCGTAAAGTCAATCCCAATGACATCAACGTACATGTCGACTTCACCGATGAAACGGGTGATGCATTTGAAGAATACATCGTGTTCCATCCCAAGTTTGTTACATGGATGGAAGCCAACAACTATAATCCTGCCAAAAAATATACTCAGGACGAGATTGATGCCATGGTAAAGAAGTCTCCTTATTACAAGGCTACTTCCAACGATGTGGACTGGCTGATGAAAGTCAAGATGCAGGGGCGCATCCAGAAATGGGTTGACCACTCCATCAGCGTTACCATCAACCTGCCGAACAATGTGGGCGAAGAACTGATAAACAAACTCTATGTGGAAGCATGGCGTTCGGGTTGCAAAGGCTGTACGGTTTACCGTGATGGGTCACGTTCGGGCGTGTTGGTGTCTGTAAGCAACGATAAGAAGAAAGACGAACTTGCTCCCTGCAAGCCACCTACAGTGGTAGAAACCCGCCCTAAAGTGCTCAATGCAGACGTAGTCCGTTTCCAGAACAACAAGGAAAGGTGGGTGGCTTTTGTCGGGCTGCTTGAGGGGTATCCTTACGAAATCTTCACTGGTGTGCTTGATGACGATGACGGCATCATCTTGCCAAAAAACATTACTTCCGGTTATATCATCAAGAACTATGACGAGAATGGCAACAAGCGTTATGACTTCCAGTTTGAGAACAAGCGCGGTTATAAGATAACCATCGAAGGATTGTCTGAGAAGTTCAATCCCGAGTATTGGAACTACGCAAAACTCATTTCGGGCGTGCTTCGCTACCGCATGCCAACCGAGCTGGTGATAAAGCTTATCAACTCCTTGCAGTTGGATAGCGAGAACATCAACACTTGGAAGAACGGCGTGGAACGCGCCTTGAAGAAGTATGTCATTGACGGCACTGAGGTGAAAGGGCAAAAATGCCCCAACTGCGGCAACGAGACATTGGTATACCAGGAAGGCTGCCTGATTTGTAAGACCTGCGGGACATCACGCTGTGGATAACTTTGGGGAATATACAAACGTTTGCATAGCAAATTGCCTGACTTGAATAGTAATAGCTGCATGATTGTACAATACATTCTTTAAACTTGCATAATCATAGGAGCTAATTATATCAAACCCGTTGGCGGAACCAAAAAAGTTTTCAAGATCCAGAAACCGAGTGGAAAAGTCATGCGAAGTTGATTCTGCCAGGGGCGGTAAATCTTTTAATATATGGTTTTATCTTTTAATATTGAATATCGCACAAGCTGGGGTGAAGATGTCAGAGTGTCGGGTTCCATACTTGAACTAGGCAATAATCTGTCCGAAAAGGCGTTCCCATTGCATACGGCCGATGGCATTCATTGGGCTGGCGCGGTTGAAATCAACCAGCCGGCATCCCGCGCGATTCAGTACCAATATCAGATTTGTTGTGCTGGTAAAGTAGTGCGCAAGGAGTGGAACGGGCTGCCCCGTGTCTTGCATTTGGGTGAAGACGCAGATAAAACCTATCATTTGCAAGATTGCTGGAAAGATTTGCCTGAGCAGCAATATTTCTACACGTCAGCCTTTATGGAATCATTGTTAGCACGCCCGAACCGTGACCCTTTGCCGAAAGAGTTCCGCCAGAGCCTGCGCATCAAAGCATACGCTCCGTGTATCGGGCGTGGCTATTCCTTGGCCGTATGCGGAAACCAGTCGCTCTTGGGCAATTGGAATCCCGACAAGGCCGTGCTGATGAGTGATGCCGACTTCCCCGAATGGCAAACGGAAGTGGACGCATCCGATTTTACCTATCCGGTGGAATATAAATTCGTGCTTTATAAAAAGTCTGAACAACGTGTGGTGGCCTGGGAAAGCAATCCGAACCGTTATCTGTCCGGCCCGCAAAAGGGGATTGACAACACCTTGGTCATCGGCGACCGCTATGTATATTTCGACCTTCCCGCTTGGAAAGGGGTGGGTGTGGCAGTACCCGTATTCTCTTTGCGTTCCGAAGGCAGCTTCGGCGTGGGTGACTTTGGCGACTTGAAAAAAATAGTTGACTGGGCCGTGCTTACGCACCAGCAGGTGGTACAGATTCTTCCCATCAACGATACCACAATGACGCATACATGGACAGATTCTTATCCTTACAGCAGCATCTCCATCTACGCTTTCCATCCCATGTATGCGGATATCCGCCAGCTGGGTACTCTTGATGATGCCAGGAAAATGGCCGAGTTTGAACAACGCCGCCAAGCACTGAACGCGCTGCCCGCCGTGGATTACGAGGCTGTGAACCAAGCCAAGTGGGAATATTTCCGCCTCATCTTCTGTCAGGAGGGAAAGAAAGTGTTGGCTTCCAAAGCCTTTGCCCGCTTCTTTGCCGAAAACAAAGAGTGGTTGCAGCCTTATGCTGCTTTCAGCTACCTGCGCGATGCCTACAAAACTCCCGATTTCACCCAATGGCCCTGCTATTCTGTTTACAAGGCCGATGAAATAGAGAAACTTTGCCGTCCCGGAAGTCCCGATTATCCAGGCATATCCATTTACTATTATATCCAGTTCAACCTTCACCTGCAACTGCTGGCCGCCACTGCTTACGCGCGTGCCAACGGAGTAGTGCTGAAGGGCGACATCCCTATTGGCATCAGCCGCAACAGCGTGGAAGCCTGGAAAGAACCGTATTACTTCAACCTCAACGAGCAGGCCGGCGCTCCTCCCGATGACTTCTCGGCGAACGGGCAGAATTGGGGCTTGCCAACCTACAACTGGGACGTAATGGAGAAAGACGGCTATGCGTGGTGGACGAAACGCTTCCGCAAGATGGCTGAATATTTTGACGCTTACCGCATTGACCATATCCTCGGCTTCTTCCGCATTTGGGAGATTCCCATGGATGCTGTCCACGGGCTGTTAGGTCAGTTCGCCCCTTCGCTCCCCATGAGCCGCGAAGAGATAGAAAGCTACGGGCTGCCGTTCCGCGACTTCTTCCTGCAGCCTTACATCCATGAGCGTTTTCTGCAAGGCATCTTCGGCTCGTCCACCGCCCTTGTGAAACAGACGTTCATCGAGCCCGCCGGCGAAAGGGACGTTTACCGCATGCGCCCGGAGTTCGATACGCAGCGCAAGGTGGAAGCCTATTTTGCCGGCAAGTCCGATCCGGATAGCATCCGTGTGCGCGACGGCCTTTATGCCTTGGCCAGCAACGTGCTTTTCCTGCGCGACCACGGCAATCCCGACCGCTACCACCCGCGCATCGCCGTGCAGTTCGACCCTATTTACCAAACATTGGACGATGCGGAAAAAGCCGCTTTCAACCGCCTGTATGACGACTATTACTACCGCCGCCACAACGAGTTCTGGCACCAGCAGGCCATGAAGAAGCTGCCGCGCCTCACGCAGTCCACCCGCATGCTGGTTTGCGGCGAAGACCTTGGCATGATTCCCGCTTGCGTGGCATGGGTGATGGACAGCCTGCGCATCCTTTCGCTTGAAATCCAGCGCATGCCCAAAGACCCGGGGCAGGAGTTCGGGCATCCCGGGCAGTATCCCTACCGTTCGGTGTGCACCATCTCCACCCACGACATGTCTACCTTGCGCGGCTGGTGGGAAGAAAACGCCGGACAGACGCAACGCTTCTACAACCGCGTGCTGGGACATTGGGGACCCGCCCCGCAGCAGGCCACAGCCGAACTGTGCGAAGAAGTGATCCGCATGCACCTGTACGGCAGTTCCATGCTTTGCATCCTTTCCCTGCAAGACTGGATGTCGATGGACGGGCAATGGCGCAACCCCGACGTGGAGGGCGAACGCATCAACGTCCCCGCCAATCCCCGCCACTATTGGCGTTACCGGATGCACCTCACGCTGGAACAGCTGATGCAAGCCGAGAGCCTGAACAGCAAAATCAGGTTGCTGGTAGCACAGGCCGGAAGAAAATAGGCCTTTCCCGTCTTTTTGGTTATCGCAAGAATGTGCCGGGCAATGCGCCCGGCCATTCTGCGCTTTTCACGCCACATAAGAGAATGTATCTTCTTATGTGGCGGGATATATTCTCTTTGCCTTTATATCACGTGTTTTGCCGCGCCTGCATTTTGGCTACCGGAAACGTCCCGCATTTGCGCTGCCGGCAGGTTGCCACGCGCCCAAGCCACGAAGCACGGGCATGCCAAAATCCCCGCCCTTTGCTTGCAGATATGGGAGTTTTTTACGAACATTGCACGTAAATCCTGTGCGCGGTTGCCGCAGGGCAGAAGACAACAAACATGCAGATGCCATGAAGAAATACCTTAAAACCGACGCGTGGAACATCATCGAAGAGGGCTTCCATGCAAACGAGCTGCGGATGTCCGAAAGCATCTTCAGCTTAGGCAACGGGCACTTCGGCCAACGCGGCAACTTTGAAGAGCCTTACAGCAGCGATACTTACCCGGGATCCTACGTGGCGGGGGTCTCCTTCCTCGATACCACGCGGGTGGGATGGTGGAAGAACGGTTTTCCGGATTACTATACCTGCATCCCCAACGCGGCCAACTGGAGCCGCATAGACGTGAGGCTGATCGACGAGGAAATCGACTTGGCGCGATGGTACATCGACAGCTTCCACCGCAGGCTTGACATGCGGCACGGCATTTCCTACCGGGATGCCACCGTCACCTCGCCGAGGGGCCACCAGCTGAGCATCCACGCCGAGCACATCAACGACATGGCGCATCCCGACCTCTGCCTGATAAAATACAGCGTAACGTCGGAAAACTACAGCGGGAAAGTTTCCATGGTTCCCCTGCTCGATGCCGACGTGGCGAACAACACCAACCGCATCGACGAGAAAGTGTGGAACATCCTGCGCTCGGGCACAACCAAAGACTGCGCCTACCTATGGACGCAGACCCGTCGCGAGGACGCGCAGGTATGCTACGCCATGTGCTTCCGCTTCCTGAAGAACAACCGGGAAACCAACCCCAACCCCATCCGCATCGAAAAGGAAAAGGTAACGGGCTTCAGCATGGGCACGGACGTGAAGCCCGGGGACACGTTGACGCTCATCAAATACGTGGCCGTTACCTCGTCGCTCTATTACGAGCGCGAAAACTTAGTGGAATGCGCCACCGCCGCCGCCCGCGAAGCCTGCCAAAGGGGCTGGGAGGCCGTGGCGGAAGAGCACAGCCGCGCATGGCAGGATATATGGGAGGCCGCAGATGTCCGCATCGAGGGCGATCCCGAGGCGCAACAGGCCATCCGCTTCAACATATTCCAGCTGTACCAGACGTACCGGGGCGACGACCCGCGCCTCAACATCGGGCCGAAAGGCTTTACCGGCGAAAAATACGGCGGGAACACGTATTGGAACACCGAATTGTGCTGCGTGCCATTCTTCCTGCTCTCCACGCCGAAGGACATCAGCTCCAACCTGTTGATATACCGTTACAACCAATTGCGCAAAGCCATCGAGAACGCCCGCAAGCTGGGCTTTGACGGCGGAGCCGCCCTCTTCCCGCAGGTGACCAGCAACGGCGAGGAATGCCACAACGAGTGGGAAATCACTTTCGAGGAGATTCACCGCAACAACATCGTCGTCTATGCCATCGTGCAGCATGCCTCCGTCACCGGGTCGGCGGACTACATCCTGCGCTACGGGCTGGAGGTCATGATTGCCGTCTGCCGCTTCTGGGCGCAGAGGGTCTCCTTCTCCCGCCCCAAGCAGCGGTACGTGATCTTGGGCGTAACGGGACCCGATGAATATGAAAACAACGTCGACAACAACTGGTACACCAACTACTCCACCGTCGAAAGCCTGAGGATGACCATCAAGTGCCTTGACATGGCCGAGCGCGAATACCCTGCCGAGTACGCGCGCATCTGCAACGCCACCCGCTTGGATGCCGAAAAGGAAAAGAAGCAGTGGCAGGACATCATAGACCGCATGTACCTGCCCGAAGACAAGGAACTGGGCATCTTCGTGCAAAACGACGGCTACTTGGACAAAACGCTGGAAAGCGCCGACGCCATCCCTGCCGATGAACGCCCCATCAACCAACACTGGTCGTGGGACCGCATCCTGCGCTCGTGCTACATCAAGCAGAGCGACGTGCTGTTAGGGCTATACCTGTACTACTACCGCTTCGACGCCGAAACGCTGCGCCGCAACTTCGAGTTCTACGAACCCATGACGGTGCACGAATCATCGCTCTCGCCCCACATACACGCCATCCTGGCGGCACGCATCGGGCAGGTGGAAAAGGCATACCGGCTCTTCATGCACGCCACCCGCCTCGACCTGGACGACTACAACAACGAAGCCGGCCTCGGCCTGCACATCACCAGCATGCCCGGCTCGTGGCTGGCCATCGCGCGCGGGTTCGCCGGCACGCAAATACGCGAAGGCATCCTGTGCTTCGCGCCCGTGCTGCCCCGGGAATGGGGCAGCTACTCCTTCCAAATCAACTATCGCGGAAGGACGCTCGGCATCGAAGTGGGCCGGGAAACAGTCCGCATCCGCCTGAAGAAAGGGGAAACAATGAAACTGAAAGTGTACGGGCAACCCTGCACCGTGACAACCGGGCAAGCGCTGGCCGTGAAACGGCAGCAAGGGGAAAACGAGCTCGGCACGCCCCTGCCCGCAAATGCAGGATGAATCCCTCTACGCGACATTCAGCTGACGTACTGGATTTCCCCGGTTTCGATGTTTAGGTGGAACGAGAACTCGCTTTTGCTTCCGTCCCTGTTGACGACATCGCATTGAACCAGCCACGACTGGGCGTTCTTTTCTTTCAACGTGAAAGTAATCCGGGCATCAGAGGGGACTTTATTCAATTTCTCAACCCCTGTGCTCCAAATTGTAGTTTCGCTGCTGAAGTTGTTTCGT
>CAYSIQ010000083.1:0-8616 GCA_964431195.1 uncultured Bacteroides sp.
GCAGGGATGGAAACTTCTTCGTGCCGGAGGATGGCAATTACACGATCAGGTGGTATTTCAACAAAGTTGAACAAAAGCTGGTCGCTATCAAGAACTGACGGGCGGAGGGCATGACCTTGCCTCTTCGCGGTAAACAAAAGGCGCGGCTTCCGCACAGGAAGCCGCGCCTTTTGTTCCGGATAGTTCCGCCCCTTTCACGCCGCCCGCGCGCTTCCCCGGAGCATTTCCTGTAAGCCGGGCGTTTCACTCTCCCGGCGGAAGCGTGAGTCTTTCGCGTTGCTCCGTGCATATACGAAGCCCCGTCCATGCACGCACGGAAGGTGCCCCATGCACGCACGGCGGAAAGGGCGCACATACGCGGAGCTCCCTGCGCCCGCGCGGCAAGCCGGGGCGTTGGGGCGGCCAAGACGCGGCATTGCCCGCGCGGGCATTTCTGCATGACACATTCTCAATGGAACGACAAGTTTGTGTGCAATTTTATGTATATTTGCCGCGCTAAAGCATAATGTTCAGTTCAAAGACGTGTTATATGAAAAATATTCTGGTGATTGGAGCTACCGGGCAGATTGGCTCGGAACTTACATTGGAATTACGCAAATGTTACGGCGCTGATCATGTCATTGCCGGTTATATTCCCAGCGCGTTGCCTCACGGCGAATTAAAGGCTTCAGGGCCTTCGGCCATTGCTGATGTTACCGACAGGCAATCCATCGAGGTCGTTGCCCGGCAATTCAAGGTGGATACGATTTATAACTTGGCAGCCTTGCTTTCGGTGGTGGCAGAGGGGCGCCCCGCAATGGCGTGGATGGTGGGGATAGATGGCTTGTGGAACGTGCTGGAAGTGGCACGCGAGTACGGATGCGCCGTCTTTACCCCCAGCTCGATTGGCTCGTTCGGGGAATCGACCCCCCATGTGAAAACGCCCCAGGACACGATTCAGCGCCCCCGTACCATGTATGGCGTGACGAAAGTGACTACCGAGCTGCTTAGCGACTATTATTTCACGAAATACGGCGTGGATACCCGTTCGGTTCGTTTCCCCGGCATCATCTCCAATGTGACCCACCCCGGCGGAGGCACCACAGACTATGCCGTTGACATTTACTATTCGGCCGTGCGCGGCGAGAAGTTCTTCTGCCCCATCCAGGCAGGGACTTTCATGGATATGATGTACATGCCTGACGCCATCCATGCGGCCATCACGCTGATGGAAGCCGACCCGGCCCGCCTGAAGCACCGCAATGCTTTCAACATCGCTTCCATGAGTTTCTCGCCCGAGATTATCTACGAAACCATCAAGAGGCATGTGCCCGGCTTTGAAATGGAATATCGCGTAGACCCGCTCAAGCAGTCGATCGCCGACAGCTGGCCGGATTCATTGGACGATTCTTGTGCCCGTGAAGAATGGGGCTGGAAACCTCGGTATGACTTGGAGTCGATGACGGTGGATATGCTGGAAAAACTGAGGATAAAACTAACGGGCAAAGCGGCAGAGTGAGATGAAGAAATTAATACTCTGGGGCTGTCTGCTTGCATCGCTCTGCGCCGCCTGCGGCGGAAACCGCAATGCGAAAGATCCTTTTGCGGCCACTGAGGAGCAGGTAGATTCAATAAAGGGAAGAATGGCAGAAGAGGACACCTTGCGGATAGCTATGCCCCAAGAAGAACCGCATCCCATGGAAGCCGACGAGTTGTTTGACGATTTTATTTTCAACTATGCTTCCGATGATCGCCTGCAGCTTCAGCGCACCACTTTCCCTTTGCCTTTCTACAACGAGGACACGCCGGTGAAGATAGAGAAAAAAGATTGGCGCCATGATTACCTGTTCTCGCAGCAGAACTACTATACCTTGCTTTTTGACAATGAAAACGAAATGGACTTGGTGGGCGACACTTCCATCACTTCCGTGCAGGTGGAATGGATCTATCTGGCATCCAACAAAGTGAAGCGTTATTATTTCGAGCGCATCCGGGGAATGTGGATGCTCGAAGCCATCAACCGGCGTTCGATGAAGGAAGAGCCTGAAAAGGAGAACTTTGTAAAGTTTTACTTGAATTTCGCGTCAGACAGCCTCTACCAGCGTAAGCATGTGAGGCAGCCCTTGCAGTTCATCACTATTGATCCCGATGATGAATTTTCCATACTCGAAACAACGATGGATGTGAACCAGTGGTTCGCATTCCGTCCGATGCTGCCTGTCGACAGCCTGTCCAACATCAACTATGGGCAGGAAAACGAAGACCTTTCGCCGACAAAGATTTTGAGGGTCAACGGCATCGGGAACGGTTATTCCAATATCTTTTATTTCCGCAGGCGGAACGGAGAGTGGGAGTTATACAGGTATGAAGATACCAGTATTTGATTATCACGCCCTTTTTATATGATAGAGAGAAAATTGATACCCAATACATTTGGCTTGGAAGTACGGGCTGCCCGTTGGGTGGAATATCATTCGCCCGAAGAATTGTCGGATCTTATAGCCAAAGGAGAGGTGGCCGCGCCCTGTCTGCATGTGGGAGCGGGGAGTAACCTGTTGTTTTTGGGCGATTATGAAGGCACAGTGCTTCATTCGTGCATCGGCGGCCTGGAAGTGACGGACGAAGATGAAGGACAGGTCTGCGTCCGCGTAGGTGCAGGGGTAACGTGGGACAATTTGGTGGCCGAATGTGTGAAGCGCAAGTGGTATGGCTTAGAAAACCTCTCGGGCATTCCCGGCGAAGTCGGCGCCGCTGCGGTGCAGAACATTGGCGCCTACGGGGTGGAGGCAAAAGACTTGATTCAAGCAGTGGAAACCATCGACATTCACGGAGAGCATCGCACTTACCCGGCAGCTGCTTGTGCCTATGCCTATCGCGACAGTCTCTTTAAACGCCCTGGCATGAAGTCGGTGTTTGTGACTTACGTGCATTTTAGGCTTGGCAAGTGTGCGCATTATTCATTGAGATATGGCACGCTGGTGCAGGAATTGGAGAAGTCTGGCAGCGAAGCCAGTTTGGATTCGATTCGCCAGCTCATCCTGCGCATCCGCAACCGGAAGCTGCCCGATCCCCGCCAGTTAGGCAGCGCAGGAAGTTTCTTTAAAAATCCGGTGGTGTCACAAGCAAAATTCGAGGAGCTGGCGCGGGATTATCCATCCATGCCTCACTATCCCGCAGGCGAAGGCCGTGTGAAAGTGCCGGCAGGCTGGCTCATTGAACAATGCGGCTGGAAAGGCCGTAACCAGGGGCATGCCGGCGTGTATGAACGTCAGGCATTGGTGCTGGTCAACCGGGGAGGAGCCACAGGCCGGGAAATAGCCGGCTTGGCAAAGGCCATACAACTTTCCGTAAATGAGCGATTCGGCATCAGCATTCTGCCCGAAGTGAATTTTATCGGTTAATGCAATGAGTTTAATAAATCGCATAGTGTAAACCTTGGCAATGAAATTGAGGATTTTGGGCAGTGGAACGTCCACGGGCGTACCTGAAATTGGCTGCCGGTGCGAGGTGTGTACTTCAACCGATTCGCGCGACCGCCGTCTGCGCACTTCTGCCTTGTTGCACACGGATGATGCCACTTTGCTAATTGATTGCGGGCCTGACTTCCGCCAGCAAATGTTGCAGCAGGATTGGTTCGGTCCCGTTGATGCCGTGCTGCTTACCCACATACATTACGACCATGTCGGAGGATTGGACGATTTGCGCCCGTTTTGTCGTTTTCGGGAGATACCCGTCTATTGCGATAACTACACCGCCCAACGTTTGCGTTCCAGTATGCCCTATTGTTTTGTCAAACACATTTATCCTGGCGTACCCCACGTTTATCTGGAAGAAATTCAACCGGCTGTTCCTTTCCAAATAGGCCATACCAAGGTGTTGCCTGTCAGCGTGATGCATGGCAGGTTGCCCATTTTAGGCTATCGCGTCGGGAAGCGTTTGGGGTATGTCGTAGACATGTCGAACATGCCTGATGAATCGTTAGGCTTGTTGCGGGGAGTGGATGTGCTGATTATGAATGCCCTTCATGCCAAGCCTCATCCCACCCATCAGAATATTGAGGAGGCCATTGATTCTGCCCGCCGCATAGGAGCCCGCCTTACTTATTTCGTCCACATGAACCACCGCGCGGGCCTCCATGCCGAAATCGAAAGCCACTTGCCTCACGGAATGCACTTTGCTTATGACGGGATGGAAGTGGACTTCTGAACAAAACCTAATTCCTCTTGTGATCTGCCGAGGAAATAAACGGGAAAAGAGAGAGGATTGTTCATCATAAGTTCGAAGGCCGATGCTTGCAATTATACCTCGATGAGTCCTCCTACAAGTCCAATAGACGTTACTTCTGTGAAAGATTATTCGACAGAACCCGTCCTGGCGGCTATCGCCTGCGCAACCGATTCCAGGGCGGGATTATAAACGGACATTATGCGGACAACCATATTATGTTTTCTTCTTATTCTTGTAGTAAAGATGGAATTGCATCCATACCCTACAAACGAAAGATTCCCAACCCTCCATCCCGTTGCATTGAAGTTGCTCCTATGGTCGCCATTACACTGCCACCAACAGCAACCGTTATTTCTTGTCAAACCTCTGTGTAAATTTACAAGGTTTTCTATGGAACAGCGTTTTATTGCGCCTCTTGTCCTGACTCCTGCTCAGCCTGTTGGATCATCTCGTTGCTGGCATACATGAAGATTTCCACGCGACGGTTTTGTTCGGCGGAAAGCGATTCGTCATATTCGTTGTAGCCCACGCCTTCCACCTGCTTGAATTGCGCAGGCGAGACGCCGCATTCTTGCAGGTAGTTTTCCACAGAGTAAGCGCGCTCCTTGGACACTTTCATGTTGGCTTCGTAAGTACCCACCTTGTCGGTATGGCCAACGATAGCAATATCCGTCGCGGCGTCGTCACGCAGGATTTGCGCCAAGTCGCGCAGCGAAGCCTTGGAATCGTTGCTCAACTTCGAAGAGTTGAAAGCAAACAGGATACCCGAGTCGAACGACACCTTCACGGCAGCCAAGCCGTTTGTGTCCGTCACGGTCTCCACCTGTGCCCCTTCGATCTTTTCGGCTTCCTTGGCCTTCTTGTCCATCTTCCGGCCGATGATTACGCCGGTGCTCGCTCCCACGGCGGCTCCCACGGCAGCTCCGATGGCCGCGCCTTTGCCTTTGCCAATCAGGCCGCCGATGATGGCGCCTGCGGCGGCGCCCGAACCGCCGCCAACCACTCCGCTTCTCGCGGTATTATTCATGCTTTTGCAGCCGCTCACCAGCAGAGCCGCGCATACGGCAAAGACCGCAATTTTCGTTTGTTTCAAATTCATCTTATACATAATTTAAAGATTTTGGTTATAATGCCCAAATGTAGGGAATTCGACGGAAAGGCCAAAGGCATACATGTTAAAAAGTGATAACCACATTTATGGCAGAGCCAACCGGCAAGCGCAATATTGCGGGGTTAAATTGAAGAACTCTTTCCCCTGCGTGGAGGAGTCCGGTTTTCCCCCTTGGCCTCCGGTTTGTTCTGCATGGGCGGGCAAGCCTGTTCACGTCCCCGACGGCGTTTTCCTGCATGAGGCGTATGGGCATGCAAAACAAGGCGGCCGTGCCGATGGCTTTTGTTATCTTCCTATGCCGGGCGACCCCGCTTCCGTTGCCCGTCGTGACGGCCCGGAACGTTCTATGCGTGTCTTGTGGAAGATGCCTGTGCCGCGTCCGGTGCACGCACGCACGGGGCGCGGGCGGTGCAGCACGGCGGAAGCGCCGTGCGCGCATGGGGAATTCCTCCCTGCAACAGTCCCCCGAACCGATAACACGTGTTATATCGGGCTCACGTCGGAGGCAAGCCTTTCTTATGCCGAGTTCTCGTGATCTATAGTGAAATGCAACAGGTATTTGAGCCGGTGCGCGACGAGGGCGAACGCTATGGCGGCCACATGTTGAAGATTGCCTTTATCGGCCAGCGCCTTGGCAAAGAGCAATCGGCACACGGCCTTGACCCTGTTTGGAGGGGTAGCTGGCAAAAAACAGCTGCCTCCGCATTCCGCGTACTTCTTTTTTTCGTATTTTTGCCGTGCTTTTACAAGAAGCGCCCATAAGAAAACAACCGATATGATAGAAAAGATCAATCAACTCCTGCAAGAAGTGGAGGCTCTCCATGCCGCCGATGCCGGCGAGCTGGAAGCCCTCCGCATCAAGTATCTCAGTAAAAAGGGAGTCATCAGCGGACTGATGGCGGACTTCCGCAATGTCCCCGCCGAACGGAAGAAAGAAGTGGGCATGCGCCTCAATGAACTCAAGTCGAAAGCCCAGGCCAAGATTGCCGCCTTGAAGGAACAGTTCAACAATCCGGACGCTGGCTGCAACGACTTAGACCTGACCCGCACAGCCTACCCCATAAACTTAGGCACACGCCATCCCATTTCCATCGTGAAGAACGAAATCATCGACATCTTCTCCCGCATGGGATTCAATATTGCCGAAGGCCCCGAGATAGAAGATGACCTCCACGTCTATACCAAACTGAACTTTGCCGCCGACCATCCCGCACGTGACATGCAGGACACTTTCTTTGTGGAAGTAAACAACGAAGAAGTAACCAAGAACATCATCCTGCGCTCGCACACCAGTAGCGTGCAGGTACGCTCCATGGAGCATGCGCAGCCGCCCATCCGCGTCATCTGCTCGGGGCGTGTGTACCGTAACGAGGCCATCAGCTACCGCGCCCATTGCTTTTTCCATCAAGTAGAAGGCTTGTATGTGGACAAAGGCGTATCGTTCGCCGACCTGAAGCAAGTGCTGCTGTTCTTTGCCAAGGAAATGTTCGGCGAAGATACGCGCATCCGCCTGCGCCCCTCCTACTTCCCTTTCACCGAGCCGAGCGCCGAGATGGACATCAACTGCAACATCTGCGGCGGCAAAGGCTGTCCTTTCTGCAAGCATACGGGTTGGGTGGAAATCTTAGGTTGCGGCATGGTTGACCCCAACGTGCTGGATGCATGCGGCATTGACAGCAAGGTGTACAGCGGCTATGCCTTTGGCATGGGCATCGAGCGCAATGCCAACCTGAAATACCGTGTCAGCGACCTGCGCCTCTTCTCGGAGAACGACATACGTTTCCTGCGCGAGTTTGAGGCCGCCATATAATCCGCCATGGCGGCACAAGGAATGAAGGACTAAGAATCGCGGAGATTCCTGTTCTTTATCCTTTGCCCTCCGATGATTATCACGCCACCATTCCTTATGAAGGATCGTCTTGTCACTCCAAGCTATTGTCTCGTTTTGGCAGCCACTTTCCTGCTCTACTTCGGCTTTTGGCTTCTGATGCCGGTATTGCCTTTCTACCTCACAGAAGTGTTCCATGCCGATAAGAGCACGGTGGGCGTCATCTTGTCGTGCTACACCATCGCTGCGCTGTGCATACGTCCCTTTTCCGGCTTCTTGCTTGACACATTTTCCCGCAAACCGCTCTATTTGCTGGCCTATTTTGTGTTTACTTCCATCTTCAGCGGCTATCTGCTGGCGGGGCTGTTGTCGATATTCATCGTGCTGCGCATTGTGCAAGGCATTGCTTTCGGCATGGTGACGGTGAGCGGCAACACCATCGTGATAGACATCATGCCATCGTCGCGAAGGGGAGAAGGTTTGGGCTATTACGGGCTGGCCAACAATATTGCCATGGCCGTAGGCCCCATGGCGGGACTTTTCCTGCATGATACGGGCATGCCTTATGTCGTGACGTTCAGCTGTTCGCTGGGAAGCTGTTTGGCGGGGTTCTTTTGTGCCATGATAGTAAAGACGCCCTATAAGCCTCCTGTCAAGCGTGAGCCCGTTTCGCTCGACCGCTTTATCCTGCTCAAGGGCGTTCCGGCTGGCATCAGCCTGCTCATGTTGTCCGTCCCTTACGGCATGACCACTAACTATGTGGCCATGTATGCCCGCCAGCTCAACATACAAACCTCCACAGGTTTCTTCTTTACTTTCATGGCAATCGGCATGGCGGTATCGCGCCTCTTTGCGGGACGGCTGGTGGATCATGGCAAAATCACACAAATCATTTCATTCGCTCTCTATGGAGTCATCCTCAGCTTCTTCCTGCTGTGGGCATGTGTGTATGTCAACGAGTGGGATAAAGAGGCCTGCACCACTTTGCTCTTCAGCATTGCGTTACTGCTGGGCATCAGTTTCGGCACTATGTTCCCCGCTTTCAACACCCTTTTCGTCAACCTTGCTCCCAACAGCCAGCGCGGCACGGCTACCTCCACTTACTTGACATCGTGGGACGTGGGCATCGGCATCGGCATGTTGGCGGGAGGTTACATAGCTGAAATCAGCACGTTCGATAAAGCTTATCTGTTCGGAGCTTGCCTCACGGTGGTTTCCGCACTTTACTTTAACGCCAAAGTTACCCCTCATTTCCTGCGCAACAAGTTGCGTTGAGCGGTGGCAAACCATCCGAAAAACGAAGCCGTAATTCAAACTGTGTCAAATTCTAGTCCCTTTGTAAGATAGAGTTTTACTTTCGGATGAATATTTGGATGCCAATGCAACTTAAAGGCTTCATTCGCTGGCTCCAAAGACAAGGCATGACACAGTTTGCTTTACGCCCTCGTGGAATTACAGCCTCAAGGAGTGG
>CAYSIQ010000084.1:0-8463 GCA_964431195.1 uncultured Bacteroides sp.
GCCTGCGCACGGGAAACCCGGATTTGTTCGGCGAGAACGCCTCGTTCAGCTGGAAAGCTACGGAGAGCGATTGGGAGAATGGACGTTACCTGACGCTGCATTCCACCACGAAGCACTTGGTGGCAGTGGCCAATTTCACTGACGAAGAAAAGGCCTATACGGTGCAGCTGCCGGTGGAAGGCCTGTGGTATGATTACCTGAGCGGCGAAGAGTTGGCAGGCAATGCCGGCGAACGGAGCGTGACGCTTCCTCCCCATTCAGCTGCGGTGTACA
The DNA here is from genome assembly GCA_964431195.1 of uncultured Bacteroides sp. Classification (GTDB taxonomy): domain Bacteria; phylum Bacteroidota; class Bacteroidia; order Bacteroidales; family Bacteroidaceae; genus Bacteroides. The sequence goes on from CAYSIQ010000084.1 coordinate 274, forward strand.
CGACTTTTCAATGAAAGGTTAGTCCGTAACGCGCTGCAAGTTATTCGTAAAACAAAGTCAGCAACCGATTCAGCCATTCCCAACGGAAGCGGAACCAGCGTCGGGTGCTGATTTGTTTTCCGCCGAAGCGGAGCACAAACTCCCGATATCCGTGGCGATGGAAAGGCAATCCCACGTCCATAAATTCAAGGTGGCGGTAGCCGTGCTGCTTGGCATCGTCTATGGCTTTCCACACGGCCAATATGCCAGGATATTGCAAGGCATACGTCTTGCGCATGCCTCCCGAGAAGCACAAGTAAGCAGAGTCGTCAGAATAAATGCACACGCTGCCGCCGATGATTTTCTGTTTGTAGAGTACCACGAATATCTTGCTACGGCGACCGATGAGCGGTTGGGCATTCAGTTGCTCGAAAAACCTGAGGCTGGGAAAGTGGCGGCGCACTTTGGATGAATAGATGTGGCGCAGCATGAGGGCGAACTGCTTGATTTCTCCAGCATTGAAGGCTTCCCGCACGGTGGCGCCGTTCTTCAGCCCTTTGCGTATCTGGCGGATGCGCGAGGAACTGAACCGTTCCTCCGCCCGCATTACGCTATGCAGCGAGTTGCGCACTCTCAACCAGTTGATGGGGAAGTAGCGGTTTTGGCGGAACGCCTTGTAGCCGAACAACGAATTGTTCAGGTTGCGGAATTCGATGAGGAAAGCGTCCGGCAATGCTTCGCGGGTAAGCCGTTCAAGCATTCTGGCAAATACGGATTCCTTGTCCAAGGCGTTGTCGAAATATTCGCCCGTTCCATACACCTCACACCGCTTGATGATGGCAGGCGGAAACAAGCGCACGCTTTTGCGCACCACGGCCAGCAACTTGGCCACGGTCTTCCCCTGTTCGCTTGCCACGACGAGTACAGGCGAATAGCCCGGCGTTGCTTCGTAGATGTGAAACAGGTCGGTGGAATGGAACGTATCGCTGCCTGGGAGGTCGGGCAATTGGCTTCCGTTGCGGTATGTAGTCAGTTTCAACGCCATATTCTGCAAATTTAGAAAATATTCTCGTACCTTTGCACAACTTTATGAAGATAAGTCGACAAGGGTATGAATAGCTTTAGCGAACTGATAAAGATGCGCCGCAGTATGCGCAAGTTCACCGGCCAGCCACTGGCGCAAGACGAAGTGGTGACGCTGATGAAAGCCGCCTTGATGGCTCCCACCTCCAAGCGGAGCAATTCGTGGCAGTTTGTCGTGGTGGACGATAAGGAAAAACTCAGCGAGTTGTCTCATTGCAAGGAGCAGGCGGCGCAATTCATTGCCGATGCCGCTTTGGCGGTGGTGGTCATGGCCGACCCGTTGGCCAGCGATGTCTGGATAGAGGACGCGGCCATCGCTTCCATCTACCTGCAATTGCAGGCCGAGGATCTGGGATTGGGCAGTTGCTGGGTGCAGGTGCGCGAGCGGTTTACAGTTACGGGCATGCCTGCCGACGAGTTTGTACACAATGTACTTGACATTCCCCTGCAACTGCAAGTGGTGAGTATCATTGCCGTCGGCCACAAAGGCATGGAGCGCAAGCCTTTCGATGAGAAAAACTTGCAATGGGAGAAAATACATCTCAATAAATATGGAGGGCAATGACCGTGGCCAAAGCGAACAATAACCGCGATACATATAAGGCTGCCGCCATTACGCTCATTGTCTTTGGCATCCTCTACTTGCTTGACAGGCTGGTGCATTTCGCTTCTGCTGGCCTGCCGTGGATAGTAGATAAAAACAATTTCCTGCTCTATACGGCTGTGATATTCCTGCTTTTCAAGCACGACAAGTCGGTGGGTCTTGTGCTGATAGGCTTGTGGCTGATACTGAATTTCGAACTGATAGCATCTTTGGCGGGCACAATGTCTGCCTACCTCTTGCCGTTGGCGTTGCTAGTGTTGGGAGCCATTCTCTATTGGTTGGCTACGCGATAAATAACATATAGGGGAAGAACCTGTTTTATGGCTAAAAGAAGCATCGAAGATACGTCCATCATTTTCATCGGAGCTGGAAATCTGGCTACCAACCTGGCGAAGGCTCTTTATCGCAAAGGCTTCCGCATAGTGCAGATATACAGCCGCACGCAGGCCGCAGCAGCTGCACTGGCTCAAGCAGTGGAGGCAGAATATACCACCTGCCTTGCCACCGTAGCGGCAGATGCCCGGCTTTACATCGTTTCGCTGACCGATACGGCATTTCTCCAGCTCCTGCCCCGGATAGTTGAAGGCAAGCATCCCGATGCTCTTTGGACGCATACGGCGGGCAGCGTGCCGATGGATGTGTGGAAGAGGCATGTAGCGCACTATGGCGTATTCTATCCTTTGCAGACTTTCAGCAAGCAGCGAGAGGTTGACTTCAGTGCCATCCCCATCTTTGTGGAGGGCGCAACCCCCGATGATACAGCTTTCCTGAAAGCCGTGGGCGCGACTCTGTCGGGCAATGTCCGTAAGGTTTCGTCCGAACAACGTAAATGCATCCATCTGGCAGCCGTCTTCGGCTGCAACTTTGTCAATCACCTGTATGCCTTGGCCTCCGATTTGCTGAAGAAATACGACCTGCCTTTCAATGTCATGTTGCCTTTGATAGACGAGACTGCCCGCAAGGTGCACATGCTTGACCCGCACGTGGCGCAGACAGGGCCTGCCGTCCGCTATGACCAATGCATCATCGGCAAGCACCTTCAGTTCTTGGCCGGCGAGCCGCAGATGCAGGAAATCTACCATCTCCTGAGCGAAAGCATCCACCGATCGGCTGTTTGAGCTAAGAAGTGAGCAATCATCCGGGGACATAACTGCACCTTTCAGTTACTTAATTCGATAATAAGGAACAGGATAAACAAACAGAAGATAGCAGGAGACTCTATCAGTATCCAATGCTGTAAGCGGACACCACAAGTTTGAAAAACTGATGCAAATATGAGTACGATTAACTACGATTTGAAAAAGATACGCGCCTTGCTGTTCGATGTGGACGGTGTGCTGAGTGCCAATGTCATTCCCATGAGCGTGGAAGGCGAACCTATGCGCACGGTCAACATCAAGGACGGCTATTCCATCCATCTGGCAGTCAGGCAAGGTGTATTGCTGGGTATCATCACGGGTGGGAAATCGGAAGCCGTGCGCCGTCGTTTCCTCAACTTGGGCGTGGCGGAAGAGAATATCTACATTGGTTCCTCCATAAAGATCCACGACTATCGCAAGTTCCGTAATCGTTACGGCCTGAAAGACGAGGAGATCCTCTATGTAGGCGATGACATTCCCGACTTGGAAATCATGCGCATTTGCGGCCTGCCTTGTTGCCCCAAAGATGCCGCCCCCGAAGTAAAAGCCGTGGCTCGATACGTCTCCTATGCCACCGGCGGTTATGGCTGCGGACGGGACATCGTAGAACAAGTCCTGAAAGCCAAAGGCCTTTGGCTTTCAGACGAAAAGGCATTCGGCTGGTGATGAAAAGCCGCTTTCATGATCCACAGTCACCCTTAAAAGTAATTATTCCCGTGCTTGACAATCTGAAGAAATATCGTATTATTCTTGCCAGCAACTCTCCCCGCCGGAAAGAGTTGCTTAGCGGATTGGGCGTAAATTACGAAATCCATACCCTGCCCGGCATTGACGAGTCATGTCCTCCTCACCTGCAAGGTGCCGACATTCCCCTCTATATTGCGCAAGAGAAAGCCCTGGCCTATCGTGCCCTTATGCAACCCAGCGAACTGGTAATCACAGCCGACACTATTGTCTGGTTAGACGGCCACGTATTAGGCAAGCCTCGCGACCGTGAGGGGGCTATGCGAATGCTGGAAGCTATGTCCGGGCGCACACACGAAGTGTTTACCGGTGTCTGCCTCACCACCACCGAGTGGCAGCGCAGTTTTTCAGCCCGTACCGAAGTGCGCTTTGCCTCCCTCACCGAGGAAGAAATAGCATACTATGTTGACAAATTCCATCCCTTAGACAAAGCCGGAGCCTATGGCGTGCAAGAGTGGATTGGCTACATCGGGGTGGAGTACATAGCCGGAAGCTACTACAATATAATGGGACTCCCCGTACAGCGGCTGTACAGGGAGTTACTTCAGATATAGAAAAGGATATGCATTCAGAATAAGTCCAGCACCAGTGGAATGTCCTTTTCATCGATTCCTTGTTGCAGCAGTATGTCCCTGTCTTTGTCGAACAGTTCCAAAAAGGCATCCTTGCTTCCGCCTGCCATAACAGCTTGGGCGTAAAAGCCGGCTGCACTGTCAATATTCTTTTGTGCCCAAGCCACGTGTCCCGCATTCATGTAATCGGCGGGCAGGGGGTTCGAGGCAATGACTTTCTCGTAATACTTCATGGCCTGTTCATATTTGTGAGCCAGAAAAGAACACCAGCCGATGGCACGCCAGGCCTTGATGCAGTTGTTCTCCATGAAGTCCATCTTGAAGAAATATTGCAAGGCTTCGTCATATCGCTCCATCTCTGCCAAACAGCTACCTGCGTGAAAAAGGATACGGGTATCTTTTGGCCGTATGTTTTCCACCTTCTTATAATACTCCAATGCTGTGACGTAATCCTTGGACAGCCGGTAGCAGGCAGCAAGGTGATGCAAAGTCCACACATAGTCGGGTTTCAGCACGTCCGCTTTCCGATAGGCATTAATGGCATCCGTATATCTCTTCTCCTTTTGCAGGCAAAACCCTGCTTTCTGGAAGGTATCAGCATCGGCATATTTCTGTTCAATCAGTGTACGGTAGATTTCGAGGGCTTCCGTGGAATGTTCCTTGTTGAAGTGAAAGTCGCCCACTTCTTTCAGCAGATCGGGACGGCAAAGCATTTCTTTCAGTCCGGGCAGTTCGTGCAAGGCAATCCTGTCATCGAAAATGTTGTAAAATTCTTTTCGGTGTTCGTTCAGCTTGAAAAAACGATAGAGACTGTGAATGTATTGATTGCTCACAACCTCAGGATGTTTGCCCCAGTTTCTCCCATTGGCAGCACGCTGGCTGTCGAGAATGTCCTCAACCTCGGCTTCCATCGAAGAGAAGTTGTTGAGCATGATGTTGCGTTGCAGCCCGTCCGCATTCTTCAGCAGGAGGCAGAGTGAATACTTGTCACTGTCGCAAAAAAGACTGCTTTTCAACATTATGTCCAAGACGTTGTTGCTATGTTGCGCATTGACGTTGTATTCTTTCCAGATGTCGGAGTGCAGCATGTCAAACGGGCGAAACCAATTGGGAAACTGCCTAAAGAACGGGAACTTCTTTAATGTCGAAAATGTGCTCATATAAATATCTGCGCCTTCCTGTTGCAGATCGCCCATTTCCCTCAATTTGTTTTCCAAACCTGACTTTTGGATGGCTTCTTCCCAGTCCGGATTACGGTCGTTTTCGTCAGTGAGGTCTTCAAAGCCGAACTTCATGTCTCGCATGCTCTTCATAACCCCCGGAAGGATTTCCTCGCGCATCTTCTTGTCAATCTTTTCTGTCTCTTGGCTGTTGAGCAACTGGCGGTACACATAATTCAGCTGGCGGCCCAACTTGCCGTCTTCATTGAGGAGCAAAAGGCGTGACGACAGTTCGGGGTAAAGCGGCAACCTATCCGGTTCCTGACAGATAACGATAACGATGGAAACCAATGCCCGTTGGCTGATGATACTGTCCGGATGTGTATAGGCCTCTAACAGCCAAGCAAACTTGAACGGATCGAAACATTCGAGCAGGCTAAGCATCACGGCACTCACCAATAGGCCGAGGTCGGTGATGGAGATTAGCCGCGAGTTCAGGAACTCATCCATTTCCTCTATTTCCTCTGTGCCCCATGCCGTGTTCTCCCACAAGCGATAGAACAGGCGGTCAGTTACCTCTTCGTGCCGGAGCAAAAGCTGTTTTCTGTTTGATTCGTCTCCCGGGACGAGTTGCCTCACGCCCCAATCATCTGGGAAAGCTTCCAGCAATTTCCGTTCCTCGCTCAGTGGAGGAAAAGCCGTGCCAGCCTTGTGCCGCCGGTGCAGTGTGTGGTAGAGGCTGCCCGAAGTCTTGTCTAACAGGTCGTTCAAGGTCTGGTCGGCGATCTTCCACGTGTCGGCCATGAACTTGCGGTGCAACTTGTTCTTGTCCCGATCTTCTACACCTGCCCGCATGTATTGCAGCAGGTAGTGGTACGATGTCTGTACCTGCTCCAGTTGTCGATACAAGCTCTCGTTTCCCGTATTCCACATGAATACTTCCAGTTGAGCCTGTGCCTCTTTCAGCCTTTGCTGTTTCAAGAGAGAGATAATCTGCTGGTATTGTTCCCGGATGGTTTCTTCATTCATATATATAGGCGTATGGGGTTGCGGTATTTTGTAAAGCTACAAAACAAATGCCAAACGGTGCTCTCAATGGTGAACAACATGGTCTTATAAACTGTCCGAAGCGCGTCATCAGTCCGGGGGAAAACTCGTAGCTTGTAAGCTTCCAGAATGCGGCATGCATTGACAAAGTTATACATGGAACAGAAACTCCATTTGCCGATTACTTTGGCTTTGGCTATCAGCATGACACATTTTATCCTATATGCGTTGCTCCTTGCATCGTCATGCATACGTAGGCGGCCTGCGCATCCGTCCAAAGTAATTCTTTCTTCCAAGATGCCTGCCGCTTCTTTCTGTTCTTTTGCCGACACCGGTGACAGTGAGGCTAAGCGCAGTTGCGAGAATAGAAAGTTTCTTTTCATATTTGGGCAGATGAATTTGTAAACAATGAGAAATATGAAAAGGCAACCCTTTCTTCCAAAGAGCTGCCTTTTGTATATTAAGAACTCATTGCTTACTCGTTAATTGCTGCGATGCCAGGCAGTACCTTGCCTTCAATGGCCTCAAGCAAAGCTCCTCCTCCCGTAGAAACGTAAGAAACTCCGCCGGCCAGCCCGAATTTATTGACGCATGCCACAGAGTCGCCTCCTCCTACCAGCGAGAAAGCGCCATTCTTGGTGGCTTCTACAATGGCTTCGCCCACGGCACGGGAACCGTGCGTGAAGTTGTCAAATTCGAATACGCCCGTAGGGCCGTTCCACAGGATTGTCTTAGAGGCTCTGATAATGCCGGCAAACAACTTTTCGCTTTGGGGACCTATATCCAGTCCTTCCCATCCATCGGGGATTTCGTTTATCGGGCAAAACTTCGTGTTAGCATCGTTCGAGAACGAGTCTGCAATTTTGGCATCCGTGGCCAATACCAGATTCACACCTTTTTCTTTGGCTTCCTTCATCAGATCCAGTGCCAATTCCAATTTGTCATCCTCGCAGATGGAAAGGCCGATTTTGCCTCCCATGGCCTTGGTGAAAGTATAAGTCATGCCGCCAGCAATGATCAGGTTGTCTACCTTGTTCAGCAAGTTCTCGATAATTTCAATCTTTGAAGAAACTTTTGAGCCGCCCATGATAGCGGTAAACGGGCGGTGAATGTCATTCAGCACCTTGCCTACAGCCTCCACTTCTTTTCCCATCAGATAGCCGAACATCTTGTGATCTTTGTCGAAATATTTGGCGATCAATGCCGTAGAAGCGTGCGCACGATGGGCGGTGCCGAACGCATCATTTACGTAGCAGTCGGCATACGAAGCCAACTTCTTGGTGAATTCCTTTTGGCTTTCTTTCACGGCTTTCTTGGCAGCAGCTTTTTCTTCGTCCGTTGCGTCTTCGGCCAAACCGCGAGGCTTGCCTTCCTCTTCGGCATAGAAACGCAGGTTCTCCAGCAACAATGCTTCGCCCGGCCTCAAGGCGGCAACCTTCGCGACAGCTTCTTCTCCCATGCAGTCATTAGCAAATTGGACTTCGATGCCCAACAGTTCAGAAAGATGCTTCAGGATGTGCTTGAGCGAGAATTTCTCGGTTACACCTTTCGGACGCCCCAAATGGGAACCAATGATTACACTACCGCCATCGGTTAAAATTTTCTTTAGCGTGGGAAGAGCGGCACGCATGCGGGTATCGTCTGTAATGTTGAAGTTTTCGTCCAAGGGCACATTGAAATCTACACGGACGAATGCTTTTTTGCCGTCAAAGTTGAATTGTTCAATAGTCATAGTTTCCTGATTTTAAAGTATTATATTTCTCTTTGTGTGCAAAGTTAGGATTTATTTTTATATGAACGCTCTCATGTTATCAAATTAGCAAAGTTTAAACTACCACACAACTATTATAAAGTCCAACAAT
>CAYSIQ010000085.1:0-8347 GCA_964431195.1 uncultured Bacteroides sp.
TCCATCAAGCAGCTTATAATTGAAAGACATCCCTATCTGCGCCCGATTATAATTACCATTCGTCTCAAAAGTGCGTATCAAGGACGAACCGTCATTATATGGCTTGTAAACAGGTACAAATAAATCATATTCGCCAAAGTATTGCACAAATGCCGAACTTGAGAATGTATTGGTTGGCATCCAGTTGTAAGACAGATTGAGCGTTACCTGCCTTGACAACCCCATGTCGGGATTCCCGGTATAATACATCAGTTCGTTCTGTTGAAGGACATTCGGCGTTTTCTCGCTTGCGCCGGGATAATTCGCCCCGAAACGGAAGAAAGTACGGAACGAATGCTCCTGTGCCGGGGGAAAGCCGGCCGACAAGTTGAGCAGCGGGTACGTCTCGGTGACGGACTGGCCATTGATTTCATTCTTTTCCCATTGCAAGGCAGCATCTGCCCTGAAATTCCATTTGGCATTTGAAAAATTATAACCGATGGCTGCACCTGAATACATGTCCAAGAAATCGTTGTCATAGAGGGATGTTCCCGAATAGCTCACATCGTTGGAAGTGGAGCCGAACCATACACGGATGAAAGCGTTTTGCCTATCAGTGATTTTTTTTAATAATGTCGCGCCTCCTTGGATTTGCAAGACATCTTCCCTTGAGGCGTTCACGATGGCTGTACTGCCAGGCAAAGATGTTTGATAGGAATAGGAATAGTTCGTATGACCGTAATTGATTCCCGGAGACACGCTGAGGTGGAAGTCCTTCGGCAAGATGAAATAATAGTTGCCTGACCATACAAGATACCGGCTTGTGTATGGCTCGTATCTTTTGTATGAGTATTCATCAACTTGTCCAGGCATATACGATAAACTGCCGGAAGTTTCAGCGGCGGGCGACTGGTCGAAGTTAAAGCCGACATTTGCTATCTGTATTTTGTCAGAATCATAAATGGCTCTGAATGTTACAGGATATTGATTATATTTGAAATGAGAAGTGTCGAATATCTCGTTTCGCGCAACGTAGTAAGGTTTGCCGCCTTTGTCTTCAAGAGTATAATTTCCGATGATTGATGTGCCGGAATGTTCGATGTCGTGATTCGATGTACCGGCATACAAATCATAAGTCATGCTTTTGTATGCGAACTTGGAATAAACGGATGCCCGGCTTGACAGCTTCCCTACAAGAAAGTTTTCGCTCAAAGCGGCTTTCGTATATCCGCCGTATTCGTATTCCTGCACGATAAAATTCACAACGTGTTCATTCCCTTGGAAACGTGAATCCGTTGGGGAATCAAGATATTCCACTCTGCGGACATCGGATGTCAACATGCCCTCCATTTCTCCTGTTGATGCTGGAATATAGTTGATGTATATCGCTACGTTTTGCCCGCTTGGCGTAGTGACAGCACTGTTCATGAGATCGATGTTGATTTGCGGGATGGCAAGTTGCCGCAAAAGGTCTATCGCATTTTGCGCAGAAGTTTTCTGCTTTCTCGTTGGCGTATAGACCGAGGAAGAAGCCCCGGTGCATTGCATATTTGCAGTCACCACAACATCATCAAGCTCTACTGCAGGTATACTATCAAGTGTTTGGCATACTCCATTTATGGGCGAAGTGCACATGAAACATAATGTAAAAGCAATACCTTTCAACCAAGATTTGTATTTACATCTACTCATATTCTACATCCCTATTTTTAAGGTGGGTTCTATAATCCGCATACCGTAAAGACCGGGTGATTCCATTTTGCACGACCGGCACGGGTTTATCATTTCACGTCGCAAAAGTATGCATTTCAACTTATAGAGACATCCCCCCCCGATTTAACATAAATTTGACATGCATGGCGCGGCTATTCCTTGCGTGGGCTTTCGTCCTTTCGTCCAGGTATGATAGCATTTAAGGTACGACTACTTATTGAACCCGCTCTTTGGACATTCATAATTCGAAATTTCCAATCGGAAATGTTTCATGTCCTCCAACTCGTGTATTGGACGTTCTATGCCGGCAGGGATAGGCATCCCTGAAAATGTCTGGAAATAAAGCAGGCAAGCGTCTTTCCACCACACGGCATCACGTGTTTGGATTTTCAGCTTCGACTGCACTTCCCTGAACCGGCGTGCATCGACGAAAGGCTCCACACTGTCCCATACTTCCTGAAAGCCTCGTACCTGCCGTACGCCTCTATCGTATAATTGGCACAATTCATCCCACAGCGTACGTCCGCTTTTCATCCGATATTGCCAAGGCACATGATGGAACCAAAGCAAATAAACTTCAGGGCATGTTTCCCTATTGTTGTAAACTTGTCGCAAAGAATCGGGGTACTGAGAAACGGCATCACTGCCTTTGCTGCTACGGTCGAAACCAATTCCCTCCTTGTCCGCTTTATGGTAATAAGAAGGCAGCCAATCTGGGCGGGCGTCGGATATACTACACCACGGCTCGGGGCCATAATGATGCCCCCATGCAAACTGGTGGTGCAGTCCCAGCGGCATCATGTAATTCACCACCGCCTCACGGCTCTGCAACATCATCTTTTTAACCGGACTGACAAATGCCGGGCAGGAAGTAAAGGTCTGTCGCAACCATTCATCGGCAATCCGATCCGATGTCAATGAGGGATTCCATGCCAACCGCCCGAAAGCATACCAGTTGGCTTGCGCGAAATGGTGCCCGCACCAATTCACATCCGTGCCGATGTTCGCCACGCCAGCCACCGCTTTCAGCCTGTCCGGACGCACCTCTCCCAAAAATTCCTCCCACATAGGAGCCAAATAAGCTATATGGTTGGAAAATCCTAAATACTCCTGAGTAATTTGAAATTCCACCATCATGGGAGTCCGTTTCATGGCAGTAAACAAAGGGCTGTAAGGCTCGCGAGGCTGGAAATCTATCGGCCCATTCTTTATCTGTACAATTACATTGTCATGGAACTGTCCGTCCAAAGGCATAAATTCCAGATAGGCTTGCTTGGCACGGTCACTGTCGGTAGGGCTATAGACAAACGCCCTCCACATCACTATCCCTCCATAGGGTTTCAACGCATCCGCCAGCATATTCGCTCCCTCGGCATGGGTTCGTCCGAAATCACATGGGCCTGGTTGCCCCTCCGAATTGGCCTTTACCAAAAAGCCACCGAAATCAGGTATCAGCGCATAGATTTCTTTCACTTTCCGCCTCCACCACTGGATGACCTCTTTGTCTAACGGATCCGCTGTATTCAACTTGCCCAACTGAATAGGAGATGCAAAATTAACTGACAAATATACCTTTATGCCATAAGGCCGAAAAACATCCGCCAATGCTTTCACTTTCTCTATGTTGCCGGTTGCCAGCACTTGGGGCGAGGCATTAACATTATTTAACACCGCTCCATTGATACCCACAGAAGCATTGGCACGGGCGTATGCCTCGTAACGCGGCGACAAGGTTTCGGGAAGTTCTTCCCAGTTCCACAAAGAACGGCCGGCGTAACCACGTTCCACTGTACCGTCCGGATTATCCCAATGGTTCAGGATGCGAAGGTCATACGCCGGCCGTTCGGTAACCGACAAGGGCACGGTGGCCTGCCCTACTTCCTGCATGCGCAACAGGCTGTAAGTACCGTAAAGCAGCCCTGCTTCAGTGGATGAAAGAATACGGGTCTGATGTCCCGAAGAAATGATGGTAAATCCATCGCCATGCCCTGTTCCCTTTTTCTCCAAAAGGACAGGATCTCCTTTCCAAGCGTTTTTCAACTCAGCCACAGCGATGGCAATGGTGGGCGACACTTTCCCTTTATACACAACTTCCACCCTCGTGCCTTCCACTGGGCGCATTACCGGTAGCCATAAGCGACTGCCATCTTCTTCCGCCGGACGGGCATTGCCCGGCCTCGTGCCGGCCTGCAACATCCCTGCCGCCAGCCACCAGCACGCCATTCCTATACAAACGGTCAATTTCATTTTTCTCATTGTTCATTCAATTTATTCCTTTGGCAAGGAGATTCGTCCATAAACAAATAGCTGTCCTCGTAACCTCCGTAATCCACCACTATTTTTTCAAATACGGTGGCAGGTTCCATCGGCTTCAGAACCAATGTATAGATCCCGTCCGCACGGTCGGGAAGGCTTAATTTCACCCTGGATTTCACCACCCGGCGAGCCACCGTGGGATAAAGCACGCGATATACATTATCCGGATGCTCGTTCAACTCTGCATTGAAGCAGACGGCCTGCTCCTCTCCTCCTTCAAAACCTACCGTGTACCGATGGCCTTCCTGCCTGAGGAAAGGCAGTGTGGATTTCACAATGACATAAACACTTACCGTATCAACTTTTTGCGATATTACCATTTTATAAAAGAGCGAAGCTCCGTCCGCAGGCTGCGTGTAGGGCATCAAAGCCACTCCGCTCATTGTACGTCCCATGTGCGGTATGACCGTCCAAGCGGTATTTGGCGCAGCGGATGATGCAAAGTAATGCTCCGCCTCCATGGAAACCACCCCTTTGTCGCCGGTAAACCAATATCCTCCCACGGCTTGCTCCGGTTGTTCCATCCGATAGATTTCCGGTAAACGGTCAGCCGGAAAATCATCATTCCACGAAGCATAGCCTATATGTTTCTGCGTCATCATCCCGTTCCACTTGCCTCCCGACATTTCTTCGTTGTATTCCCTGCACAATTCCGCATCGCGTTGGAATGCTTGTTCCACCTTATCGGCCCACTCATTCGCACGCGGATTATTTTCTTTGTACAATTTATGATTCATGGCTTGCGCATAATACATTTCATATAGGTTGGCCATCGCCTGCACAGGGAAAAGAATCAGTTGCCGATAAGCATCCCTGTATGCGGCATCCAGTTTCAAATACTGCCGCAAGGCTTCCGCTTCCAGCTTCACATACTCATCGGCCACCTGCTTCCATTCGCCCGAAGACAGGTGATAGGTGTCCTTATCCAGCATCTCGGGGGTCACGCGGCCATTGTATTTGCAATACAAGTTCAAAATGCGCGTGGCCTCGCCCGCCTGTTCTTCACCGAACTGCTGCGCACAAAACGCCCGTGTATGCTCCAACAGATTCCCCGCTGTATAGCGTTCCGGGTTCCAAGCCATATTCATAAAAAAAGTGACAGGATACTCCATAGGCTTCAAATCACCCACATTCAATATCCAAAGCTTATCCACCCCATAGCTGTAAGCCAACTGGAGTTGTTCCCACATATTTTGTATGGGAGTTACATTCAACCATTTGGAATTGCGAGGTGCCCCCACATAGTCCACATGGTAATACATTCCCCAGCCGCCGGAACGCTTCCGTTCCTTTGCATCCGGCAACCGGCGCACATCCCCCCAGTTGTCATCGCTCAGCAATATAATCACATCATCGGGCACGCGGAGCCCCATGTCATAATAGCGTTGCACCTCTTTATAAACGGCCCATACCTGCGGACGCTTTTCCGGCACTTTCCCCGTCACTTCTTTGATAATGCGACGTTGGTTTTGGAAAATCTTTTCCAACAGGCGCATGTTTTCCTCATCGCGCGGCACATATTTGTCATCTTCTCCCTCTTTTCCACCCATCGGAGTGTCGCCGTCGCCCCTCATGCCAATAGTTATCAGATCTTCCGTGCCGGCCGCACGTTCCATGCCTTCACGGAAAAAACGGTCAATCACTTGCTGGTTGGAAGCATAGTCCCACGCGCCATACTCATTGCGTTTCCTTACCCATTCCTGATGGTTGCGCGCCATAGGCTCATGGTGTGAGGTTCCCATAATAATACCCATTTCATGGGCTGTCTTACTGTTTTCCGGATCATCCGCATAAAAGCTCCAGCCCCACATGGCAGGCCACATAAAGTTCCCGCGCAGGCGCAGGATCAGCTCGAACACGCGGGCATAGAAACGATGGTCGCCGTAATTCGTTCCATAGGCGTGCTTCACCCATCCGGTCAGGCAAGGCGCTTCGTCATTCAGGAAGATGCCACGGTACTTCACCGCAGGTTCTCCTGCCGTATAACTTCCACGTGCCATTGAAAGGTTCTGCCGGGGCATCACCGGCACATCCGCCCAATCGTACCAAGGCGAAACTCCAATCTGCTCCGAAAGCTCATAAATCCCATAAATTGTCCCGCGTTTGTCACTTCCCACAATGATGAGCGCCTCATCTACACCTTTCAAGGGAGCAGTTGCCACGGCCATCAGGTATTTCTCATTCTTGCCCTCCAACAGCGAAGCGTCTATCTTTTTCGCCTCTACCGCTTCCCTGATATAGCGGCTTCTCAACGTACCTGCCACAATCATGCGCTTTGCACGGGGAGTAAAGCATATCTCGGCAGCCCGGCCGCTTACCCGTTTAAAGTCGTTCTGAAGGTTTCTTACCGCTATCATCACACCGCTATCTTCCCCCTCATCCACCAATATCCCATCAGGCATGCCGTTTTCTATCAATGTGAAGCGGCCGGGAGCAAGCTGGCCGGAAGTAATGCCTTTATGGTCTATCGCTCCTACATTCAGGCATAAGGCGGAGGACAAGAATATCCCCAAGCATTTTTTCAGTTTCATCCTATTCATTTTTTATTTACCATATTCAAGATAATCTATGTTCCACGTATCCTTCCAAGCCCTTGGCAGTATGATTAAGGAACTGCTTTGGGATGATCAAGATCCGTATTTATTTGTTAACCAACCTGCTAATTAATACAATATTCGTAACTTAAAGACCCCAAGCCAACAAGCCATGGGCAATGATCCAACCAACCTGGCTGAAAACAGTGGCAAGTTATCAAAAATATGGTAGAGCAGCAAGAAAGAAGCCGGAAAAGTTCTCTCAGAGAAATCATAAACGGCACATCCTGTACCAACAGGGACGGATGCTCCTTCCCGGTTTTGTACCTTGGCAAACTGCCTGTTGCTGTCCCCGCAATGGAAACTCTGAGGAGCATGGGAGGGACTTTTTAGGCAGAAGCATAGGCGGGAATAAAAAAATTTAAAGATATCGGCCGGAAACTCTTGCCGTTAAGAATTTATATGCTTACATTTGATGCGCTGAAAACAAACACTTAATACCTGTTTTATGAAAGAGAGAATATTGGTTACGGGCGGAACCGGATATATCGGCTCGCACACGGTGATAGAACTGCAAAACGCAGGCTACGAGGTAATTATTGTGGACAATTTGTCTAATTCGAATGCCGGCGTGGTGGACAACATCGGGCAAGTTACGGGCATCCGCCCCGCTTTCGAGAAAGCGGACTGCCTTGACTACCCCGCCATGGATGCCATCTTTGCCCGCTATCCCGGCATCAAGGGCATCATCCACTTCGCCGCCAGCAAGGCGGTGGGGGAATCCGTGCAGAAGCCCTTGCTCTACTACCGCAATAACATCGTGTCGCTGGTCAACGTGCTTGAGCTGATGCCCAAGCACGGCGTGGGAGGTATCATCTTCTCCTCTTCGTGCACCGTTTACGGCCAGCCCGACGAGTTGCCCGTGACCGAACAGGCTCCCATCAAGAAAGCCGAGTCTCCCTATGGCAACACCAAGCAGATCAACGAGGAGATCATCCGCGACGCCGCCAATTCGGGCATGCCCTTTTCGGCCATCCTGCTGCGCTATTTCAACCCCATCGGAGCGCACCCCACGGCCTTGGTGGGCGAGCTTCCCAACGGCGTCCCCCAAAACCTTGTCCCTTACCTGACGCAAACCGCCATCGGCATCCGCGAGGTGCTGAACGTGTTCGGCAACGACTACAACACGCCCGACGGCTCCTGCATCCGCGACTTCATCAACGTGGTTGACTTGGCCAAGGCGCACGTGGCGGCCATGCGCCGGATCCTGGAGAAGAAGCAGAAAGAACAGGTGGAAGTGTTTAACATCGGCACGGGCCGCGGCGTGTCGGTGCTGGAGCTGGTCAACGCTTTCGAGAAGGCCACCGGCGTGAAGCTGAATTACCGGATCGCCGGCCGCCGTGCAGGCGACATCGAGCAGGTGTGGGCCGACCCCGGGCTTGCCAACAGGGAGCTGGGCTGGAAAGCCGAAACCGGCCTGGAGGACACCCTGCTGTCCGCATGGAAGTGGCAGCTGGAGCTTCGCGAAAGAGGCATCCAATGACAATTCTTTTATGTTGTTATATATATCGGGCGAGCTCTGCCGTGAGGCATGGCTCGCTTTTTTTTTGCATGCCCCCGCCTCCGCAGCCGGTGCGGGATGCGGCAAGGGATCGGGCAAAAAAAGTCGGAATATTTTAGGCAAGCCCTTTGCCGTCCGGCAGATTATGCCTACATTTGCAGCGTAACGCCCTTTTGGGGGTTGCAACTATACATATTTGGCTCAATCGCACTCTGAATCACCACCTCGGAAATAGAACGAGCCT
>CAYSIQ010000086.1:0-8199 GCA_964431195.1 uncultured Bacteroides sp.
TTGTCTTACTTGTTTAAGGGTTCGTAAAAACGGGTTTGGGAGAGGTCTGCGGCGATACTGCCCCATGACAGCCCCACGCCGAACCCGCACAGGATGGCCTTTGACAGTTCGCACTTGTGCGTGCTGCAATAGTCGCTCAAAAGCAACGGTATGGTGGCTGGCCCGGTGTTGCCGTAGTCCCGGCAGTCCGTGGGAGCCTTGTCCGCCGTTGCCTTCAGTCTCTTGCGCACACGTCCCACCATAAAGTCGTTGGCTTGATGCAACGCATAGAAGCCTACCTCTTCTTTGTCCCAGCGCATATAGCTGATAAGTGCCTCCACGTTCTTGGGCACCTCCGTGATGGCGAAGTTGAATAGGCTCATGCCATCCATGAAAAGGTCGTTCTTGCTGCGCCCGTTCCTGTCCTTGTCCCATTCCACCTTGGCGGTTTCTTCCGTGCGGGGCATGCGGAAGCCTCCGGCCGGCACAATCAGCCGGTCGGCGCCCGAACCGTCGCTTTGTATGTGGAAGCCCATCCGGGTGTCGCCGCAGGATACGAGCGTGGCAGTCCCCGCATCGCCGAACACCATGCGCAACGACCTGTCTTGAGGGTTTATCAGGCGCGAGGTGGTGTCTCCCGCCAGCACCAGCACATTCCGGCATGCCCCGGCGCTAACCCACAGGGAGGCTTGGAACATCCCGTATATATAGCCGCTGCAGCCGTAATGGATATCGATGCAGGCCGTGTCCCTTGGCAGGCCGAGACGATCCTGCAAGGAGACGGAAGTGGCGGGCAACAGGTAGTCCGTGGTCTGTGACACGAACACCAGCCCGTCTATATCCTGCTTGCCTATGCCTTCTTTTCCTATCAGTGCTTCCGCCGCTTTCTGGCACATGTCCGACGAGCACATTTGTTCGCCGGCTATGCGCGAACGTTCCACGCCGGTTGCCTTGATGATGTTCGCCACTTCCGCCTCTCCATACACAGAAGCGAGGCTTTTCATTTCGAGTATGGCCTCAGGAAGCCATGATGCCACGGCTTTCACTTGGAGACGCTCTAATATTACTTTCATTTAGAACCTTTTAACGTAAATTCACCCCCCCCGGTTATGTCTATCCGGCTGCCTGTCATCCATGCGCTGGCATCCGACAACAGATAGACGGTGAGGTATGCTATGTCTTCCGGCTTCCCGTAACGTTTCAGCGGATAGAGCAGCTCGTCTTGGCGGTAGTCAGCGCCCACTTTCTCAAAGTCCCTGACGGCAAGCTCGGTAAGCACCATGGCAGGGCAGATGCAGTTGACACGCACCAGCCGGTCAGCCATCTCCAGCCCCAGCACCTTGGCATAGCCGACAATGGCCGCCTTGGCCGCCGAATAGAGGGCGTTGCCGCTGACGGGGGCGTAAGGGGCTCGCGATGCCATAAAGACGATGCTTGCCCCGCGCTCTATCTTTTTAGCTTTCATCAAGGCCGCCTGCAAGAGCACGGGGGCTGAGAAGTTGGTTTGCATCACGAGGTCGAGTTTTTCCCGCCGGATCATCTTGCAGGTGGTGCGGTCACCTGCGCCGGCGTTGTGTACGATGCCGTTGAGCTGCGGCAGCCCTGCCACGAGGGAAAGCGCCTGCTCCCTGTCGGTAAGGTCGGCTGCAAAGATCGCGTGGCCTTCGCCTTCCATCATCGCCTCCGTTTCGCGCAGCCGCTCCATGTTGCGGGCCGTAGCCACGACCTTGGCTCCCATGCGCGAGCACTCCACGGCTACGGCACGGCCGATGCCTGAGGATGCGCCCGTCACGAGCACGGTTTTTCCCGAGAGGGAAAACGGATTATAAATCATACCTTCGACTTCACGAGATTGAACAGGTCTTCTACTGTATCTGCTTTGCGTATCTCAATGCCGTTGATAGAGATGCCGTACGCTTCGTTAACCATGTCAATGAGGGTAAGCGCCGAAAGCGACGACCACCCGTCAAGTTCGTAAAAGATGGTGTCTGCCTGGATTTCTGACGCGTCAATGTCGTCAAACAATGCCGCGAAATTCGCAATAAATTCCTTTAATTCCATTGCCCAAATGATGTATTTAGTTAAATAGGATTATCCGCATAGTACCGTTAAGCTTTGTTTCTCTTTTAACCCTCGTTCCAGAGCCTTATGCATTCACTGTTTTACAAGGACGGATTTCCGGCCCGCACGGGCGCGCAAAGGTAACAAAAAGGTTTTGAATTTACACAAGACTCCTCCGAATAAAATTAAAATATGGCTAATCTTTGCAGCTTATCGCATTTGCTCCAAAGGTTGACGGCAGAGCACCGGCAACCGTATCCTAAAGAACCATGGACCGGGGAAGGAAGGCATCCCTAAGAATTTGGGCGTTGCCCCGTATATGCGCGGGACATCCTCCATGCGTGCACGGAGCATCCTCCACGCACGCACGGGACACGCTCCATGCACGCACGGGGCAACTTATTGGAATACAATGCTTTCCGCACAGCCAAGCCCGCGCTTCCAAGGCGCAGTGCCATCAAAAAGCTACTGACGAGGCTGATCGCCGCATGGGGACATCTTCCTCCCCCGGCATAAGCCCGACGCGCTGCAAGGCCATGCCCATGGGCGACCAGCAACAAACGGCTTCGTCCCGGATTTGCCGCGAATTCACATTAGGCGCACGCCGCACGCCCTACGCCAGCTCTTTCAACCAGATTTCCACGGAAGCATCGCTCGGCATTCGCCAGTCTCCGCGGGGGCTAAGGGAAATGCTTCCCACCTTGGGGCCGTCGGGCAGGCAGGAACGCTTGAACTGCTGGCTGAAGAAACGGCGGAAGAACGTGGCGAGCCACTTCTTAATGGTTTCCTCGTCATAGGTTCCCTTGAATGTCCGGCTTGCCAGGAAAAATATCTTGGACGGGCGGAACCCATAGCGCAGGAAATAGTAGAGGAAGAAATCGTGCAGCTCGTAAGGGCCTACCAAGTCTTCGGTGATTTGCTGAATGTTCCCCTTTTCGTCTGCCGGCATCAGTTCAGGGCTGATTGGGGTATCGACAATGTCCAGCAAAGTCGCCCGCGATGCGGCATCCATATCGTGCCCGGCCACCCACTTCACCAGATGCCTCACTAATGTCTTGGGCACACCGGCGTTGACTCCATACATGGAGATGTGGTCGCCGCTGTAAGTAGCCCAGCCCAAAGCCAGCTCCGACAAGTCGCCGGTGCCCACCACTATTCCGCCGGCCTGGTTGGCGATGTCCATCAGGATCTGGGTCCGCTCGCGGGCTTGCGCATTCTCATAGACCACGTCGTGCACTGCCGCATCGTGCTTTATGTCGGCAAAGTGCTGCAGGCAGGCATCCTTGATGCTGACCTCGCGCAAGGTTACTCCCAATGATTCCATCAGGCTGACCGCATTATTGTGCGTGCGGCTTGTTGTGCCAAAGCCGGGCATTGTCACTCCGATGATGCCTTTCCTGCTCATCCCCAGCTTGTCGAATGTCCGGGCGCAGACCAGCAGCGCCAGCGTAGAATCCAGCCCGCCCGATATGCCGACTACCGCCGACTTGGCATGCGTATGCACAAGCCGCTGCGCCAGCCCCGACACTTGGATGGAGAAAATATCTTCGCAACGCTCGTCCAGTTCCGGCCCTTGAGGCACAAAGGGATGCGCGGCATAGGCGCGTGCCAGGCCCGGCTCTTTGCTCTTGACCGGTTCGGTAGGTATGTGCACGGGCTTCTCTCCCTGGGGGGCATGTGCGCGGCAAGCCGCAAACGTCGTGTTCGCCCGTCGTTCCGATTGCAGGCATTCCACGTCTATCTCGCCGGTCACCATCTGTTCTTCCAAGGAGAAGCGTTTGCCTTCGGCCAGCAGCGTGCCGTTCTCGAAAATCATGCCATTGCCGCCGAACACCACATCCGTGGTCGATTCCCCAAAGCCGCACGAGCTGAACACATAGCCGGCCAGGCAACGCGCCGACTGCTGGCTGACGAGCGAGCGCAGGTATGCATGCTTCCCGATGCCCTCGTCATCGGCCGAAAGGTTGAAAATGATTTCAGCCCCCTGCAACGCCAGTTGCGAGCTGGGCGGGACCGGCGCCCACAAGTCCTCGCATAGTTCAATGCCGAATGTCGTGTCCGAGGTCTCAAACAACAGGTTCTTCCCCATCGGCGCCAGCTGCCCGCACAGGCGGACGGAGGTTTCGTGCAGCTCGTACGCCGGGGCGAACCATCTCTTTTCATAAAATTCCTTGTAGTTGGGCAAGTACGTTTTCGGCACCACGCCTAGCACTTTCCCCTTTTGGAAGACGACCGCCGCATTCAGCAGCAACCCGTTCAGCGGGACAGGCATGCCCACGATAGAAATGATGTCGAGCTGGCGTGTATTGTTCAGCATCCGCATCAGCCCCATCTCGGCCTCCTCCAGCAAAAGCTGTTGCGCGAACAAGTCCCCGCAAGTGTATCCCGTGACGCCCAACTCGGGGAAAACAATAATCCGCACGCCTTTCCCCTCGGCTATAATGATTCCCTTTTCAATCTCCGCAGAATTAAATCTGCAATCCGCCACTTTCACGCGCGGCACGGCCGCCGCCACTTTGACAAACCCGTAGTTCATGTGTATATGCCTTTTCTATATATAGCCCGTCGGCTGGATTAAACGCTTAAAAGACTTTTGTCCGTAAAATCGCGCAGGTTACCGGCAACCGGCCGGCTCCCGATCGCCGCATGCGCAACGCTTATGCAAAATTCGCGAAAGTTCCCGACATCTGCAAGCAAAGGCCGGCAATTCGGCATGCCGCCGACGCAGGCGGGGGGGGGCGCGGCGCGGCAGGCGGTAATTTGCAGGCAAAAAGCCCCGGATTTTATAAAAAACCTTTCACAGCCCACAAATATCGCGCGGAAACTTTGCGACCCTCGATTAAAAGTATATCTTTGCATCAGAAATAAAAGCGTAACGTTAATCCAACCAATTTTTAAATCTGAAGAGAAAATGAAAAAGTTTAGATGTACTGTCTGCGGTTATGTGTATGAAGGAGACGCAGCTCCCGAGAAGTGCCCCCTCTGCAAGGCTCCTGCCAGCAAATTCGTGGAAGTGGTGGAAACGACCGAGGGCGGCCCTCTGTCTTTTGCTGACGAGCACGTGATCGGGGTAGCCAAAGGGTGCGACGACGAAATGATTAAAGACCTGAACAACCATTTCATGGGCGAATGCACCGAAGTGGGGATGTACCTGGCCATGAGCCGCCAGGCCGACCGCGAAGGATACCCGGAAGTAGCCGACGCTTTCAAGCGCTATGCGTGGGAAGAAGCCGAGCACGCCGCCAAGTTCGCCGAACTGCTGGGCGACTGCGTGTGGGACACCAAGACCAACCTTGAAAAGCGCATGAACGCCGAAGCCGGCGCCTGCGCCGACAAGAAACGCATCGCCACCCGCGCCAAAGCGCTGAACCTCGATGCCATCCACGACACCGTTCACGAAATGGCCAAGGATGAAGCCCGTCACGGCAAAGGCTTCGAAGGCTTGTACAACCGCTACTTCAAGAAGTAATCCGCTCCTGCCGCCCTTTCCGGGCAAAGAGGCCGGACACGCGCGGGACGAAGAGCCTCCCTCAGGCAAGAGGCTCCTCGTCCCGCCTTTTTGTCGGCGCGGGCGCCGCAATCGTTTGCGCGGGCAGGCGCTCCAATAACCTCCGCAGCAAAGGCCTCCGCCGCGCGAAACCCGCTAATTTTACGGGCGGTCAACGGGGAAGCGCCCGCCGGCAGGGAGCGGCTGCGGCAAGATGCGGCGGTGCTTCGTGCTATCTTCGGCCGCGCAACCAACACTCATCAAGCCATGAATAAGCCGCA
This sequence comes from uncultured Bacteroides sp., assembly GCA_964431195.1. Lineage (GTDB taxonomy): Bacteria > Bacteroidota > Bacteroidia > Bacteroidales > Bacteroidaceae > Bacteroides. The sequence continues at coordinate 5,809 of CAYSIQ010000086.1, forward strand.
GATTACCATCAAGGACATTGCCAAGGCGCTGGATGTCTCTCCCTCCACCGTTTCGAGAGCGTTGAAGGACAGCCCGGACATCAGCCAGGAGACGCGCGACTTGGTGCACGCTTACGCGCGGGAGCACAACTACCTGCCCAACATACTGGCCATCAACCTGCGGGCCAGCCGCAGCGACACCATCGGCGTCATCGTCCCCCAGCTGGCGCACTATTTCTTCTCCTGCGTATTGAGCGGCATCGAGACGGCTGCCGCGGGAGCCGGCTACAACATCCTGGTGGCCCAAAGCAACGAGTCTTACGAGCGGGAAGTAAAAATCGTGCAAACATTCCAGAGGGCGCGGGTCTGCGGGGTCATCGCTTCCCTGGCCAAAGGGACTTCCCAATACGGCCATTACCAAGAGCTTTTAAACAACAGCATCCCCGTCGTCTTTTACGACCGCATCTGCACGGAGCTGAAGACCGGGCGGGTGGTGGTGGACGACTATGCCGGCTCGTTCTCGGCCGTAGAGTACATGATACAGACGGGCTGCAGGCGCATCTTCTTCTACGGGGCGGCCCCCCACCTGGAGATCACCAAGAACAGGCGCAACGGCTACCTCGATGCCATGAGGAAATACAAGATGCCGGTGGACGGCAGCATGACGCTGCTCTGCGACACCCGCGAGCGCGCCATATCCATCACCCCCGACCTGCTGGAAGGCCCCGGCCGCCCCGACGGCTTTTTCGCCGTCAACGACGAAACGGCGTCAGGCATCCTCCACGCCTGCAAGCTGGTGGGCGCCCGGGTGCCCGGCGAGGTTTCCATCTGCGGCTTTACCGACGGCATCGTGGCGCAGAGCACCGACCCCAAGCTGACCAGCGTGGAGCAGCACGGCGAGGAGGTGGGGCGCAGCGCCTTCCGGATCCTGGCCGACAAGATCGAGGGACGGGGCAAGGGAGGGAACGTCATCGTGCGCACGAACCTGGTAGTGAGAGGGACAACCAAATAAAAAAAAACGCGATACCAACCATGAAAGTCAAACCCGATTTAAGTTTCTGGAAGCTATGGAACATCAGTTTCGGCTTCTTCGGCGTGCAGATCGCCTACGCCTTGCAAAGCGCGAACATCAGCCGCATCTTCTCCACCCTCGGCGCCGACCCGCACGACCTGAGCTATTTCTGGATCCTGCCCCCGCTGGCGGGCATCATCGTGCAGCCCGTGGTGGGGGCGGCCAGCGACAGGACATGGACCCGCTTCGGCCGGCGCATCCCCTACCTGTTCGCCGGCTCGCTGGCCGCCGTGCTGGTGATGTGCCTCCTGCCCAACGCCGGCAGCTTCGGCATGGAAGCGGGGGCGGCCATGGCGTTCGGCCTGTTCTCGCTGATGTTCCTCGACACTTCCATCAACATGGCGATGCAGCCCTTCAAGATGATGGTGGGCGACATGGTCAACGAAAGGCAGAAGGGGCTGGCCTACTCCATACAGAGCTTCCTCTGCAACGCGGGCAGCCTGGCCGGCTACCTCTTCCCGTTCCTCTTCGCCTGGGCGGGCATCAGCAACACGGCCCCGCAGGGCGTCGTCCCCGACTCGGTGATTTTCTCGTTCTACATCGGCGCGGCCATCCTCATCCTCTGCGTGGCCTACACCTCGGCCAAGGTAAAGGAGATGCCGCCCGCGGAGTACGCCGAGTACCACGGCATCACCGAGGAGGAGAAGAAAGAGAAGACGAACATGCTGAAGCTGCTGGCGAAGGCCCCCTCCGCCTTCTGGACCGTGGGGCTGGTCCAGTTCTTCTGCTGGTTCGCCTTCATGTTCATGTGGACCTACACCAACGGCAGCGTCGCCTCCAACGTGTTCGGAGCCCCCGCCGTCGAGCACGCCGCCGGCGGCGTGAAGCGCCTCGTGCTGGACACCTCCAGCCCGCAGTACCAGGCCGCCGCCAACTGGGTGGGCGTGCTCTTCGCGGTGCAGGCCGTGGGCTCGGTGGTCTGGGCCGCCTGCATCCCCCTGTTCAAGGACCGCCGCGCGGCCTACGCGCTCAGCCTGGCCCTGGGCGGCGCCGGCTTCGTCTCAGCCTGCTTCGTGCACGACCAGTACCTGCTTTTCGGCAGCTTCCTGCTGATCGGCTGCGCCTGGGCCGCCATGCTGGCGCTGCCGTTCACCATCCTCACCAATTCCCTGAGCGGCGGCCACATGGGCACTTACCTCGGCCTGTTCAACGGCACTATCTGCGTGCCTCAGATCGCGGCGGCGGCCTCGGGCGGCGCCATCCTGGCGGCGTTCACCCCCGAAGGCGGGCTGGCTCCCGAGACCGCCATGCTGGCCTTGGCGGGTGCCATGCTGTTTGCCGGCGCGGCCTGCGTGTTTGTCATACGCGAAAAGAAGGCGGCTCGCTGACGCCGCCCCCCC
>CAYSIQ010000087.1:0-7870 GCA_964431195.1 uncultured Bacteroides sp.
TGTTGCCGAAGCCGCCCGTGTAAACCGGGTCGGTCGGGCCTTCGTATTTCAAGGTCTTCAGGAACTCCTCGTCGGCGTTCTGGAAGTCGATGCCCGCATATTCGTACTTCGTGACGGTCTCCCCGCCAAGCTCGAAGATGGGGAAGCCCTCCTCGTCCAAGCCTTTGAAAGGTATCGAGAAGACAGAGTAGGGGGCATACCCCTCAAGGTTGTACCCTGTGCCTTGCACGAGGTTCATCACGTTGGCATCGGTGCGCAAGTCGGTAATCTTCTGCTTGCTCCACGAGAAAGTGAGGTCGGTCGTCCACTTGAAGGCATTCGTCGAGATGTTCCGGGTGGAAAGGGTGAACTCCACGCCTTTGGAATTCATGTCGGCTATGTTGGCATACTTCCATATTTCGCCGCCCGCGCCTTGCGTGTTGGTCCGGCCAAGCAGGTCGTAGTTGTTGCGCCAGTAGATGTCGAAATCGAGGTTGATGCGGTTGTTCAGGAAGCCCAGCGAAGTCCCGATGTTGAGCTCATGCTTCTTCTCGTAGGTGAGCGCGTCGTTGCCGAGCATGTAGATTTCCAGTCCCGTCTCCTTGTCGTCCGCGCTCGGCCTCCACGCTGAGTTGAAGCTCTGCAGGATGGCCATGGCATTGGAGATGTAGTCGGGGCCGGCATCGGCGGTAAGGCTGTACGAAGCCTTGAAAGTCATGTGCGACATCACGTTGCTGATGGACTTGAAGAAGTCCTCCTCGTGGACGTTCCATGCGCCGCCCACGTTCCATGTGGGAAGCCACCGCGAGGAACGCGCCTTGCCGAGGCGGTTAGTGCCCTCGTAACGGAACGTGCCGTTGACGGAATAGCGTCCCTTGTAGGAGTAGTTGAGCATCCCGAAGAAAGCGGCCGTGCGGCGGTGCGTGTTGGAGAGGGTGAAGTAGTCGGTGTTCTGCTCAGACGACTTCTTGAAGGCGAGGTAGTTGTAGAACGCCGTTTCACCCTGCGCGTACTGCATCCCCCAGCCTCGGAACCAGTCGTTGGTGCGGTCAACCGATGTGATTTCCATGCCGCCATAGACATTCGTGATGTGCGCTTCGTTGAAAGTCTTGTTCCAAGTCAGGGAGTTGCGTATGGTGTAGCTCGGCGACTTGTACTCGCGCTTCTCGTAGATGCCGCCGTTCGGCAGGATTGTCACCGGCAGGGAGTTCAGCTGGTCGGGATCTTGGTAGAGCCACGGGTTGCTCTGCTGGACTACCGCGTCGCTCATCTCGCGGTAGGCGCGTGCCTGGTTCGACTCGTCCTTGATGTGGTGTTGCATCGAGGTGGAGGTGTAACGGAACGAAGCCAGCGAATTGAACTCAAGTTCAGGCAGGATTTTCCAATTCAGCTCGCCCTGGAAGCGCAGGTCGGTGGCATCCATTTCAATATAGTTGTTTGCCAGTTCCTCGAAAATGTTGAACGAGGTGTAGTTCCGGACATAATCCTCTTTGGGGTCAAGCGTCCGCGAGGTGTTCATGGCGAAGCTGAATGGATTGATGTCGAAATCGCGGTTCACCTCGCCGTACACCGGGTCTTCGTCCTGGCTGAGCGTTCCGGGAGCCTCCTGCTTGCGGTAGCTGGCGTTCCCGAGCACGCTGAATGTCAGGTTGTCCAGGATCTTGAACGAAGTGTTCGCGTTGAACGTATAGCGCGACACCTTGCTGCGCTCGTACCAGCCCGGGTCGGTCATCACGCTGAGCGACATGTACGAGGTAGCACGGTTGCCGCCCATTGAAAGGCTGACCGAGTGGTTCATCATGATTGAATTGCTGAACAGCTCGTCGAACCAGTCGGTGTTGCGGTATTCGGCCGCCCGGAGGTATTCGTTCATGGCCTGCTCGGTATGCGGGAGGCCGAACATGCCGTTGGTGCGGTCGTAGGTATTGATGAGGCTGTACATCTTCCCATAGACGCCGTACTCCCTCGAACGGAGCGTTTCGGAGAGGTTGAAATAGCCTTTCGAGGCCAGCTCTTGGTAAACGCCCATCTGCTCCTGCGAGTTCATGATGTTGTACTCGTTGTAATTGGGCTTCAGGCGGGTCGTGAACTCGCCCATATAGGTCATGCTGGCAGTGCCGGGCCGTCCCTTTTTCGTGGTGATGACGATCACTCCCGCCATGGCCTTAGCGCCGTATATGGAGGTGGCGGAGCCGTCTTTCAGGATGTTGATGCTTTCGATGTCATCCGAGTTCAAGCCGGCGATGGCCGAACTTATCATCGTAACGGCATCTCCCGAAGAGAGGTCGTCGGCGGAGACCTCGGTCACATCTTCGATAATCACCCCGTCAACCACCCACAGCGGCTTCGAGTTGCCGAGGATGGAAGTGGCGCCGCGCACGCGGATTTTCGGCGCCGTGCCGAAAGTCGCCGAGACGTTCTGCACCGAAACGCCTGCGGAACGGCCCTCCAGCGAGCGGCTGATATCGGCCATGCCGTTGAGGATGACATCATCGGCCCGCAACTGGTCGGACGCTCCCGTGAAGAGGCGTTTGTCCATCTTGGTCATGCCGGTGACGACAACGGTTTCGAGCACCTGGGCATCGGGTTCGAGCCGCACGGAAATGTTCGTGCCGGCAGGACGTTCTTGGGTCTTGTAACCCACATAGGAGATCTGCAAAGTCCCGCCTTTCGGTATTCCCCGAAGCGTGAACTCTCCCTTTGCGTTTGTGGTAGTCCCGATAGCCGGATTGCCCTTGAGAACGACTGTGGCTCCGATAGCCGGCTCCCCTGTCTCATCGACAACGCGTCCTGTGGCGACATTAGTCTGCGCCGAAACGGGAAGCGCCAGGCCGCAGACGGCCACAAACAGTAATACTAATTTTTTCATAATCTGACTTTTTACAAATTAAAACACCCCGTATCTCTTGCCAAGAGAAAGGCTCTGCCGCCCCATCGGATGTGTAATGATACTTGGTTTGTTGCTTTCGTATATGCATACGCTTTAAAATCGTGTTTTGGGTCATAGCCGCCCCAAAGCTCAAGGGCAGGTTTGCCCATGCCATCAATGAATCTTCCTTTCACATTTTCATAAAACCTCCTTTTTTATGGGGCTGTCATTTATCCGCATGCATCAATCGGTCTGCCCCGTTCTAACCAATTAAACACAGTTTTTATTAATCCGGCTGCAAAATTATTAAAATAGTTAGATATTTGCATAATTTTGTGACAATTTTTATGAATTTTGCGACAAAAGAGTTATCAAACAAGCGCAACCTATGTGAAATCTTGCAGAATCCCACGGTGAGCGTTGTGAAATGAAGTTCTTCCTTGCTCCTATAATTCAAAATAGGAGTGCGACTTCTCCTCTCTTCTTTCCTCTCTATGTCCCGGCAACATAAAGATGCTTGCTTTTTTGTTTTGTATGAAATTATGGCACGCAAAACATACCGGTTTTGCCTGAAATGTTTTTGCAAGTGGGGAAATGCCTGTATCTTTGCCGTGTATTGGCATCCCGTTTGCAAGAGGAAACGGGGATACGGGCAGTAACAGACGCAATAAAAATGTACAGTTTATGGGACAGCCAACGATAAAAAAAAACAACAATGCCCCGTATGCGGCCTTGTTTGACTTCGATGGGGTGGTGATGGACACAGAACCACAATATAGCCGGTATTGGCAGCGGGTAGGGAAAAGCTACTTGGGCATCGACGGGCTGGAGAACCGCATCAAGGGGCAGACTTTGGCCAACATCTTCCAACTATTCTTTGCGGGCATGGAACGCGAACAAGCTGAGATAACAGCGGATCTCGACCATTTGGAACAAGAGATGAGCTACGAATTCTTTCCGGGCGTGCTCGGCTTCCTTGACGACCTGCACCGCCGCGACATAAAGACTGCCGTGGTGACCAGTTCCAACATGCGCAAGATGAATGCCGTTTACCGTGTGCATCCCGAAATGCGCGAACTTTTCAGCCATATCTTGACTGCTGAAAATTTTACCCGTTCGAAGCCCGACCCCGAATGTTTCCTGTTAGGGATGGAGGTGTTAGGAGCAACGCCCGAAACTACTTTCGTGTTTGAAGACTCGTTCAACGGGCTGAAGGCGGCGCAAGCTTCGAAAGCTACTGTCATCGGCCTTGCCACGACCAACGCCCGCCGCGACATAGAGCCGTATTGCAGCCTCGTGCTGGACGATTTCAAGGACTTTACCTGCGATAAAATGCTTGCATTGAACAACGGATAGGGGAAAAACGTATCTTTGCGGCGTTTCCCTATGGAAAGGATACCGTGCGCAGCGGCACGGGCAGTGGGGAGGCAATCGATTAACTCTTATATAAAAAGGAATTATGGCAGGATATATTTCTGACGACACGCGCAAAGTGACCACGCACCGCCTCGTGGAAATGAAGCAACGGGGCGAAAAGATTTCAATGTTGACTTCCTACGACTATACCATGGCACAGATTGTGGACGGTGCGGGTATGGACGTGATCCTAGTGGGAGATTCTGCCTCTAACGTCATGGCGGGCAATGTGACTACCTTGCCCATTACGTTGGATCAGATGATTTACCATGCCAAGTCGGTGGTAAGAGGCGTGAAACGGGCCATGGTGGTGGTGGATATGCCGTTCGGATCCTATCAAGGCAATGAACTGGAAGGGCTGGCATCGGCCATCCGCATCATGAAAGAAAGCCATGCCGATGCGTTGAAGTTGGAGGGAGGCGAAGAAGTGATTGACACCGTGAAGCGTATCATCAGTGCAGGCATTCCCGTGATGGGGCACTTGGGACTGATGCCCCAAAGCATTAACAAGTATGGCACTTATACCGTGCGCGCCAAGGATGAGGCGGAAGCCGGGAAATTAGTGCGTGATGCTCGCCTGCTGGAAGAGGCAGGTTGCTTCGGCCTCGTGCTCGAAAAGATTCCCGCCGCATTGGCACAGCATGTGGCACAGGAACTGACCATTCCCGTTATCGGCATCGGTGCGGGTAGCGGTGTGGACGGGCAAGTGCTGGTCATACAGGACATGCTGGGCATGAACAACGGTTTCCGTCCGCGTTTCCTGCGCCGCTATGCCGACTTGCATGCAGTGATGACCGATGCCATCAGCCGCTACATCTCTGATGTTAAGAGTTTAGACTTCCCGAACGAGAAAGAGCAATACTGATCCATCTGCTTATCATCGGAAGAGGCGGATGAGGTAGGGGAGGAAGACTATCAACCCCACGATGAGCGATGCTGCGGCACATACTAGTACGGCTGCTGCGGCAATGTCTTTTACCCGTCCCGCCTGCGGGTTTTGTTCGGGACATACCATGTCTACCAGCCGTTCGATGGCGGTGTTCATCAGTTCTGCTCCGATTACCATGCCGATGCACAACATTACCGCTATCCATTCCGTGCACGTAATGCCGAAGCCCGCTCCCATGCCTACCGCCACTGCTGCGGCGAGAAGGTGGAAGTTTAGATTCTGCTCTTTTCCTATGCATGACCGTAATCCTTGCCAGGCATAGCCGAAACTGTGCAACTGTTTCTTGATGTCATATTTCATGGTGGTTATCTGGTTTCTTGTGAGCGTCAGTTCCTTTCCACTTGTTTTACGCCTTTCACCGTGCGCAGTTTCTTGATGAGTGCCTGCAAGTGTCCCGTGTCGCTTACCATGACGGTGAGGGTTCCTGAAAATAGTCCATCGTGTGAGTCGATGTTGATGTTCCGCAGCGTGATCCCTGTCTCTTTGGAGATGACAGAAGTGATGTTAGTCACGATGCCGATGTCATCGTGCCCTACCACGTGCAGATTGATGGGGTATTGGGTGCCTTGTGCCTTGCCTGCCCATCGCGCTTTGACTATGCGGTAGCCAAACCGCTCACGCAGGCTGGAAGCATTGGGGCAGTCGGCACGGTGAATCTTGATGCCGCCCGATACACTGACGAAACCGAAAACATCATCGCCGTAGATGGGGTTACAGCAACGCGCCAATTTGAACTCCACTCCTTTCAGGTTTTTGTCAATGATGAGCACGTCCTCTTTTGCGTCCGTGTTATCTGCCTGTTGTTGTGGTGGCAGGTTGTAGTTTCCCGCGCTGCGGGAAAACGTTTCATCGTGCGCCTCATTTTCCCGCTTTTGCCGATCTGCATATTTGTCTATGATGTCGTTCACGTCCAATGTCCCATCGGCGATGGCTTGGTAGAAGTCTGTGGCCACCTTGTATCCCAACTGCCTGATGAGGCGCATCATTACGGCATCGTCATATTCAATCTTCCGGTTCTTGAATTTCCGTTCCAGCGCTTCTTTGGCAAAGTTGTGCTGTTTAGCGGCTATTTCCTTGAGTGCCTGCTTGATCTTGGTGCGGGCTTTCGAAGTCTTTGCAATGTTCAGCCAATCTTGTTTGGGCGTTTGCGAGTTCGATATCATAATCTCCACTTGGTCACCGCTGTGCAGCACTTGCTTTAGCTGCACGTTCTTCCCGTTCACTTTGGCACCGGTGCATTTGCATCCTAATTGGCTGTGGATGTGGAAAGCAAAGTCGAGAACAGTAGCTCCCTTGCCTAATTTGAAAAGGTCGCCCTTGGGGGTAAACACGAACACTTCGTCTTCATACAAGTCCAGTTTAAACTGATCCATGACCTCCAAGCCGTTGCTGTCATTGGCTTCCAATGCTTCTCGTATGGAATTCAACCATTCGTCCAGTCCGTTTTCGTCCTTCACGCCTTTGTATCGCCAATGGGCAGCCAGTCCCCGTTCGGCAATTTCGTCCATGCGTTCGGTGCGGATTTGCACTTCCACCCATTTACCTTCGGGTCCCATCACGGTGGTGTGCAGTGACTCATAGCCGTTGCTTTTCGGTACTGACAGCCAATCGCGCAACCGTTTGGGGTTGGGCTGGTACATATCCGTTACGATGGAATAAGCCTGCCAGCACACTTGCTTTTCCCGTTCCAAGGGCGCATAGAGGATGACTCGGATGGCAAACAAGTCGTACACGCCTTCGAAAGGACATTTTTGCTTCTTCATCTTTTGGTAGATGGAGTGGATGGACTTGGTACGCCCCTTGATGTGGAATTCCAGTCCTGCTTCCTCCAGCTTCTTCTGGACAGGGGTGATGAAAGCAGTGATGTATCGGTCACGTGCCGCCTTGGTAGCGTTCAGCTTTTCCTTGATGTGATAATAAATTTCCTTTTCGGTGTATTTCAGCGAAAGGTCTTCCAGTTCAGACTTCAGTTTGTACAGGCCTAACTTGTGAGCTAAGGGCGCATAGAGGTATGCGGCTTCGGCGGACACCTGTTGCCGCGCTTCATCATTGAGGCTGTCTTTGATTTGCCGCATCACATTGACGCGGTCGGCTATCATAATGAGGATCACCCGCATATCTTCTACAAACGAGAGCAGTAAGTTTCGGAAGTTTTCCGATTCGATGGTGGGGCTTTTAGTATAGAGGTCATGTACTCGTATCAGTCCTCTAATGATGCTTGCCACATCTCCTCCGTAGTCTTGCTCCACGTTTTCTAACGAACAAGAGTTGTTTGCTACCAATTCGTGCAACATCAGTCCCAATATGGAGGCACGTCTCATGCCGATTTCCTTGGCCATGATGACAGCAGTCTGCATGTCTTTGATAATAGGGTTTAGCCCGAAAGGGTCTCGTCCGATGCGATTGTCGCGGATGGAAGCAATCAATTGTGTTTTCAGCTTTTTGCAGTCTCCCTTGCGCAGGGTTTCGTCCGAGAACTTCAGCAGGCACTTGTAAAGTTCGAAAAGCTGCTTTTTCTCGTCTTGCGTAAAGAATGCATCAGTTTCCATTTCTCTAAATCTTTGATTGACGTGCCAAAGATAGTATTTATTCTTCTACGTAGATTAACGTGAGTTCGATATAAGCAGACAAACATTTTCTGGAAATTAGGAACATAG
>CAYSIQ010000088.1:0-7768 GCA_964431195.1 uncultured Bacteroides sp.
TGTTTTAACGGACAAAACCATTTGCCATGTTCCATAGGGCATAAAGTGTTTCGCTTTGACCGTAGTGATGGCTACGGCATACGATTCATCGTTGAACTTAAAGGCAGCAACGACAAAATAGCATGCCTAAAATGGGGAATTTCCGTTTCCCGGCAGCCCGTCGCCCTCCCATTGCGGCCAGGCCGAACGATAGCGGCAAACAAGCAGGCATATCCACGCCAAGACGGAAAGCAACTTCGCATTTCATCTGCTTCCTACTATAATTCCTAATATTGCATTTGCCAATTGGCTTTGCCTTTCATAAAAAACATTCACAATGTTGGCTATTCCCTGCAAACTCCTTATATTTGCCACAAATCATTGTAAAGCGTTTGAAATATGAAGAAATCAATCCTCAGCCTGATGCCGCTGCTATTTGCGGCATGCGTTGCAATCTTGGTGTCATGCCAATCCAAAAGCCGTGTAGACGAGCTGAAAGACCTTGTGGAAGAGATTAAGGAGAAAGGAGACTCTTTCACTGAAGAACAGTGGGAGAAGACCAATGCTCAGTTCGACAAACTGATGAAGAAATTAAACGAATATCAAGACCTTTCTACCGAAGAAATGCAGGAAGTAGCCCGCTTGCAGGGTGAATATGCCGCTACCGTATTCAAAAACAAGGGGAAGAAAGCTTTGGAGGATATGAAAAAAGCGGGCGCCGCTATTGACGGTTTCATTGACGGGCTGGCCGGCGGTGATGAAAACATGGAAGAAGCAGAAAAAGAAGACAAATAAATCTTTACTATTCTTTAAACAAATGAAACGTATGAGAACAATTAGAACCATTGCAGGCAGCCTTTGCCTTTGCGCCGCTGTTGCTGCCTGCGCACCTGCAACGCAAAAACAGGAAACGGTAGCTCCCGCTGAAGTCAGTGCATCCGATGCCGTAGTGGAAACCATTATGGCGCGCCGTAGTATTCGCCAGTACAAGCCTCAGGCGGTAAACCGCGACACCATGCAAATCATTCTGAACTGCGGCATCAATGCCCCGAACGGCATGAACAAGCAGTCATGGGAAGTGCGTGTAGTGGATAACCCCGAATTTATCAACGGCATCACGGAAATCTATAAACAGAAAAACCCGAAGGCAGCCGAAGACCCGTCGTTCAAGAATATGTTCCGCAATGCACCCACGGTAGTGTTCATTGCCAATGACCCGTCGTACAACTGTTCACAAATAGATTGCGGATTGCTGGGCGGCAATATGATACTTTCTGCCTGGTCTATGGGCATCGGTTCGTGCTGCCTGGGTGGCCCTGTTCCTTTCTTGAAGTCGCCCGAAGCGGCAGAATACCTCAAAAAGCTGGACTTCAGCGAGGGTTACGAACTGTTGTATTGCATCGCTTTCGGCTATCCGGACGAAATGCCGGCCGCCAAACCACGCGAGCAGGAGAAAGTACGGTTTATCGATTAGCCGTTCAGGCTTCAGCTTTCGGGCATCCGGGCTGTGATTCGGTTTGATAAACTAATAAAAAGGGAATGGATAAAGTTGTTTTTGTTGGATTGGGCTATATCGGTTTGCCTACGGCGGCAGTGGCGGCTCATCATGGCTATCAAGTAGTGGGAGTGGATGTGAATCCGGCGGTGGTCGATACCGTGAACAGAGGGGAAGTACACATTGTGGAGCCGGATTTAGGCCGCGTAGTGCGCGAAGCCGTGCAAAGCGGGAAACTGCGCGCACAAGACAAGCCCGAAGAAGCGGATGCTTTCTTCATCGTCGTACCTACTCCTTTCAAGCAAAATCACCGGGCGGACATCGTTTATGTGGAGGCTGCCACGCGTTCCGTCATACCCTATTTGAAGCCGGGCAATTTGTTTGTCATCGAATCCACTTCGCCCGTCATGACCACCGAACGGATGGCCGAACTGATATTCAGGGAACGTCCCGAACTAAAGGACAAACTCTATATCGCCTATTGCCCCGAACGTGTATTGCCCGGCAACACCCTTTATGAGCTGATACACAACGACCGTGTCATCGGAGGCATCAATCCTGCCTCTACCGAAAAGGCCGTAGAGTTTTATTCCGCCTTTGTGCAGGGGCAATTGTACCGCACCAATGCACGGACGGCGGAGATGTGCAAGCTCACCGAAAACTCGTCGCGCGATGCCCAAATCGCTTTTGCCAACGAACTGTCCATCATTTGCGACAAAGCCGGCATCAACGTATGGGAGCTGATCGAGTTGGCCAACAAGCACCCGCGTGTCAATATCCTGCAACCAGGCTGTGGCGTAGGCGGGCACTGCATAGCCGTAGACCCGTGGTTTATTGTCGCAGACTATCCGGAGCAGGCGCAGTTCATCAAGCGCGCCCGCGAGACCAACGACTATAAAGCGGATTGGTGCGCCAGCAAAGTGCTTGCCGCTTGTACTGACTTTGTGGAGCGGCAGGGGCACGAACCGGTAATTGCCTGCATGGGACTGGCTTTCAAACCCGATATTGACGACTTGCGGGAGTCGCCTGCCAAGTACATAACATCGCGCATCATCGCGGAATGCCGGGCTGAAGTGTTGGTGGCGGAGCCCAATATCAAACACCATTCCGGCTTGCGGCTCACCGATTACCGGGAAGCTTACCACCGCGCCGACATCGTGGCCTGGCTGGTACGCCATACGCTTTTCCTGGATTTGCCTCGTGAGGAAAGAAAGGTGGAACTTGACTTCTGTGGAATAAGAAAGTAGAGAAGAAAGCGGTAATCGTTGATACGCAATCATGAAGCACGAAAGATATTCGACATACAGGGCAGGCATGCAGTTTGTGGTGGCTACCATCAGCACGATGATGGTATTGTTGCTGCTGGGATTGGCAGTGACGGCAGTACTGGCAGGAAGAAACCTGTCGACCTACGTCAGAGAGCACATCTCTTTCTCGCTCATACTCGATGAAAACCTGCGCGAAAGCGAAATCCTGCAACTGAAAAAACGGTTGGATCGTGAGCCATACGTAAAAGTTTCGGAATACATATCGAAAGAACAGGCTTTATTTGAGAATGCCGAGCTGATGGGGACAAACCCGGAAGATTTTTTGGGATACAATCCCTATAAGCCATCCATTGAAATTAGGCTTAACGCAGCCTATACCCAAGCGGACAGCATTGCCCGGATTGAAAAGCAGTTGGGCAGGCAAACCGACATTGACGAAGTGGAATACCGGAAAGACCTGTTGGATGCCGTCAACGAAAACATACGCACCGTCAGTTGGGTACTATTGACATTGGCTGCGGTGCTGACGCTCATTTCCTTTGCGCTCATCAACAATACTATCCGGCTGGAGATTTATGCCAAGCGGTTCCTGATTCACACCATGAAGTTGGTGGGGGCGAGCCGCAGTTTCATCCGGCGTCCCCTTGTGTGGCGTCATGTGTGGATGGGAATGCTGGCCGCCTGCTTAGCCGGCGGGCTGCTGTGGAGCGGCGCTTATGCTTTAATCAACTATAAGCCGGGGTTGGTGAGCGTAATCAGTCCGGCGGTGATGGTGAAAGTGTCGGTTGCCGTTCTGATAGCCGGGGCGGGGTTGACTTGGCTGTGCGCTACTTGTGCGGTGAACGGCTATCTGAAGAAGAAACGGGAAGAACTTTTCTGACCTGCGAATAGGATATAAGAGATAGATATAAATTAAGGCATTTAAAACAGACAATGGACAAACGGAATTTGGCTTTTGACAAAATGAACTTTGTGCTGATAGCCATCGGAATGGTGGCGGTAGTGATAGGTTTCGTGCTGATGGGAGGGCCTTCATCGACAATGGAGGCATTTGAACCCAGCATCTTCAGCGTGCGGCGCATCAAAGTGGCACCGGTAGTGAGCCTGCTGGGCTTCGTGTTTATGATTTACGGCGTGGTACGCAGGCCTAAAACGAAGGAGATATAAGAAATAATGGAAGATATGACAATCTTCGAGGCGATTGTCATCGCCATCGTAGAGGGGCTGACGGAGTTCTTGCCCGTGTCGTCTACGGGGCACATGATTATCGCGCAGAACATGATGGGGGTGGAAAGTACTGATTTCGTGAAAGCATTTACTGTCATCATTCAGTTCGGTGCTATTCTGTCGGTGGTAGTGCTGTATTGGCAACGTTTCTTCCGCCTCAATCACGATCCGTTACCCAAGGGTGCGTCAATGTTGAAGCGTTTCCTGCACACCTATGATTTCTATTGGAAACTATTGGTTGCTTTCATCCCCGCAGCCGTGCTGGGACTGCTGTTCAGTGACTGGATTGATGCCATGCTTGAGAACGTTACCGTGGTGGCTGTCATGCTCATTGCTGGCGGCGTGTTTATGCTGTTTTGCGACCGCATTTTCAACAAAGGCAGTGAAGATACCCGCCTCACTGAGGAGCGCGCACTGTGGATTGGACTTTTCCAGTGCATCTCCATGATACCTGGCGTGTCGCGCTCCATGGCTACCATTGTGGGCGGCATGGCGCAACGCCTCACGCGGAAAGCGGCAGCCGAGTTCTCTTTCTTCCTGGCTGTGCCTACCATGTTTGCGGCCACGGCCTATAAAATATATAAACTCCTCAGCGAGGGAGGAACGGAAATCATTGCCGACAACGTGGGATCGTTGGTTACGGGCAATGTGGTGGCTTTCGTGGTTGCCATGTTGGCCATTAAGTTTTTCATCAACTATGTCACCAAGTACGGCTTCAAGGCATTCGGATGGTACCGCATTGCGGTAGGCAGTGGCATTCTGCTGTTGCTGCTCACCGGGCATAGCTTGCAGATGGCATGATGGATTTCAAGGAAGGTGAAGTGTTGTGCTTCGACAAACCGTTGGGGTGGACTTCCTTCAAGGTGGTGGGACATGTGCGATACCACATCTGTCGCCGCTTGGGCGTCAAAAAGTTGAAAGTGGGACATGCGGGGACACTCGATCCTTTGGCCACCGGCGTGATGATTGTCTGCACCGGACATGCCACCAAGCGAATCGAAGAGTTCCAGTCGCATGGCAAGGAATATGTAGCCACGTTGAGATTAGGTGCTACCACTCCCTCTTTCGACCTCGAGCACGAGATAGACACCTATTATCCCACTGGCCACATCACCCCGAATATGGTGAAAGAAGTGCTGCAGCACTTTGTGGGACGGATAGAACAAGTGCCTCCCGCTTATTCTGCCTGTATGGTGGAGGGCACACGCGCTTACGAATTGGCACGCGACGGGCAGGAGGTGACATTGAAACCTAAACTGTTGATGATAGACGAAATAGAATTGCTGAGCTGCAACTTGCCCGATGTGACAATCAGGGTGGCATGCAGCAAAGGAACATACATCCGCGCCCTTGCCCGCGACATTGGCCTGGCATTAGGCAGCGGCGCACACCTCACCTCCCTGCGGCGCACGAGGGTGGGAAACGTCAAGGTGGAGGACTGCCTTGACCCAAGGACGTTCAAGGAATGGATCGATGCGCAGGATGTCGTAGCCCTACGTGGGGACGAATAAAGAAATATTTTAATAGCAAAATAAGAATGAAACTGTCACAATTCAAATTCAAACTTCCCGAAGAGAAGATAGCCATGCATCCTACTCTGTACCGCGATGAGTCGCGTCTGATGGTGCTCCACCGCAGGACGGGTGAGATAGAGCACAAGATATTCAAAGACATTCTGAGCTATTTTGATGGCAAGGACGTGTTTGTCTTCAATGACACCAAGGTGTTCCCCGCCCGCCTTTATGGTAACAAGGAGAAGACCGGTGCCCGCATTGAGGTATTCCTCCTGCGCGAGCTGAACGAGGAGTTGCGCCTGTGGGATGTGCTGGTGGATCCCGCCCGTAAAATCCGTATCGGCAACAAGCTCTACTTCGGTGAGGATGACTCTATGGTGGCTGAGGTGATTGACAACACCACTTCGCGGGGCAGGACGTTGCGTTTCCTCTACGATGGTTCGCACGAGGAGTTCAAGAAAGCACTCTATGCCTTGGGCGAGACACCGCTTCCCCACAGTATCATCAATCGCCCCGTGGAGTCGGAAGATGCCGAACGTTTCCAGTCCATTTTTGCCTGTCATGAAGGAGCCGTCACAGCCCCCACCGCCAACCTTCATTTCAGCCGCGAATTGATGAAGCGCATGGAAATCAAAGGCATTGACTTTTCCTTTATCACCCTGCACGCAGGTTTGGGAAACTTCCGCGAAATAGATGTGGAAGACCTTACCAAACATAAGACGGACTCCGAACAGATGTTTGTCGGCCCGGAAGCCGTGCGTATAGTCAACCACGCCAAAGACTGCAACAGGCAGGTATGTGCAGTGGGAACTACCGCCATGCGCGCCATCGAGACTGCCGTGAGCACGGACGGGCACCTCAAGGAGTTTGAAGGTTGGACAAACAAGTTCATCTTCCCTCCCTACAATTTCACGGTGGCCAACGCTATGGTGTCCAACTTCCACATGCCGCTCTCCACGCTGCTGATGCTGGTTGCCGCTTTCGGCGGATATGAAAATGTGATGCATGCCTACGACATCGCTTTGCAGGAAAATTACCGCTTCGGCTCCTACGGCGATGCCATGCTGATAACCGACCGTTGAACGCTTCTCCCGCAGGCTTGAACCCGATGGTTTACGTAGGCTTGGGAACCAATTTGGGCGACAGGGAGCAGCAGCTCCATACCGCCCTCCGACTGATAGAAGAGCAGATGGGGAAAGTCGTTTCCCTGTCTGCTCTTTATGTGACGAAACCTTGGGGCTTCGTTTCCGGCCATGCTTTCCTCAATGCGGCGGCGGCTGTGGACACCTTGCTGGAGCCGCTGGACATTCTTGGCCGCATTCGTTCCATCGAGCGGCACTTGGGGCGTACCGTCAAGTCAACCGATGGGCAATATGCCGACCGCCCCATTGACATCGACCTTCTTCTTTACGATGACCGGGTGATAAACACTCCAGACCTTTGCGTGCCCCATCCCCTCATGCACCGCCGTGCCTTTGTGATGCAGCCCATGGCTGAGATTGCCCCGCGAATGGTGCATCCCGTGCTGGGCAAGACGATGAAAGAGCTATGGGACGAACTCCGCACTTCTTAGCGTGCTGGCTTCTTCCTCACGCGGAGGTGTGCGTCCGAGACATGGACGGGGAAACTGCTATACAGGCCATTCATGGAAATCATTATTGCCAATGCGCTACGCATGTGGCCGGTTCCTACATACGTATGCCACTGCACAAAAGGATGTAATTTCCACATAGCCTGCTCATCTCTAAGGATTCCTACGTGAGTTCGGTATAATCTCTCGCGCCAATTAGAACAAGTTAAGTTGCTTTGCCCTTTCGGCACGCAGGAGCAGCTTAGATTCAAAATCGGAGCGCAAAAACCAAGCCTTCCCCGCCACCTTTCCGCAACGCTTCAAAGACAGGGGAAAAAATCGGCAATGTCCTATCCGGCAATACAAAAAAAAGAAGCCGCTGCCTCCCCAAAGGCCAATTAACTTGTGTTGCCATGTAGCATCAATAGGCCTGCGGACAAAGACACAAAACCTGTTCGGGATGGCAGGAAGACAAAAGTTTGAAAGCCATTATCCGGCAGATATGACCATAAGGCTGTCTCTTTCTTGCCGGGGGGGGAACTTACCTATCGCCACAATGAGCAACGAAAGCGAGTTCGCCTGGTATAAGAAGATTACAAAAGTCCTCAGTACAGTCGGCTATTACGCCGGTTCATACGCCTCATGGCAGAAAGGTGCCATTGGGAACGAAAACAAACTTATCAAGCAAATACATCCCGAAGGAATTGACATAGAA
>CAYSIQ010000089.1:0-7766 GCA_964431195.1 uncultured Bacteroides sp.
GCATTGCTTATCATACCCTTTCCCTCCCTTGAAAATGAATTCTTGCTGTAATATTCTAATTTATTCCAGTTGAAAGAATCCGTCAAGGTTTGTTCAACCAAGCTTCTTCTTTCGCTTCAAATGGGCTTGGAGATGGTTTGTCAACTCCTTGTTTTGTAGTTTTAACCATGCCTTGTTTCAATCACGCAGTTGGCGGGTGCTTTGATATTCCGGTCGATGGTGATCGAGCCGATGCTGTCTGCCACAATGCGTCCCGAAGCGGGGTTCTTGATGTTGGTGATGGCACCCCGGATGTCGGCTTGCAGGGTCGAGTATTCGAAAGCGCGGTCGCACGCGGCATCGAAAGTGCAGTTTTCCAGCACCAGCCCATCGGCATAGCACAGCGGCTGTTCGCCCGAGATGTGGCAATTCACCAACCTCAGGTTGCGCGAGTGCCAGCCCAAGTATTCCCCGTCCAGTTCCGAGTCGTAAACGGTGACGTTTTCCACTTCCCAAAAAGAGTCCTTGGTCGTGATTTTGGCATGGTGGATTTCCACGTTCTTCACGTATTGGAACACGTACTTGCTGTCGCTTTCCAACCTGTCCACGTAGATGTCGGCGCTGAACATAAAGGGATAAGTGCCGCCGTGCAGCTTCAGGTTTTTGGCGCGGATGCCGTTGCAACGCCAGAACACCTCGTCGGCATCGTTCATCTGCACGTTTTCGATGAGGATGTCGTCCATCTCGCGGAACATCTTGGGCGCGTCAATCACCGTATCGCTCATGGCGAGGTGGTCAGAGTACCACAGCGCCGAGCGCCCGCCCACGTCGAAGTAGCAGTCCTTGATGGTAAACCCGTGTACGTGCCAAAAAGGATAATTCCCCTCGAATCGGCAGTTGGTGGCCACGATGTTGCTGCATTCCTTGATGGCTGATTCACCGGCTTTGATGGTCACGTGGTCCAGATGGAGGTCGTGTGAGGCGAAGAGCGGCCGTTCGCCGCCAAATTCAGAGTCTTTGATAAGTTGCATATTCGAACGTTGTGTTAAGTTTTGCATGAATGTTTTCCCATTGCAAAAATACAACATTTCCCGCACATTCGGAAAGGGAAGCTGGCGGATTGCCGCCTGCGTCGCGAAAAACGGCGGCCGGGACGGGGCGCATCCTCGGTACGGTACGGGCTTTCCTCCGCGCGTGCACGGGGCGTGTCCCGTGCACGCACGGAGCGCGGGCGGTGCGTGCATGGAGGAAAGGCCGCGCGGGCGGCGTATCTTTCCCGTTGCTTTTTGTTCCTAAAAAATCAGCCTTCCCTTGTGGAAGCCGATATTTCTTTGTACATTGCGGCCTGTATGGCAGCGTTGCGCTGACATTTTGCAATAACCTTTATTCCATAAACGCCATGAACATGACCCTTCCCAACCAGTTGCCTCCGTATCCCGCTTTCGCCGAGGGCATACGCCGTGCGCCCGACCGTGGCTATTCCCTCAATCCCGCTCAGACAGCCACGGCGCTGAAGAACGCCCTGCGTTACATCCCCACCGGGCTGCACGGGCAGCTGGCTCCCGAATTCCTGGAAGAGCTGCGTACCCGCGGGCGCATCTATGGCTACCGTTACCGCCCCGAAGGCGACCTCAAGGCGAAGCCCGTTGACCGGTATAAAGGCAAATGCCTCGAGGGCAAGGCTTTCCAGGTGATGATAGACAATAACCTGGCTTTCGACGTGGCTCTTTATCCCTACGAACTGGTAACATACGGCGAAACGGGGCAGGTGTGCCAAAACTGGATGCAGTACCGCCTTATCAAGATGTATCTGGAGGAACTGACCGAAGACGCCACGTTAGTAGTGGAAAGCGGGCACCCGCTGGGCCTTTTCCGTTCGCATCCCGATGCTCCGCGCGTCATCATCACCAATGCCCTGATGGTTGGCCTTTACGACAACCAAAAAGACTGGCACACGGCCATGCAGTTGGGCGTGGCCAACTATGGGCAGATGACGGCGGGCGGCTGGATGTATATCGGCCCGCAGGGCATTGTGCATGGCACGTTCAACACCCTGCTCAATGCGGGCCGCTTGAAGCTGGGCATCCCGCAGGGCGGCAACTTGGCGGGAAAGCTGTTCGTGTCTTCCGGCCTCGGGGGCATGAGCGGCGCGCAACCCAAGGCCGCCGAAATGGCCGGCGCGGCCGCCATCATAGCCGAGGTGGACAGCTCGCGCATCGAGACCCGCCTGAGGCAAGGCTGGGTGGGCGGCGTGACGGAGGATAAGGCCGATGCTTTCCGCCAGGCTCGCCGTGCCATGCAGGAAGGCCGCCCCTTGTCTGTCGCCTACCACGGCAATATTGTAGGCCTGCTGGAGTATGCCGTCAAAGAACGCCTCTCCATCGACTTGCTTTCCGACCAGACTTCCTGCCACGCTGTCTATGACGGCGGCTATTGCCCTGTATCCCTGACGTTTGAAGAACGCACCCGCATGTTGCACGAAGATGCCGCCCGCTTCCGCGCCTTGGTGGATGCCACCTTGCGCCGCCACTTCGAAGCCATCCGCACGCTGGTGGAGCGCGGCACGTACTTCTTCGACTACGGGAACTCTTTCATGAAAGCCGTGTACGATGCGGGCAATCCTGAGATAGCACGGGACGGCGATGACACGCAGGGTTTCATCTTCCCCAGTTATGTGGAAGACATCATGGGGCCTGAACTCTTCGACTACGGCTACGGCCCTTTCCGCTGGGTATGCCTCAGCGGGCGGCACGAAGACTTGGTCAAGACCGACCGTGCAGCCATGGAATGCATCGACCCCGCCCGCCGCAGCCAGGACTTGGATAACTACAACTGGATACGCGATGCTGAGAAGAACAACCTGGTGGTTGGCACGCAGGCTCGCATACTCTATCAGGATGCCGAAGGCCGCCTGCGCATAGCCCTCAGATTTAACGAGATGGTGCGGCGCGGCGAAGTAGGCCCCATCATGCTGGGGCGCGACCACCACGACGTGAGCGGTACCGACAGCCCTTTCCGCGAGACGGCCAACATCAAGGACGGCAGCAACCGGATGGCCGACATGGCCGTGCAATGCTTTGCCGGCAACTGCGCCCGCGGCATGAGCCTCGTAGCCCTGCACAACGGCGGCGGCGTGGGCATAGGCAAGGCCGTCAACGGAGGTTTCGGCATGGTATGCGACGGCTCGGAGCGGGCAGACCGCATCCTGCGCTCGGCCATGCTGTGGGACGTGATGGGCGGAGTGGCGCGCCGCTCGTGGGCGCGCAACCCGCACGCCATGGAGACAGCCGGGGAGTTTAACCGCACGCACGCCGGCGGCTATCACATCACCATGCCCTACATAGCCGATGAGGCGTTGATTAAGCAATGTATTCAATCATCTCAATCATAGAATCCTATGAACCGAATCATGGAATGCGTCCCCAACTTCAGCGAGGGACGCGACTTGCAGAAAATTGACAAGATTGTATCCCCTTTCCGTGCGCGTGCGGGCGTGAAGTTGTTGGATTACAGCAACGATGAAGACCACAACCGCCTGGTGGTGACTGTGGCGGGTGAACCCGAACCGTTGCGTGACGCCGTGCTCGAAGCCATCGGCGTGGCCGTGCGGCTGATCGACCTCAACCGCCACACGGGACAGCATCCGCGCATGGGCGCTGCGGACGTGGTACCCTTTATCCCCATCCGTGGCGTGACGATGGACGATGCCATTGCCTTGTCGCGGGAAGTGGGGCAGGCCGTGGGCGACCGTTACGGCATCCCGGTTTTCCTTTACGAGAAATCGGCTACCGCCCCCCATCGCGAGAACTTGGCAAGCATCCGCAAAGGGGAGTTTGAGGGCATGGCCGAAAAGATACGCCAGCCCGGCTGGAAGCCCGATTACGGCCCGGCCGAGCGCCATCCTACCGCCGGCGCCGTGGCCGTTGGCGCACGTATGCCGTTGGTGGCATACAACATCAACCTTTCTACGCCTAATCTGGAAATCGCCTGCGGCATTGCCAAGAAAATCCGTTTCATTGGCGGCGGCCTGCGCTATTGCAAGGCTATGGGCGTGGAATTGAAAGACCGGGGCATCACGCAGGTGTCCATCAACATGACCGATTATACCCGCACCGCGCTGTATCGTGCCTTTGAGCTGGTGCGCATCGAGGCGCGCCGGTACGGCGTGAGCATTGCGGGCAGTGAAATCATCGGCCTTGTGCCGATGGAGGCGCTTATCGACACGGCTTCCTATTACTTGGGACTGGAGAACTTTTCGATGAGGCAGGTGCTGGAAACGCGGTTGCTGGAGGAATGAGAGGATAGCGGCACGGTTTCTCTCCGGACATCCGCCGGAAATCTAATAGAAACAACATCAGGCTTTTGCGTATGGCCGAGAATTTAATCATCTTCAATGCCCGCCTTGTCACTCCCGTTGGCTTTGAAGCGAAGCGGGGCAAGGAAATGGGCGAACTGCGGGTGATGGACAACGCCACGGTGGAAGTGACCGAAGGCATCATCACCTACGTAGGCTCCAACCGAGGCGAAAGCCGCGAGGGCTATTACCGGCGGTATTGGCATTACGATGCTCGCGGACGATGCGTGCTGCCCGGCTTTGTGGATTCGCATACCCATTTTGTGTTCGATGGCGAACGCGCCGAGGAATTCGGCCTGCGGCTGAAAGGCGAAAGCTACATGGACATCATGCTGCGTGGCGGAGGCATTGCCGGCACCGTGAAAGCCACGAGGGAGAGCAACTTCATCCGCCTGCGTTCCAAGGCCGAAGACTTTCTGAGGAAGATGAGTCGCATGGGTGTCACCACTGTGGAGGGGAAGAGCGGCTACGGCCTGAATAAGGAAACCGAGCTGTTGCAACTCGAGGTAATGCGCAGTTTGGGCAATGACGAACGCCGCCGGGTGGACATTGTGCCTACCTTCTTAGGCGCTCATGCTGTTCCTCCCGAATTTGAAGGGCATACCGATGAATACATAGGCTTTCTCATAAACGATGTCATGCCCATAGTCCGCGAGCAAGGCTTGGCGGAGTTTTGCGATGTCTTTTGTGAGGAAGGCGTATTCTCCATCGAACAGTCGCGCCGCTTGCTGGCTGCTGCCCGCAGCATGGGCTTCTCCCTTAAGCTTCATGCCGATGAGATTGTTCCGTTGGGCGGCACCGAGCTGGCTGCCGAACTGGGCACCGTCTCTGCCGACCATCTTCTTCATGTTTCTGACGAAGGCATCCGCCTTCTAGCTGACCGCGACGTGGTAGCCACCCTGTTGCCTCTTACCGCTTTTGCCTTGCACGAACCTTACGCCCGTGGGCGCGAAATGATAGATGCCGGCTGTGCCGTAGCCCTTGCCACCGACCTCAATCCCGGCAGTTGCTTCTCCGGCTCCATCCCGCTTACCTTTGCGTTGGCCTGTATCTACATGCACTTGACCGTTGAGGAAGCCATCACCGCCTTGACCCTGAACGCCGCCGCCGCCCTGCACCGCGCTGACCGCATCGGCAGCATCGAGGCGGGCAAACAGGGCGACATGGCCGTACTAATCAACGGAAACTACCGCTTCCTGCCATATTATGTAGGTATGAACTGCGTTCACAGTACTATCAAGCGTGGTGTGATATATTCCGCCTGATTTCTTTGTATATTCTTCATAAATGTATATTCCCCATTGAAAAGATGCTCACCGATTTATCCGTAAATGAATTCCTGAACAAAGTGGCAGGCAACGACCCCGTTCCCGGCGGAGGCAGTGTTGCCGCATTGGATGCCGCCTTGGCCTCGGCTCTTGCCGCCATGGTAGCTAATCTGACTATTGGCAAAAAGAAATACGCCGAAGTGCAGGATCGCATGCAGGCCCTTGCCCGTCAAACCGAAAGCCTGATGAATGCTTTCCTGGCCGATGTGGAACGAGACTCTGATGCCTACAACCGCGTGTTCTCTTGCTTTAAAATGCCCAAAGGCACCGATGAGGAAAAAAACGCCCGCCGTGCCGCCATTCAGGAGGCGACCCGGTATGCCGCGCAGGTGCCTATGGAGGTTGCCCGCCGTGCCTATGCCCTCATGCCCCGGATAGCCGAAGTGGCACTGACGGGCAACCGGAATGCCGTCACCGATGCCTGCGTAGCCATGATGTCTGCCCGCAACGCCGTGCTGGCAGCCTTGCTTAACGTGCGCATCAACCTTACCTCATTAGACGACAAAGGGTTCGCTCAAGCCCTGCAAGCCGAGGCCGATGAATTGGAACGTCTGGCTCTCTCGCAAGAGCAGTCGCTATTGGAAACAATCAACAAGGAACTGCGCTTATGAACAACGTTTATTATATCGGTTCGGGCGATTTGACTTTTGAACTCATCGAACGAATCATTTCCGAAAATCTGCGCTTAGAGTTGGCTTCCGAAGCCGTGCGGCGCATCCAGCATTGCCGAGATTATTTAGACCGTAAGATTGTCGAGTCGGAAGAGCCCCTCTACGGCATCACCACGGGCTTCGGTTCGCTGTGCAACAAGAACATCTCAGCCGACGAGTTGGGTGTCTTACAGGAAAACCTCATTAAAAGTCATGCGTGCAGCGTGGGCGAGGAGATACCTCCTGTCGTCATCAAGCTGATGCTGCTGCTCAAGGCACATGCCTTGTCGCTGGGGCACAGCGGCGTGCAGGTCATCACCGTGCAGCGTATTCTCGATTTCTTCAACAACGATGTCCTGCCCATTGTTTACGACCGTGGCTCGTTGGGAGCATCAGGCGACCTTGCCCCGTTAGCCAATCTTTTCCTGCCCCTTATCGGTGTGGGCGATGTCTGTTATAAAGGCAAGAAGTGCGAGGCCATCAGCGTGCTTGACCAGTTTGGGTGGGAGCCAGTCCGCCTGAAAAGCAAGGAAGGGTTGGCGTTGCTTAACGGCACCCAGTTTATGAGTGCCAATGGCGTCTTTGCCATCCTCAAGGCCTGCCGCCTTTCACGCCGTGCCGACCTCATCGCCGCCCTTTCGCTCGAAGCCTTTGACGGGCGTATCGACCCCTTTATGGACTGTATCCAGCAGATTCGCCCGCATCGCGGGCAGATTGAAACGGGCGACAATTTCCGCCGCTTGTTAGAAGGCAGCGAATTGATAGCCCGCCCCAAGCGGCACGTGCAGGATCCGTATTCTTTCCGCTGCATTCCGCAGGTACACGGAGCCACGAAAGATGCCATCCGATATGTTTCCTCGGTGCTGCTTACCGAAATCAATTCCGTCACGGACAATCCCACCATTTTTCCAAATGAAGGCCTCATAATCTCTGGCGGCAACTTCCACGGGCAACCGCTGGCACTGGCCTACGACTATCTGGGCATTGCCTTAGCCGAGCTGGGCAACATATCCGAACGCCGTGTGGCCCAGCTTATTATGGGGCTGCGTGGCTTGCCTGAATTTCTGGCGGCCAATCCCGGCCTGAACTCGGGGTTCATGATACCGCAATACGCTGCCGCTTCCATGGTCAGCCAAAACAAGATGTATTGCATTCCGGCTTCCTGCGACTCTATCGTGTCCAGTAACGGGCAGGAAGACCACGTGAGCATGGGAGCCAATGCGGCTACCAAACTGTTCCGCATCATGGACAATCTGGATCACATCCTTTCCATTGAGCTGATGAATGCGGCTCAGGGCATCGAATTCCGTCGCCCGTTGAAGACTTCGCCGCTGCTGGAGCGTTTCCTTGCCGAATACCGCCGTGAAGTGCCTTTCATCCGCGAAGACATTGTGATGTATAAGGAAATACACAAGACGGTTGCGTTTTTGAATCGCACCAAGTTCGATTTCTGAT
>CAYSIQ010000090.1:0-2052 GCA_964431195.1 uncultured Bacteroides sp.
GGAGCCGGAACGGCTTTAATGTTGGCATGGCACTTAACTGCCGATGCTCCAACTTTCAATTTACTAAGGATACCCCTATTTCTTCCACCTCTACTACCGCCGTTGCGGCATTGGGAGCCGTGGCATCGAGCTTGATGAAACGGGCTTTCCGCAGCTGGGCGAACTCGACGGTTTGCGGCAGCGGGTTGCGCATGATGTTGCTGAACTCTCCGTTGGCAGGGACTTCTGTCCATGCCTTTCCGTCTATGCTGACATAGAATTTGTAGCGGTAGGCCATGGTCGGCTTGGCCTGCTCGTTGAGGGGCGCGTAAGTGAAGCCTTTCAGCACGACTTCTTTCCCTAAATCAATGGCCAGCGGCCGGGCTGCAACCTTTTTCCATGAGTCGCGGGGTAGGTCGTTCCACGCAGGCGCGGCCTGCTGTTCTTCCACGTCAGGAGCATAATAGGCGGCCACGTTGCTGATGTGCGCCTCAAGGCGGGCGCTTCCGATCGTAATCCGCAATGCCTCGGCCTCCACTTCGGGGAAACGGAACATGCGTTTGTAGCCTACCGTCGTGCCTTCGCCCAGCAGCTGCCACCGGCCGTTCGCGCGAGCCTCCACACGAAAGCTCTCCACGCGCTGCCCGCGGGCGATGTCTTCCTGCAAAAGGACGAGATTGATTTTCGATGAAGGCTTCAGTTCATATACCCGCCCGTCACCCGAAGCGGCGTTCCACTCCGTCTGCCCGTCTTTCACCCGATTGTCGGCAAACGTCTGCCGGCGATAAGCCGCAAACTCTTTCAAGCGAGCCGCGTCAGCTTCATGAATCCGTCCGCTGCGGTCGGGCGGGATGTTCAGCAACAGAACCGAGTTGCAGCCTACCGACCGGAAATAAATGTCGGCCAGCTGTTTCAGGCTTTTCACTTTGCCGTTCTCGTTCTCATGCCAGAACCATCCCGGACGGATGGATACATCCACTTCCGATGGATACCAGAACAGTTCGGCCGCATCTTCCAGCATGGCCCGGCTGCCCAAGTCCTTTGCTTTGCTATAGACTCCTAATCGCCGGTTGCTTTCTTCCGAGCGGGCATAGATGCCGGGAACCAATACGGTGGCGCTCCATTCGGTCTCACGGCCAAGCCCGCGCTCGTTGCCTACCCAGCGGACATCATCGCCCATGATGGCCATCACGGCGTTGGGTTGCAGGCTTCGGATGGTCTTGTAGAAAGCATCCCAGTCGTAAACCTGCTTTTCCCCGTTAGGGCCTTCGCCATTGGCGCCATCGAACCATACTTCATGCACTTCGCCGTAATTGGCCAGTAGTTCGGTCAGCTGTTCGATAAAGTATTCATTGTAACGGGGTGAATCGCCGTAGCATCCAGCATTGCGGTCCCAAGGAGAAAGGTACACGCCGAACTTCATGCCATACTTCGCGCATGCGTCCCGCAGTTCTTTCACCACATCCCCCTTTCCGTCCTTCCAGGGGGAAGAGGC
This sequence comes from uncultured Bacteroides sp., assembly GCA_964431195.1. Lineage (GTDB taxonomy): Bacteria > Bacteroidota > Bacteroidia > Bacteroidales > Bacteroidaceae > Bacteroides. The sequence goes on from CAYSIQ010000090.1 coordinate 1,475, forward strand.
TACGGAATGCCGGGTCGTCTTGGTAGGCCACAAGCAGAAGCCGTCGTGATGCTTGGCCGTGAGCACCGCCATCTTGAAGCCGGTTTCTTTCAGGGTGCGTACCCATTGTTCGGCATCCAAGCCGGCGGGATTGAACAAGGCCGGGTCTTCCTTGCCGTCGCCCCATTCCCTGCCGGTAAAGGTATTAATCCCAAAATGCAGGAAAGCCGTCAGCTCCATCTGCTGCCACTCCAGCTGCTGGGGAGAGGGCACTAACCGGGCGGCCATCGACACTTTTTGTTCCGGCGTCGCATGCTCAGGGAACTGTATGTGCTTTACATACGTCTCAGCGTCTTGCTGGGCCTGTCCCCACAAGGGGAACAGGCCAAACAGGCACGTTGCAAGAAATGATTTGAACTTCATAAGATAGGGGGGTAAACATCAAATATATGTTTAGCTCAATGGCTTCTACTTTCCATGAATTAAGCAGGCAAGCGCAAATTTACACAAAAGTTCGGGGAACCCGTCTATTGGCGCTGAATATTTCAACCCTTGCGTGAGCTTGGAACAAGGAGGCTTGATTTTAATGCGAATCTGGT
>CAYSIQ010000090.1:2152-7724 GCA_964431195.1 uncultured Bacteroides sp.
GCATGAAACGATTGTTAAATAATGCAATATTCCCGACAGAATGGCGTAAAATCGGCTGCGTTTGTCACATTGATATGGCAAAATTGAGTACTTTTGCAAAACGGCAAGCATTCCGGCTTAGGCGGAAACTTATATACAACTTATTATTATATCATGCAAAAACTAATTACTGAAATTGTTGAGCGGGCCAAAGCAAACCGCCAACGCATCGTTCTCCCAGAAGGTACGGAAGAACGCACATTGAAAGCTGCCAATCAAATCTTGACAGACAGAGTAGCAGACCTTTTCTTGCTGGGGAAACCGGAAGAAATCGAAGCCCGCGCCAAAGAGTGGGGCTTGGGCAACATCTCTAAAGCTACAATCATCGATCCCGAGGACAGCCCCAAGAAAGAGGAGTATGCCCAACTGCTGTGCGAGCTGCGCAAGAAGAAAGGCATGACCATAGAAGAAGCCCGCGGGCTGGCGCTCAACCCCCTCTATTACGGCTGCCTCATGATTAAAAGCGGCGATGCCGACGGGCAGCTGGCCGGCGCGCGCAACACGACAGGCGACGTGCTTCGTCCCGCCCTGCAGATCATCAAGACAGCTCCGGGCATCACCTGCGTGTCGGGCGCCATGCTGCTGCTGACGCACGCCCCCGAATATGGCAAGAACGGCGTTCTGGTCATGGGCGACGTGGCCGTGACGCCGGTGCCCGATCCCGAACAGCTGGCGCAAATCGCCGTCTGCACCGCGCGTACCGCCAAGGCCGTAGCCGGCATAGAGCCCAAGGTGGCCCTGCTGAGCTTCTCCACCAAAGGCTCGGCCAAGCACGAGGTGGTGGACAAGGTGGTAGAAGCCTTGAAGATCGCCAAAGAAATGGATCCCGAGCTGGAGATCGACGGGGAGCTGCAGGCCGATGCCGCCTTGGTGCCGAGGGTGGGAGAGAGCAAGGCGCCCGGCTCGCCCATCGCCGGGAAAGCCAACGTGCTGGTAGTCCCTTCGCTCGAAGTGGGCAACATCTCCTACAAGCTGGTGCAGCGGCTGGGGCATGCCGACGCCGTAGGCCCCGTCCTGCAAGGCATCGCGCGGCCTGTGAACGACCTGTCGCGCGGATGCTCCGTTGAAGACGTTTACCGCATGATCGCCATCACGGCCAACCAAGCCATCGCGGCCAAGAACAAAGAATAACCAAACAAAGACGTCATGAAAATACTGGTTTTAAACTGCGGGAGTTCTTCCATCAAGTACAAGCTGTTCGACATGGACAGCAAGTCGGTCGTCGCCCAAGGCGGCATCGAGAAGATCGGCCTGCCCGGCTCGTTCCTGAAACTGGCCTTGCCCGGCGGCGAAAAGAAGATTCTGGAGAAAGACGTCCCCGAGCACGCGGCGGGCGTGGAATTCATCCTGCGGACATTGACGAGCGCCGAGCACGGGGCCATCAAGTCGCTGGACGAAATCGGCGCCGTGGGCCATCGCATGGTGCACGGGGGCGAGAAATTCAGCCGGTCGGCGTTGCTCACGCGGGAGGTGCGGGAGGCTTTCGCCGCCTGCAACGACCTGGCGCCGCTGCACAACCCCGCCAACCTGAAAGGCGTGCATGCCGTCGACGCCATCCTGCCCGGCGTCCCTCAAGTCGGCGTGTTCGACACGGCCTTCCACCAGACCATGCCCGATTACGCCTACATGTACGCGGTGCCTTACGGGCTGTATGAGAAGTACGGCATCCGCCGCTACGGCTTCCACGGGACGTCGCACCGCTACGTGTCGCGGCGCGCGTGCGAATTCCTGGGCGTGGAGCCCGAAGGGCGGCGGGTCATCACCTGCCACATCGGCAACGGAGGCTCCGTCTCAGCCGTCAAGGACGGCAAGTGCATAGACACCAGCATGGGCCTCACCCCGCTGGAAGGCCTGATGATGGGCACGCGCAGCGGCGACATCGACGCGGGCGCCGTGACCTACATCATGGAGAAAGAGGGCCTGGACGCTTCCGGCGTCTCCGACCTGCTCAACAAGAAGAGCGGCGTGCTGGGCGTGTCGGGCGTGTCGAGCGACATGCGCGAGCTGGAGGCCGCCGTCCGCGCGGGCAACCCCAGGGCCGCCTTGGCGGAGAAGATCTATTTCTACCGCGTCAAAAAGTACATCGGCGCCTACGCCGCCGCCTTGGGCGGGGTCGACATCATCGCGTTCACCGGCGGAGTGGGCGAGAACCAGGCCTCGTGCCGCGCCGCGGCCTGCGAAGGGCTGGAGTTCATGGGCGTCAGGCTGGACGCCGAAAGGAACAAGGCGCATGGCGAAGAAGCCCTCATCTCGGCCGACGGCTCGGCGGTGAAGGTCGTGGTCATCCCCACCGACGAGGAGCTGATGATCGCTTCCGACACCATGGACATCCTGAAACGGGAAATCAAGTGAAAGCAGGAACGGTTCGATGAACAGCCGGAAGGAGGCTTCCCCGCGCGGGGAAGCCTCTTTTTTTCGCCTTGCCCCTTCCCGCGGGGACATGCCGCCCGCCGGCCCGCGCGGGCGGCATGCGGGCGCCCCGATCACTGCACGGCTTTTGCAGCAACTCTGCACGGCTTTTGCAGCGACGCTGCATGGCTTCTGCAGGAGTGCTGCACGGCTTTTGCAGCGACGCTGCACGGCTTTTGCAGGAGTGCTGCACAACTATTGCAGCGACGCCTCGCGACTTTTGCAGCGCATGCGGGCGCCGCGTGCGGGCGCGGGCGGGCGTCGGGAGGAGGGCGGGCGGCCGCCCCCCCCGCGAAGCCGGAATCGCATTTTTTTGAGGGAAAAAAACGGCATTCGCTTTCATGTCTGCAAAATATGCCTAACTTTGCGTGCGGCTTTGGAAAACAACATCAATCAATAACTTTTTTTTTTAATTTCTCATCATGGACAAGAAAAGAGTATACACTTTTGGGAACGGCCATGCCGAAGGGCGGGCCGACATGAGAAACCTCCTCGGAGGGAAAGGCGCCAACCTGGCCGAGATGAACCTCATCGGCGTGCCGGTTCCTCCCGGCTTCACCATCACCACCGAAGTCTGCACGGAATATTATGAAATGGGGCGCGAGAAAGTGGTGGAGCTGCTGAAGGACGAGGTGGAAAAGGCGATCGCGCACATCGAGGCGCTGATGCGCTCGAAGTTCGGCGACGTGGAAAACCCGCTGCTCGTGTCCGTGCGGTCGGGCGCGCGCGCGTCCATGCCGGGCATGATGGACACCATCCTCAACCTGGGCCTGAACGACCAGGCGGTGGAAGGGCTGACCCGCAAAACGGGCAACCCGCGCTTCGCGTGGGACTCCTACCGCCGCTTCGTGCAGATGTACGGCGACGTGGTGCTGGGCATGAAGCCGACCAGCAAGGACGACATCGACCCCTTCGAAGCCATCATCGAGGACGTGAAGAAAGCCAAAGGCGTGAGGCTGGACAACGAGCTGGACGTGGACGACCTGAAGACGCTGGTGACCCGTTTCAAGGCCGCCGTCAAAGAGCGGACCGGGCAGGAATTCCCCGCCTCGGCCGTCGAGCAGCTGTGGGGGGCCGTCTGCGCCGTGTTCCGCTCGTGGATGAACGAGCGCGCCATCCTCTACCGCAAGATGGAGGGGATACCCGACGAATGGGGCACCGCCGTCAGCGTGCAGGCGATGGTGTTCGGCAACATGGGCGACACGTCCGCCACGGGCGTCTGCTTCAGCCGCGACGCCGCCACGGGCGAAGACCTCTTCAACGGCGAATACCTCATCAACGCGCAAGGCGAGGACGTGGTGGCCGGCATCCGCACGCCGCAGCAAATCACCAAGATCGGCTCGCGGCGCTGGGCGAAGCTGGCCGGCGTGAGCGAAGAGGAACGCGTCGCCAAGTATCCCTCCATGGAGGAGGCCATGCCGCGGATCTACAAGGAGCTGGACGAGCTGCAAACCCGCCTCGAAAACCACTACCACGACATGCAGGACATGGAGTTCACCGTGCAGGAAGGCAAGCTTTGGTTCCTCCAGACCCGCAACGGCAAGCGCACGGGCGCCGCGATGGTGAAAATCGCCATGGACATGCTGCGCCAGGGCATGATTGACGAAAAGACGACCCTGTCGCGCTGCGAGCCCAACAAGCTGGACGAGCTGTTGCACCCCGTCTTCGACAAGGAAGCCTTGAAGAACGCCAAAGTGCTGACGCGCGGGCTGCCCGCCTCTCCGGGAGCCGCCTGCGGGCAGATTGTGTTCTTTGCCGACGACGCGGCCGCTTGGCGCGCCGCCGGCAAGCGCGTGGTGATGGTGCGCATCGAGACTTCCCCCGAAGACCTCGCCGGCATGACCGTAGCCGAAGGCATCCTGACCGCGCGCGGCGGCATGACCTCGCACGCGGCCGTAGTGGCCCGCGGCATGGGCAAGTGCTGCGTGTCAGGCGCGGGCGCGCTGAACATCGACTACAAGGCGCGCGCCGTGGAAGTGGACGGCGTAACGCTGAAGGAAGGCGACTTCATCTCGCTGAACGGCAGCACCGGCGAAGTATATAACGGAAAGGTGGAGACGAAGGCCGCCGAGCTGTCGGGCGACTTTGCCGAACTGATGAAACTTTGCGACAAGTACGCCAAGCTCCAAGTCCGCACCAATGCCGACACGCCGCACGACGCGCAAGTGGCGCGCAACTTCGGCGCCGTGGGCATCGGCCTCTGCCGCACGGAACACATGTTCTTCGAGGGCGAAAAGATTAAAGCCATGCGCGAAATGATTTTGGCTGAAGATGCTGAAGGCCGCCGCAAGGCTTTGGACAAGATACTGCCTTACCAGCAGGCCGACTTCAAAGGCATCCTCAAGGTCATGGAAGGGTGTCCCGTCACGGTCCGCCTGCTCGACCCGCCCCTGCACGAGTTCGTTCCCCACGACTTGAAAGGGCAGAAGGAAATGGCAGAAGCCATGGGCGTAAGCCTGCAATACATCCAGCAGCGCGTGGAAGCCCTCTGCGAGCATAACCCGATGCTGGGGCACCGCGGCTGCCGCCTGGGCAATACATATCCCGAAATCACGCAGATGCAGACACGCGCCATCTTGGGCGCGGCTCTCGAGCTGAAAGAGGAAGGCGTGGACGTGCATCCCGAAATCATGGTGCCGCTCACCGGCATTCTCTACGAGTTCAAGCAACAGAAAGACATCATTTGGGCAGCCGCCAAAGAACTGTTCGCTGAAAAAGGCGACAGCATCGACTTCAAGGTAGGCACGATGATTGAAATCCCGCGTGCCGCGCTGACTGCCAACCGCATCGCTTCGGAAGCCGAGTTCTTCTCGTTTGGCACCAACGACTTGACGCAGATGACTTTCGGCTACTCCCGCGATGACATTGCCTCGTTCCTCCCCACTTATCTGGAGAAGAAGATTCTGAAGGTAGACCCGTTCCAGGTACTGGATCAAAACGGTGTGGGACAGCTCATCCGCATGGCTACCGAAAAGGGACGTGTCGTACGTCCCGACTTGAAATGCGGCATCTGCGGCGAGCACGGCGGCGAGCCTTCGTCCGTGAAGTTCTGCCACAAGGTGGGGCTGAACTACGTAAGCTGTTCTCCGTTCCGCGTGCCTATCGCTCGTTTGGCTGCGGCGCA
>CAYSIQ010000091.1:0-7532 GCA_964431195.1 uncultured Bacteroides sp.
GCGCGTTGCAAATCCATGACGGGGTGAACACTTCCGCCATGCCGCGCGAACGCGCAGTTTGAGTGCCGCGGCTTTTGAGGACACGTGGCATGATGACATGCCCGTTGTCTCCGGTGATAAGATGAGGGAGAATAGGCGAATCGTATTGGTACCCATCGCCCAGATATTCATAATCGGAAGTCGCCCAAAAGATATTGCGCTGAATATCCTCCTTGCTCGTTGTATGGTCTTTGAGCAGGGTATTCAGCAATTCAGGCGAAAGCCGAAAGATACTGTCTTCCAATATATCAACATCAACAGGCATTTTATATCGGGGTTAATCGGATTTCGCTTCGGCTATCGTGCCTTGCGCCGCACCAGCAGGGAAAGCAGGATGTACCATGCGATGGCAAGGGCAAAACCGGCGGCTCGCCACAGTGCCAGCAGCGGGATGCATACGAGCAGGTAACTGTAACTTACTTTATTGCCTTTCCATGACAGGTTCTTAAACTTCAACGAGAACATGGGGATTTCTGACACCAGCAGCCATGCCGACACGCATACCCCCGCCACCACGATGAGGTGATGCAGCAGGCTTTCTGCAATCCATGCGTGCATGCTTGCCCCCACAGAGCCCCAAAGCAGGGCATTGGCGGGCACCGGCAACCCGATGAACGAACTGGCCTGACGGGCATCGTTGTTGAACTTGGCCAGCCGCAGAGCTGAGAATACCGCAATGAGGAAAGCCGCGTAAGGCAGGGCGCGGGACAGCCATTCCATGCCTGTGGGATAGAACGTCTCATTGAGGAGGGAAAATACTACCAGTGAAGGCGCTACGCCGAAACTGACATCATCGGCCAGCGAGTCGAGGTCTTTCCCAATGGTCGAATAGGCTTTCAGAACCCTTGCCGCCATGCCGTCGAGAAAGTCGAACGCCGCGCTCGCCACGATGAACAGCAGTGCCCCCTGATAGTCGGCTCTGGAAGCCATGGCGCAGGCTATGCAGCCAGAGAACAGGTTCATGCACGTCAATGCGTTTGGGATGGAGCGTGTGATCCGGTTAGCCATGTATTCCTTTGTTGCTATTTCAGTTTCGCAATCACGGTCTGGTTGCCCGTGGCGGTCTGGCCCAGTTTGACAAGTATCTCTGAGCCGATAGGTAGGAAAACGTCCACTCGCGAGCCGAACTTGATAAAACCCATGTGCTCGTCTATGTAGCACTCTTCGCCGGGGCAGGCATAGGTGACGATGCGCCTTGCCATGGCACCGGCTATCTGCCGCGCCATGATTTCCACGCCTTCGGGCGTTTCGATGATTATGGTGGAGCGTTCGTTGTCTGTGCTGGCTTTAGGAAGCCAAGCTTTCATGAATCTGCCGTTTTGATGGATAACCTGCTTTACGGTGCCGTCCACCGGATACCAGTTGGCATGCACATTAACCAAGCTCATGAAGATGGAAACCATGATGCGGCGCTCGTGGAAGTATTCCGTTTCTTCCACTTCCTCCACCACTACGACCTTGCCGTCGGCGGGCGCCACTACCACTTTCTCCGTATCTTGCCCGAAAATCCGGATGGGGCAACGGAAAAAATTCATCATGATGGCATATACTATGAGACTGCCGAAAGCCACAATGCAAAAAGGCAGTTTGTAATCCACCCCGAAGTAAAGTGCCGCATTGAGTGCCAGCAGCAATAGAAAGCCCCCTGCCAACGTATGGATGCCTTCGCGGTGGATGTGGATCTTCTTCAGTCTCCTGCCCATTTTGTCGTTTCAGTCAAAATTATCTGCAAAAGTAGCCTTATTTTGAGAATCTAACAAGAAAAGCCCTTATAAATGCAGGTGTTGATAACTTTTCGGACGAAATTTTTGCCGTATTCCCCATACATCGTACTTTTATGCATTCAACACTGATCAAGGAAACACTTTATGCAGGATTTTGTTCATTTGCATGTCCATACTTGGTATTCACTTCTTGATGGCCAGGCCAGCGTCAGCAAATTGGTGGATAAAGCGATGAAAAACGGAATGAAAGGTATGGCGGTGACCGACCATGGGAACATGTTCGGGATCAAGGAATTTGTCAATTATGTTAACAGGAAGAACAGCGGCCTGAAAGGGGAAATCAAGGCGCGGGAAGAACAGATCGCGGCTATCGAAGCCGGGAAGCTGGAATGCGAGAATCCGCAGGCTGAGGTGGCCGCCTGCCGTGCCAAGATTGCCGAAGCAGAAAACAAAATCTTCAAGCCCATAATCGGCTGCGAAATGTACGTGGCGCGCCGTACAATGGACAAGCGCGAGGGCAAACTAGATCAAAGCGGCTATCACCTAATCGTATTGGCCAAGAACGAGACGGGGTATCATAACCTCATCAAGCTGGTGTCCCATGCTTGGACAAAAGGATTTTACATGCGCCCGCGTACCGACCGCAATGAATTGGAGAAATATCATGAAGGCCTTATCGTCTGTTCGGCCTGTTTGGGCGGCGAAGTGCCCCAACGCATCGTCAACGACCGCTTGGGGGATGCCGAGGAGGCTATCCGCTGGTACAAGCATCTTTTTGGAGACGACTACTATCTGGAGTTGCAACGCCACAGGGCTACGACATCCCGTGCCAATCACGAGACTTACCCCTTGCAACAGAAAGTGAACGCCAAACTGCTGGAACTGGCTAAGAAGTATGGCATAAAGGTTGTATGCACCAACGATGTCCACTTTGTGGACGAAGAAAATGCCGAGGCGCACGACCGCTTGATTTGTCTCAGCACGGGCAAAGATTTGGACGACCCCACCCGCATGCTCTATACCAAGCAGGAGTGGATGAAGACCAAGGCTGAAATGAACGAACTTTTTGCTGACGTGCCCGAAGCCTTGGCAAACACGTTGGAGATACTGGATAAAGTAGAGCTTTATTCCATCGACCATGCTCCCATCATGCCGGCTTTTGCCATTCCCGAAGACTTCGGCACCGAAGAAGAATACCGCAGGAAATATACGGAGAAAGACCTTTTCGATGAGTTTACCCGCAATGAAAGCGGCGAAGTGGTGCTAGACGAGGAGGCTGCCAATGCCAAAATCAAGCAGCTAGGAGGTTACGACAAACTTTACCGCATTAAGCTGGAAGCCGATTACTTGGCCAAACTGACGTTCGACGGGGCAAAGCGCATCTATGGAAACCAGCTGAGTGATGAAGTCAGAGAGCGACTTGTGTTTGAACTGTATATCATGAAGACAATGGGGTTTCCCGGTTACTTCCTGATCGTGCAGGATTTCATTAACGCGGCACGAAACAAGCTGGGCGTATCGGTAGGGCCCGGGCGAGGCTCGGCTGCCGGTTCGGCGGTGGCGTATTGCCTGGGCATTACCAGGATCGACCCTATCCGGTATGACCTGCTGTTTGAACGTTTCCTTAATCCCGACCGCATCTCTTTGCCTGATATTGATGTAGACTTCGATGATGACGGGCGCGGGAAGGTGCTTCGCTGGGTGACCGAGAAGTACGGGCAGGAAAAAGTGGCTCATATCATCACTTATAGCACGATGGCTACCAAGATGGTCATCAAGGATGTGGCTCGCGTGCAGAAGCTGCCGCTTTCCGAGTCTGACCGCCTCTGCAGACTTGTCGACAGTATTTCCGACAAGGATCTGAGCTTGCCCGAGGCCATAGCTTGTGTGCCTGAATTGCAGGCAGCCGAAGCCTCTCCCAACCCTTTGGTACGTGACACTATGAAGTACGCCAAGATGCTCGAAGGGAACGTGCGCGGCACCGGCGTGCATGCCTGCGGAACCATTATCTGCCGTGACGACATCACCGACTGGGTGCCTGTCAGCACGGCCGATGACAAGGAAACCGGCGAAAAGATGTTGGTCACTCAGTATGAAGGCTCTGTTATTGAGGAAACCGGTTTGATCAAGATGGACTTCCTGGGGCTGAAGACGCTTTCCATCATTAAGGAAGCCGTGGAAAACGTGCGCCTGCATCGCGGCATCGAAATCGATATCGACCGCATTCCCATTGATGATCCCGTTACTTATAAACTCTACTGTGAGGGGCGCACGATCGGCACTTTCCAGTTTGAGTCTGCCGGCATGCAAAAATACTTGCGCGAGCTGCAGCCGAGTACTTTCGAAGACCTTATCGCCATGAACGCCCTCTATCGCCCGGGCCCTATGGACTATATCCCCGACTTCATTGACCGCAAGTGGGGGCGCAAGCCCATCGAGTATGACATTCCCGTCATGGAAAAATACCTGAAAGACACGTATGGCATTACGGTCTATCAGGAACAGGTGATGCTGCTCTCGCGCTTGCTGGCCAACTTTACGCGCGGCGAGTCCGACACGCTCCGCAAGGCCATGGGCAAGAAAATGCGCGACAAGCTGGATCACATGAAGCCCAGGTTCATCGAGGGCGGACGGGAAAACGGCCACGACCCCCAAACGCTGGAGAAAATCTGGGGCGATTGGGAGAAGTTTGCTTCCTACGCCTTCAACAAGTCTCACGCCACCTGTTATTCGTGGGTGGCTTACCAGACGGCTTACCTGAAGGCGAACTATCCTGCCGAGTACATGGCTGCCGTTATGAGCCGGAGCCTTTCGAACATCGCCTCCATCACCAAGCTGATAGACGAATGCAGGGCAATGGGCATCAAAGTGCTAGGGCCGGACATTAACGAAAGCAACCTGAAGTTCACCGTCAACAGGGAGGGCAATATCCGTTTCGGACTGGGAGCCATAAAGGGAGTGGGCGAAAGCGCCGTGGAGAGCATCATGAACGAGCGGAGGAAAGGCCTTTTCACCGGCATCTTCGACTTCGCGCAGCGCGTCAACCTCAACGCCTGCAACCGCAAGAGCCTGGAATGCCTGGCCCTGGCAGGCGCTTTCGACAACTTCACGGAAGTGAGGCGCGAACAGTATTTGGCCACGAATGCCAAGAACGAAACATTCCTCGACACGTTGACGCGCTACGGCAACCGCTACCAGGCCGACCTCGCCGCGGCCGCCCATTCTCTCTTCGGCGGAGAAAACGTGGCGGAAATCGCTACGCCCGAAATCCCCGCCGCAGAACCTTGGAGCGATTTGGAACGCCTCGAGAAGGAACGCGAGCTGATAGGCATCTATCTCTCCGCCCATCCTCTGGACGAATACGCCGTCGTGCTGAAGCACGCGTGCAACACGCGCATGGCGGAACTTGACAACTTGGCGGCCCTGCAGGGGCGCGACATCACGATGGGCGGCATCGTCACGGCATCGCGCAGAGGAATCGGCAGGAACGGCAACCCCTACGGCATCGCCAAAATAGAAGACTACTCGGGATCTGCCGAGATACCTTTCTTCGGAAGCGACTGGGTGAACTTCCAAGGCTATCTCAACGAGCGCACCTTCTTATACATGAGGGCGCGCTGCCAGCCCAAACAATGGAAGCCGGGAGAAATGGAACTGAAAGTCACCTCCATCGAGCTGCTGCCCGACGCGAGAGATCGGCTGATCGAGAAGCTCACCATACTCGTCCCGATTGCCGCGCTCGATCCGGGCCTTGTCGCCGAGTTGTCCGAGCTGGCCAGGCGGCATCCCGGCAAGACCGAACTGTACTTCCGCGTGAGCGACCCTGAGAATAGAATGAGCGTCGACTTGGTATCGCGCCCGGTTAAACTGACCGTAAGCCGCGAATTGATTTCTTACATAGAGGAGCGGCCTGAATTGCAGTTCCGCATCAATTGACGGCAACGGCCTTATGCCGGCGGCGATGCCTCGGGCAGGAGCTTCATGCCGTCCATAAGGTCGCCGCTTCCCTTCCTTGACATCCGCATATGCCGCGCCGCGCCCGGCAGGGACAGCCCCCCTGCCGGGAGGCGGCCATGCGCCCTGCCCGACGCCGCGAGCCCGATGCGAGCGAGCGGAAATTTCATCTGCCGACGACGCCTCCGCTGCACAAGCCGTGCAGCGTTTCTGCAAAAGCCGTGCAGCATCGCTGCAAAAGCCGTGCAGCGTTACTGCAGAAGCCATGCAGCGTTGCTGCAAAAGCCGTGCAGCGTCGCTGCAAAAGCCGTGCAGTGACCATGGCTCCCGCGCCGCCGCGCCAGGCCGCCCTTGTGCGCGGCTCCGCCGGGGGAAGCCCGTAAAAAATCCCGGCATTCTTGTCCCGATAAAAAAAAAACAATACCTTTGCGCCGCCCTTACGAGTTAAGGGCCTACCAAATCATTAACTAAAAACACAACGTAATTAAATGGCAACAAAAATCAGATTGCAAAGGCATGGACGCAAAGGCTACGCTTTCTACTCCATCGTGATTGCGGATGCGAGAGCGCCACGGGATGGCAGATTCATCGAGAAAATTGGTACTTACAACCCGAACACCGACCCGGCCGCCGTAGACCTGAAGTTCGACCGCGCGCTCGACTGGGTCATGAAAGGCGCGCAGCCCACAGACACCGCGCGCAACATCCTGTCGCGCGAAGGCGTCTACATGAAGAAGCACCTGCTGGGCGGCGTGGCCAAAGGCGCGTTCGGCGAAGCCGAGGCCGAAGCCAGGTTCGAAGCGTGGAAGAACGGCAAGCAGGCAGGCCTCGCCGCCCTGAAGGCAAAGGCCGACGAGGCCAAGAAAGCCGCCGCCAAGGCGCGGCTGGACGCTGAAAAGGAAGTGAACGAGAAGAAAGCCAAAGCGCTGGCCGAAAAGAAGGCGGCCGAAAGGAAAGCGGCCGAAGAGGCCGCCCTGGCCGCCGCGCAAGCAGCCAAGGCCGCCGAGGAAGCCGCCGCCCCCGCCAAAGGCGGCGCGGAAGCCCCCGCCGCCGAGTAAGGGCGGGAAGCCTCGCGGCTCACGTGAAGGAAACATGCCAGTCCCCTGCGCGGCGGAACCCCCGCATGCAGGGGACTTCTTCTTTGTCATAACACCCCCCTCCCCCTTCCCCCATGAAAAAGCAAGAGCGCTACGAGAAAATCATTGCCTGGTTCCGCGAGAACCGCCCGGAGGCAGAGACGGAACTGCGCTACGAAAATCCGTTCCAGTTGCTGGTTGCCGTCATGCTGTCGGCGCAATGCACCGACAAGCGGGTCAACATGGTCGCGCCGCCCCTCTTCCGCGACTTCCCTACCCCCGAGGCGCTGGCTGCCGCCACGCCCGAAACCGTGCTCGGATACATACGCAGCGTGTCCTACCCCAACAGCAAAGCCAGGCACCTGGTCGGCATGGCGCGGATGCTGGTGAACGACTTCCGCGGCGAAGTGCCCGGCACATTGGAGGAACTGCTGCGGCTGCCCGGCGTGGGGCGCAAGACGGCCAACGTGGTCCGGTCGGTGGCGTTCCGCGAGGCGGCCATGGCGGTCGACACGCACGTGTTCCGCGTCAGCCGCCGCCTCGGGCTGGCGGCCGAAAGGCGCGCCACCCCGCTAAGCGTGGAAAAAGAACTGGTCAGGAACATCGCCCCGGCCGACATCCCCATTGCCCACCACTGGCTGGTACTGCACGGGCGCTACGTCTGCCTGGCCCGCAACCCCCGATGCGGCGACTGCGGCTTGCGGCCGCTATGCAAGCATTATTGCCGGGAACACAAGGC
>CAYSIQ010000092.1:0-7372 GCA_964431195.1 uncultured Bacteroides sp.
GCATGCCGGCTTCCCTGCAACAAAAATATCATATGGAAGAGATTCTTTCTATCAGTTCGTTGCCTAACGCTGTTTTTGCTTCGATATGCTGCAGCACCGCCGTTACAAACGGACTGTTCTCAAACGCCCCGCGCACTTGCTCAAAGTCCTGTTCCATTTCTTCACGTGATCCATCCGCGCCGAAGCCGGTCATGGCAGACAAGGAGAATTCTTTCCTTGCATCGGCATAGACCATTTTATCCAACCCGACAACAGCCTCCTGCCACTTCTTCACAATGGCAATGACATCCTTTGCCGTGATTTCGTCTGGGCGCAGGTTATAGAACTCAAGTATCTTCCCGTATGCCCATGTCCACTCGTAAGTGTAGTAATTGCGATGCATCTCAACGAAACGGCCATGAATCTGATCCACATCGGCCAAAATGCCGGATTCTATATCTGCCATCAACTTCTCTACCTCGCTTTTAGGGACGATCAGCCCGGAAATGTCCACCCATTCTCCTGTCCCTATCTCTGTGTCGGGAGCCAAGCGGGCACGGATTTCTTCGTTGCTTTTAAAACGGATCCTTTCCAAACGCTTGATTAACGAATTGCCCAAGAATTTATGGATGGCCGTTTCATAAAAACAAATGCCGTTGTTTAAAGAGGAATTTTTGATTTTCGCGCTTTGGTATGAGTAGGTTTCCGAGGTTTCTCCGGATACTTTGCGCAATTCTTTCAGGATGCTGCGTCCCTTCATCATTTTCTGGATAGTATAGGGGCTCAACAGGTTATAATTAATCTGATCCAAACGGTTCGGATCTTTACGTTTGTCGCGCTTAGGCCATTTTTTTGCATCCCGAATCGTGCCTACGCTCCGCAAATTCACCCCCGGCACCAGATAAGTGGTATTCTGCTGCTCTATCAGATAGGAAAAAGGCAGGTTGGAAGTGTCGGCATGATTCACGTGGCGTCCCATGACCAAAGAAAACGCGCCTACACGCGCAGGCCATAAGATATAAGAATCAGAAGCAGTCTTTGCCCCACGTTCCATAGCCCCTTGGTGTATCGGCCCCAGCTTATACATGTGGTTGCTTTGATTAGAGCCGGAGCCTGCATTCATAAAAGAAAACATTCCGGCAATCAGCAAAGTCGATTTGTGATGGGTCACCGTAAACGGCCCGGCAAAAATGGCGCATGCCTCGCCGTTCTCTTCCTGGCAATTACTGAAAAACAAAGAATCAGAAGCGGAATAGTTATGCCCCAAATGACACGCCTGGCTGATAAAGCAACGGGTCAGCATAGTCCCATCTTCCACGCAAGAGCCGCTTGATATGATAAAATCATCGCATACCACTCCGTAGCCGATATGAATAGGCGCCTGCCCATTACTGTTCAGGCTGCCATTTTTCAATCGTCCCGCTCCTTCTATTTTACAATGATCGCCAATTCGTACATTCTTTATATATCCTGCGTCAACAATGGTGACATGGTGGCCGATAGTGCCTGTATCCGAAGCATTCTCTTCGGCATACCGGTCAATAATGGCTTTCATCCGGCAAATTAATTCGGGACGGTGACGGTACAAAGCCAGAATATAGGCTTGATGCGCCGACAGGCGATCATGGATAGGCACTTCACGCCCTCCCGTTTCATTCAACACAGCCACTTCAACGCCGTTCCCAAACTTGCTCCGGCCATCCACAAGAATGATATCGACATTCTCTATAAAAGTATAATCTCCAATTATGTAGTTGGCTATGTAGTTCTTTATATTCTCAATGCAACAATTATCGCCCACCGTTACATTATGCAAGGTCGCATGATACAGTCCAGAATGTTTGCGAATGCCGCCTGCCAAAGTAAACTCGTCTTCAAAGACTCCCAATCTTACTTTCCCGGAAAAACGGGTATGGTAAATATAGTCTGTCTTAAAGTTCTCTACTACTTCAATGTCAGTCCAATTTACAGCTGTACATGACCTCTCCTTTAATTGTCGTATTTCTTCTTGTGTAAGTGAACGATAAGTTTTCATCTTCTGTATTATTATCCCCATCATAGGTTTGATGAAGAATCGTTATAAATGCACTTTTGCACGTGTAGTTCGCGTACTTTGTAGCTGCGGAACGAACAGGCTGTAAAGACTTCCTCCCCATCCGTAAATCCAGAATGGGAGTTGTTGCCGGGTCTCCGGCAGTGAGACACATTGCCTGTGGGAACTTACAGGTTATGCTTTGAACAACTTGTTGAATTCATCGAGCGAAACGGTTTTTTCTTCCAGTGTCACCTGCGACTTCAAGGCTTTCGACAACTTGTTTTCAACGATACGGTTCACCAAGTTGTTGACGCTTTCTTTCTTCTTCAGCATATCCTTGACGTAACTGTCAAGCACCTCGGCGGGCACGTTCAGCATGCCGTATCTGGCAAATTGCGCACGGGTCGTTTCGCGTGCCATAGCCTGTATGTCTTCGTTTTCCACCTTGATGTTGTAGGCTTCCACCAGCCTTTCTTTGATGAGTTGCCACGTCAAGGCTTCCATGTTCTTGTCGTAGTTCTCGTCAACGGCCTTTTCGTCCTGTTCGGGATTGTTGAGGCGGATGAAGCGTTTCAGCAGGGGGGCGGCAAATTCCAGCTTGCCTGCTTTCTTCATCAGCATGTCGTGCGCGTCAACCAGGAAGCGGTAGTCGCTGTCAACGGCAAACTGCGCGGTGAGGGCGTCTTTCACTTTGGCGCGGAATTCCTCTTCCGATTTCACCACGCCTTTGCCGAACACTTGGTCGAAAAGTTCTTGATCCAGTCCGCTTTCCACGAAGCGGGTGATCTCTTCCACCTGGAATTTGAAGTCCGACTTTATCTCAGCAGCCTTTTCCTTGTCAATCTTCAGGAGCGAGGCCAGTTCAACGGCGCTGCCGCCCCATGCGGCGGAAGGGTTGAAGACGATCGCATCGTTCACCTTGGCACCGGCGAAGGCAGCTTTCTGCTCCTCATTCTTCATGTAGGCAGGCATCATCACGGCATTTTCCACCTGAATGCCGTTTTCCTTGGCGTTGCCATCCCCGTCCAGCTCGGCGAGCAGGCCTTTCAGCATGTCGTTGCCTTGGTAGGTGTCCACCTTTTCATACTTGCCGTTGCGTTCGGTGTAAACCTTCACTTCCTTGTCCACCAATTCGTCCGTGACATCGATGTTGTAGTATGCCAGTTGGTCGCCCTTGGTAGGAGTGGCGTCAAATTCGGGCTCCAGAGCAATGTCGAATTTGACTTCAAAGTCTTCCATCGTGTTAAAATCAATGGCGGGCTGCCCCTCTTTTGGCAGGGGCTCGGCCAAAATTTTCACTTTATTGTTTTTAATGTAATTGTTGACAGCTTCCGAAATAGCTTTGTTGACCTCTTCTGCCAGCACCGATTTGCCGTACATTTTCTTCATCAAGCTCAATGGAACCATGCCGGGGCGGAAGCCTGGCACTCGTGCCTTCTTGCGGAGGTCTTTCAGGGACTTGTCCACTTTCTCTTGATAATCAGCTTTCTCAAGTTGCACGGTGAGTTCTGCGCTCACTTTGTCAAGGTTTTGCAATGAAACGTTCATTCTGACAATTTTATTTGATTTATATTCTATCCAGAAGCATATTTAGAGTGCGCAAAATTAGTGTTATTCTTTCAATAATCAAAAAAGAGGGCTATTTTATTTGGGAGACGGCATCAACCGGCAAGCGCGATATTACGGAGCTAAACTGAAGGGCTCCTTTTTAAGCGTGGAGAAGTCCGGTCTTTCCCCATGGCAGGCCGGCGGAAGCGGGCCCGCCATGGGGGGCTTGCCCCTGCTCTGCGGGGATGCATTCCTTGCGGGCACCCGCATTTCCATGCGCCATAGGCCGGCCGTAACGAGCCGGCTTCCATTCCAAGGCAGATTCTAAAAAACAAGGCATATGTGCCGCACGGATGCCGCGCGTGTACGGAGCGCGCGCCGTGCCTGTATGGAGCATGCGCCGCACGGGCATGGAGCGCGGGCACTTCAAGCAAGGCTTTCCCGGAGGGAACTCTTCTGTTAAGAAACCCGCAAGTTTTGTTAATGAAAATTACAATATGAAAAATTTGGAGCGGAATATTTGGAAGTTTGTCAGGAAAGGGCGTACCTTTACGGCATATTTTTCATAGTATTAGATTTAAGGTTAACAAGAAAAGTGGCTGTCTGTGACAGATAGCCATTTTTTGCGTCTATGAAATGACAGTAATCCGCCAACGATAGAAAACGAAACCTGTTTTTATTGATAATTACTATATGGACAAAGAACTGAAAATAGCCGTAGCTGGTATGGGTTATGTGGGGCTGAGCATCGCCGTCCTGCTGAGCCAGCATCACCGGGTGACCGCTGTTGACATCGTTCCTGAAAAGGTGGGGCTCATCAACCGCCGCCAATCTCCCATCCGCGACGAATACATAGAGAAATACTTGGCCGAAAAGGATCTGGATCTCACAGCCACCCTCGATGCCGCCGCCGCTTACAGCGAGGCAGACTTCGTAGTCATTGCCGCCCCCACCAATTACGACCCGGTAAAGAATTTCTTTAACACCGCCCCTGTGGAAGATGTCATCAGCTTGGTAAAGCGCGTCAATCCGAATGCCATCATGGTCATCAAGAGCACCATCCCGGTGGGCTACACGGCCGGCATCCGCGAAAAGTTGGGAACGGGCAACCTCCTTTTCTCTCCCGAATTTCTGCGCGAGAGCAGAGCATTGTACGACAACCTCTACCCCAGCCGCATCATCGTGGGGCGGCCCGAGGGCGACGCCCGGCTGGACAAGGCGGCGCGCGCCTTTGCCGCCCTGCTGCAGGAAGGCGCCCTCAAGGAGGACATCGATACCTTGTTCATGGGGCTGGCCGAAGCGGAGGCCGTGAAACTCTTCGCCAATACCTACCTGGCATTGCGCGTCTCCTACTTCAACGAACTGGACACGTACGCCGAAATGAAAGGGCTAAATACGCAAGCCATCATCGAGGGCGTATGCCTTGACCCGCGCATCGGCGCGCACTACAACAACCCCAGCTTCGGCTACGGAGGGTACTGCCTGCCTAAAGACACCAAGCAACTGCTGGCCAACTATGCCGACGTGCCCGAGAACCTGATACAGGCCATTGTGGACAGCAACCGCACCCGCAAGGACTTCATTGCCGACCGCGTCCTTCACATGGCGGGCTATTACGACTACTTCAGCCGGGGAGATTTCAATCCGCACGAGGAACAGGCGTGCGTCATCGGCGTTTACCGGCTGGCCATGAAATCGAACTCGGACAACTTCCGCCAGTCGAGCATACAAGGCATCATGAAGCGGGTGAAAGCCAAAGGAGCCACCGTCATCATCTATGAACCGGCGTTGGAAGACGGGAGCACCTTTTTCGGCAGCCGTGTGGTAAACGACTTGGAAGAATTCAAGCGGCAAAGCCAGGCCATTATTACCAACCGCTACGAATCGTGCCTGGACGATGTGAGGGAGAAAGTGTACACCCGCGACTTGTTCCGAAGAGACTGAACCTATGCCATCGGCAGATTTTCCTGCCCTTTATAACGCAGGATGATGTTGGGGTAAATTTCCCCATCCGCACAAGTAAACTGGATGGAAAGAATGAAGCGGCTGAAGAAGCGGGCGTGGCGGAAGAAGAAATTGGGCAGGGAGCGCACATACGCATTCGGCTGTTGCGACAGGGCTTCCATATCGCCCATCGCCATATAATTATAAGTTGGCGAAAGGTTGGCTACGCTTTCTTCGTAGGCCGGCATGCCGGCAAGCACATCGCCCTCCTCGAGCGCACGTACATAAGCCTGCAAGGCATCCGCCTCCGGAGCCAACAGCAAGGCATCCTGATAGAAACAGGCATAAATGGGAAGAGAGGACGAGGCGATGCTTGTGAATTGCGTCAACAAGTTGCCGGCCGTCAGGCGATAGGCCGTATATCGTTTGCCTCGTACATAATAGGGCTGGTGCCCGCCGTTATTACCCGAAGCCTGCAATGCCCGGAAAAATCCGGCGCGGGCCGCTGCCATCTCTTTCAAGGAAACACGCAGTACGGCACACGATTTCCCGAGGGCGGAAGCCTCCGCCGTGGCGGGATAAAACAGGCAGGACAAGACAGTGCCCGTGGCATGGCAGCCTAAGTAGTTCAACCAGCAATGTTCGGCTTCCTCCCCGGCATCATCCGGGGAAGCAGGAAGCCGGGAATAGGGCTGGCGTGATAAGGAATTGTATAAGAAAGTGCGGTCGGCAACAGCCCATGAATTGTAAAAGAAACAGGTTGCCGGAAGCTGCTCGCCGGGAAAGCCTTCGATGGGCTTCTGCCCGTACAAAGCATTGGTAAAGGTAGGTACGGAATCGGAATGGCGGGCAATGCCCGAACAGTAGATGGCTTGGCCGGCCAGCTTCAAGTCAAACTGCGCCCAATCTCCTAAGCGGCAGTGGAAGCGCAGAGAGTCGGTTTGTCCCCCCATCTCGATGTCGTCCATACGCAAGTAAACCGTGGCGGAAGTAAGGCTCGGCTTGCCCGTATATACCCGCTGGAAAGATTCTGACGCTAGCAGGGAACTGCCTGAACGGTAGGCATCAATCACCTGCTCCACCAATCGCATCTGGAAACTGAGTGCCAAGAAGTCACGGGTGAGATAGGCGGCCACAAAACGGCCGTCGCTCATGGAATAGATACGGATACGTTCCCCCCGGTAGCCAAACTCTTTGGACGGGAAAACATCGGAACAGTATTCTTGCAGGAAGCGGCCAACCAGATCCGCATCGCCTGCCCCCAGACTACAATACAACACTTGGTCTAATGGATTGTCCGGCTCGTGGAAACTGATAAGCATCTTGTTCATCTGCTTGCTCAGCCCGTGCGGAGTGTCATCTGCCAGCAAATAGAGGTATTCCTTTAAGAAAACAAACAGTTTGGACAAGTATAGGAAATGTTCGTCCTTGCTACAGTCCAGCTGGTTGACTTCATCCATAAGGTCGGCCATGCGGTCGGTGGCAAGCACGGCAACGGCATCATCGGGCACCAGCGAATAGAGGTTGAAATCTTTCTGCCTCTCCGCAGCATCCAGTTGCAGATAGGAATAAACGGCAACCCCTGCACACAACACGACTATGCAGGCAATGACAATGATGCGTATGAAAAACCGAAACTTCATGCCTTCTTCCTTGTCAAGTCCCGACAAAAGTAGGCATTGTTATTAAATAAACAAAATAAATATTTAGAAAAATTAGTTGACGGGGGGGGCGGTTCACTGAGTCCAACAGCAAACGCGACAATGCCTGTCCCCCTTCCCCTTTCAGGAGCGATTGCCGTTCCTGCATGAACTCCTCTTGTCTGGGAACGCCGGCTTCACAAGGAACACCAGCCGCCTTTTTATA
>CAYSIQ010000093.1:0-4315 GCA_964431195.1 uncultured Bacteroides sp.
GCAGGCGTTGTATGCCTGTCAGCCCTATTACTCTGGCCTTTGTAATAACCGCTTGCAAACAGTCTTTTTGTTATATTTATGGGTGACCAAACTTATTCATAACAAAAGGGCTATAACGCCTGAAAGCATTATCCGCTAAAGTGGATCAGAATGGCATCAGGAGACAATAAAGCCGAATGAGGCTGATAAAACCACATTCGGTTGTGAAAGTGGAGGAAATTGCGTAACTTCGCAGCGTATATCTGACACTTTTTGTCCGATAGGGAACAAACCTCAGAACAAGTCTTGACTATTACACATGATGAAACACACGCTTCTTACACTATTCATGCTTTTGTCTTTATTGTGCCACGGTCAATCGTACAAATTCTTCACAGCAGACAAGGAACTGTCCAGCAGCCTGATTAACAAGATATACCAAGACCGGGACGGCATGATATGGATTGCCACCGAAGATGGATTGAACCGCTATGACGGAGCCAAGTTCATTATTTATAAGCATGATCCCGAAAACGAACATTCCATCTGTCACAACTACGTACGTGCCTTGTATGAAGACAGCAAGGGGCGGCTATTCGTAGGAACCTACAATGGAATACAGCTGTACGACCCCGCCACCGACAGCTTCAGTAAACGGGCGCAATGGGAAGACGGGAAGATCTTTGACAGCAATATCGTGTCCATTATGGAATGTAGAAACGGGGAAATATGGGCATCGGGAAACAACTTGTGCGCTATAACCATAGCACATGGGGAACTTACTGCGCACAAACTGGATTTGCCTATTCCCACCCAGATGACAGACTACATGATAGAAGACAGGCAACACAATCTTTGGGTAACACAGGGCGAGAAAGGCATCTACCGTCTCTCTGCTAACGATGAAAGCAGGCACTTCTTGAAACAGGAGAAAGGAATGACCATTGTAGGCCTCTATGAAGATAACTACGGAAACATCTACTTGGCAACCATAGGCAAAGGGCTACTGAAATATAACCAATCGACAGAAGAGTTCATCCCCATACTCTATAAAGGGAAACAAGACCTGCCTGTCAAATCCATCTGCCAGATAAGCGAGAATGAACTTTGCCTGGGCACGGACGGGAAAGGCGCCAAGATTTTCAACATCCACAAACAACACATCACAGATTATCCTTTTGGCAATAATTACCTTGACTCAAGCACTTCTAAAGTGCACTCCATCCTGAAAGACAATGCAGGAAACCTATGGATAGCCATTTACCAGAAAGGGGTCATGATGATTCCCGCGCAACCCAACAGTTTCAAGTACATAGGCTACAAATCAATAAACAAGAATATCATCGGCTCCAACTGCATCACCTCGCTCTGCCGCGACCACGAAGGCATGTTATGGATAGGCACCGACAATGACGGCATATACGGCATCACCTCAGATCTGGAGCAAAAAGTCCATTACGCCCCGCATGACAGCCCCTATTCTGTTCCTTCCACCGTTTTCGGCCTGTATGAAGACTCCGAACGCAATCTGTGGTTCGGATCCTATACCAACGGATTAGGCAAACTGGACAAGGGAAGCGGACGGTGCAACTACCTGCAAAACCTGACTGACAAGAATGGGAACCGTATCCAACGCGTGTATGACCTGGCTGAAGACCAAGACAAGCGACTATGGATAGCTACAATGGGATCCGGACTTTTCTATTACGACTTGAAGACAGGGCGATCTGTATATGACCCTAAAGCCAATGCAGCAACTGAAAAATATAAATGGATAAGCTGCCTCCTGTATTCCAGTGACAACCGCCTCTACGTAGGAACGTATGACGGCATAAGATGCATAGACTTGAGCACGGATGATTTCAAGGCCGAAGAAATCCTGTTCAGGCACATCATCCATTCCCTTTATGAAGACTCAAAAGGTAACATCTGGATAGGCAATTCCGATGGGCTGGCGGAATGGACTCCCCAAACCCGGCAACTGAAGGCCTACACCACTGCCCACGGGCTGCCCAGCAACGCCGTATATGCCATCAAAGGTGACCGGCAGGACAACTTATGGATAAGTACCAATGCCGGAATGTCGCGTTTTAACCTGAAGACCCGCACTTTCAGCAACTTCTATGCAGACGACGGCCTGCAAGGAAATGAATTCAGCAAAAACGCATCTTTCGCCGACCGCAACGGCATACTCTGGTTTGGAGGCACAAACGGAATTACCTATTTCAATCCTCAGGAGATTACGAATCCTACTAAAAAATGGAATGTACGCATCATTGATTTCTACCTGCACGACCAGCCCATAAGGAAAGGTATGCTGTCGGGCGGGAAAGAAATCATAGGCGCCCCCGTCTTTGAAGCCCGTGATTTTTATCTGTCACATAATGACAACGCTTTCAGCATCGAGTTCTCCACCCGCGAACTAAATAATACCGAGCGTATCACTTATCTATATACCATAAACGACGCCCCTTGGGTCAAGCTGCCTAAGGGAATCAACCGGGTGTCATTCAGCGACCTCCCCCCCGGCGACT
This sequence comes from uncultured Bacteroides sp., assembly GCA_964431195.1. Classification (GTDB taxonomy): domain Bacteria; phylum Bacteroidota; class Bacteroidia; order Bacteroidales; family Bacteroidaceae; genus Bacteroides. Next base: position 2,514 of record CAYSIQ010000093.1, read on the forward strand.
ATCATTTCCGGATCAAGGCCGAAGATTATCTGCTGGAGTCTGACACCGATGAGATCACCATCCACATCGCGCCGGCATGGTGGGCATCGGGCTGGGCTATGCTGGCATATACCCTGCTGGCAGCGGCGGCCGTTTATGGCATCATCCTACAAATACGCCACCGCTACCGCATCAGGCAAGAAATGATGCAACATATCCATGCCGAGCAGATAAACGAAGCCAAACTGCAGTTCTTCATCAACATCTCCCACGAAATACGTACCCCGATGTCGCTTATCATCAGCCCTTTGCAAAAACTGATGGCAAACGATACAGACAGCGAGCGGCAAAGGAACTATCGCATTATCTGGCGCAACGCCGAAAGGATACTGAGGCTGATTAACCAATTGATGGATATCCGCAAGATAGACAAGGGGCAAATGTCGCTCGTCTTCCGTGAAACCGAAATGGCCGGCTTCATCAACGACTTGTGCGAAACCTTTACGGAACAAGCGAACAAGAAACAGATTACCCTGCGGTTCCACCACGAGGGAGCCGACAACCTAAAGTTGTGGATAGACCCGGCGAACTTCGACAAAATTATCCTGAACATCCTGTCCAACGCATTCAAATTCACCCCCCAAGGAGGCAGCGTGGACATACGGCTGCGCACAGGCGAAGATCCCGCCCTGCCTAAGCCGCTGCAGCAGTATGCCGAAATCATCGTGACCGACAGCGGGACAGGGATCGACCCCAAAGAAGCGGAACACATATTCGAGCGCTTTTACCAGATACGAAACAGCCAAAATAACTCACACGTAGGCACAGGCATCGGGCTGCACCTCACCCGCTCGCTGGTGGAGCTGCATCACGGGGACATCCGCGTAGAGAATAACCCGGACGGGCAGCCGGGATGCAGCTTCATCATCCGCATGCCTTTGGGCTGCGCCCACTTGAGCAAGGAAGAGATGGAGGCCGGCAAGGCTCCCCTCTTCCGCGCCCAGCCCCCGGCCCTCCCCGCCCTTTATGAGGACGAAGAGGAAGGGAACGGGAAAACGAGAGCCAAAACAAAGTACAAAGTACTGGTGGTGGAAGACAATGAAGAGATACGCCGCTACATCTGCCGCGAGTTGTCCGGCGACTACCGCACCATGGAAAGCCGCAACGGGAAGGAAGCCTTGGAAAGCATCTTCAACAAGGCTCCCGACCTGGTGATAAGCGACATCATGATGCCCGAAATGGACGGGCTCGCCTTATGCCGCAAAATAAAGCAGAACGTGAACCTGAACCACATCCCGGTGATACTGCTCACTGCCAAGGCGCGGGAGGAGGACAACCTGGAAGGGCTGGAAACAGATGCCGACGCCTATATGACCAAACCGTTCCGCATTGAGATGCTGAAGAAAACAGCGGCCAACTTGATCCGCAACCGCGAAAAGCTGCGCAACACCTACGCCGGGCAACAGGCTCAAGAAGACAAAATGCAACAAATAGAAGCGCAGTCGCCCGATGACAAACTGATGGAGCGGGTCATGCAGGCCGTCAACGGGAATCTGAGCAACCCTGACCTCACCGTGGAGATGATCGCCGCCGAGGTAGGCATCAGCCGCGTGCACCTGCACCGCAAGCTGAAGGAACTGACCAACCAGACCACACGAGACTTCATCCGGAACATCCGCCTGAGGCAGGCGGCGGAGCTGCTGTCGAAGAAGCGGCACTCCATAGCCGAAGTGGCGGACTTGGTCGGATTCTCCAACCCCAACAACTTCTCGACCGCTTTCAAGGAATTGTACGGAGTGCCTCCCCGCGTGTACATGGAGCAG
>CAYSIQ010000093.1:4415-7243 GCA_964431195.1 uncultured Bacteroides sp.
CGCGCCGCGAATGAGTATATTTGCACGGCTTTTAACAGGAATGAAACGGTTTAACTTTATCAACGAAAGGTTTATCATGAAACGTTTAATGCATTTATTGTTGTTTGCCTTGCTGGCCGCCGCGCTGCATGCCCAGCAGGCAAAGTATGTGTTCTACTTCATCGGCGACGGCATGGGCGTAAACCAAGTGAACGGCGCCGAAATGTACCAAGCCGCCCTTGACGGCCGCATCGGCGCCGAGGGCCTGCTTTTCACCACCTTCCCGGCGGCGGGCGTTGCCACTACCTACTCGGCCTCCAACCCCATTACCGATTCGGCTGCTGCCGGCACCGCCCTCTCAACGGGCGCGAAGACCTGCAACAACGCCATCGGGGTCGACACGGGGAAGAACGCCCTGGCAAGCGTGGCCGAACGGGCCAAGCACTCGGGCAAGCGCGTGGGCATTGCCACCAGCGTCAGCATAGACCATGCCACCCCCGCCGCTTTCTACGCGCACCAGCCCGGGCGCGGCATGTACTATGAGATAGCCCTCGACCTGCCCAAGTCCGGCTTCGACTTCTTCGCGGGAAGCGGTTTCCTCAAGCCCGGCGCCGACCGCGAGGGCGGGAAGGCTCCCTCTGTCTTCCGCGCCTTCGCTGAGGCCGGCTATGCCGTCGCCAGAGGGCTGGACGAATACAAGGCGAAAGCCGCCGGCAGCGGCAAGCTCATCTTGATCCAAGCGGAAGGCGCCGACCCCGCCTGCCTGCCTTATGCCATCGACCGCAAGGAGGGCGACCTCGCCTTGGCCGAAATCACCCGAAGCGCCATCGACTTCCTGGCTAAAGGCGGGAACGACGGCTTCTTCCTCATGGTGGAGGGCGGGAAGATCGACTGGGCCTGCCACGGGAACGATCCTGCCACCGCCTTCAACGAAGTGAAAGACTTGGACAACGCCGTCAGGGCGGCTTATGAATTCTACCTGGAGCACCCTAAGGAAACATTGATTGTCATCACCGCCGACCACGAAACGGGCGGCCTGGGATTAGGCCGCGAAGGCTATCAGATGAACCTGAAGTACCTCGCCCTCCAAAGGCAATCGCAAGAAGCGCTTTCGGCGCTCGTCTCCGGGCTGCGCGCGTCAAAAGGCAGCAAGGCAGGCTGGGAAGAGGCGAAGCGGCTGTTGGGCGAGACGATGGGCTTCTGGGACGAGATCCCCGTTACATGGGAGCAGGAAAAGATGCTGCGCGACGCTTACGAAGAGACCTTCGCGAAGGGCAAGGGCGAGCTTGAGCGCGGCATGTACGCCGGCAACGAGCCCCTTGCCGCCGCGGCGCGGCGCGTCATGAGCCAACAGGCCCTGGTCGGGTGGACTACCGCCGGCCACACGGCGGGCCTCGTGCCGGTCTATGCCGTCGGCGCGGGCGCCAGCCTTTTCAACGGCAGGATGGACAACACCGACATCCCCAAAAACATAATCAAGGCAGCCCGCTATAAATAAGGCGGCATAGCCCTTGCAGCCCGGGCGCGCAAAAAATAACGGGTTTTGTTTCGGCATCCCGATTTTTGCGTTACCTTTGCGCCCGGAAGAGCCCTGCGGCGGCAGGACGTTCCATTTTATTGGAGTATTAATTAGCGTTTGCTATTTATTCTGAAAACGTTCCGGAAACTTGGCCGTGGAAAGAACTATTGATAAGAATAAGCATTTGCTTCCCGCAATAGCGTGGAGGCAACTTATCTTTCAATAGTGGGTCAGGCCAAGTACCCCGGAACGTGGATAAGTTGTCGTCCACGTTTTTTTTGCGGTGCTTGGCCTCCCCGTTTTCTGCATGGATAGGATGCGCGCAAAACGCAGATTTTATGGAAAGCAGAAACACTCTGGTTTCATTCCTGCAGGCATTCGGCATAGTGCTTGTAGTGTTGGGGCATAGCATTAGTCAAGCGCCCGCCCCCCTTTTTTTGCATACGTGGATTTATAGCTTCCACATGCCGTTGTTCATGTTCATTTCCGGCTTCCTGCTGCAATACGGCAACGAGCGGAAAGGGATCACGCTCGCCGGCACGCCGCTCTGCGGGCGGAAGGGCTTTGTCTGGAAAAAGACAAAGCGCCTGCTGGTGCCCTACGTGGCGGTCAGCACGCTGGCTTTCTTCCCCAAGGCGCTGTTGAGCCGTTTCGCCATGCGCCCGGTGGACTTTTCCTTGGCCGGCTATGCCCGCCAGCTGGCCTATCCGGACGACAACGCGATTAGATTCTTCTGGTTCCTGCCCACCCTTTTCCTCATCTTCATGGCGGCCGCGTACGGGGCGCGCCTGCTGAAAGGCCTTGACAGGCCGGCGTGGCACGCCGCGCTGCTGGCGCTTTTGCTGGCGTTGCATTGGTTTAACCCGCTGGAAGGCGTCGGGCTGCTGAACCTCGCCGGAGCGGCGAACTACCTGTTTTATTTCTTCCTCGGCTTTTTCTGTTGCCGCTACCACGCCGTGGAACGGCTGGCTTACAGCCCGCGGCTTACGGCGTTGAGCTTCGCGCTCTCGCTGGCCCTTGCCGCGACGGCCGCGAAGAGCGTGCTGGCGGCCGTCAACGGCATCGCGCTGAGCATCCTGCTCGGCAGGGCGTACCTGAAGCGGCAATGGCGTTTCCTGCACCACCTGTTCGGCGCGTCTTATGCCATTTATCTGTTCTCGTGGTTTCCGCAGGTGGCCTCGCTGCAGGTCTTCCTGGGGGTCACCCATGCCCCGTGGCAGGCAGGCGGTGCGCTGGCCTTCGCCGGCGGGCTTTATGTCCCTTGGCTCGTTTACCGCTGGATAATGAAGCACAAGGGGACCCGTTGGGGGAAGCTGGTCGCGTTCCTTGC
>CAYSIQ010000094.1:0-6541 GCA_964431195.1 uncultured Bacteroides sp.
AAAGTACTGATTATATGCGCCAGCCCTCGCAAGGGCGGCAATTCCGACATGCTTGCTGCTGAGTTTGCCTGCGGTGCTATGGAAGCAGGCAACAACGTGGGGGGTTGTAAGTTTCGCGGATAAGGAAATCAAGTTTTGCCGTAGCTGTCAGGCTTGCCAAAAAGACGCGACGGTGAGTCATTCACGATGATGCCGATACCATACGCGAGAAGATGCTCCATGCGGAGGCCATCGTTTGGGCAACGCCTGTCTACTACTATAACATGAGCGGACAGATGAAAACCATGATCGACCGTGCCAACCCGCTTTATGCCGATGACTACAAGTTTACCGACATCTATCTGCTGGCTGCTGCTGCCGAGGATGAGCCAAGCACAGTGGAAAATATTGTTAAGGCCACACAAGGTTGGATTGACTGCTTTGAGAAAGCAACACTCAATGGTGTGGTCTTTGCTGGAGGCGTGAATGACAAAGGCAATATTGAGGGGAACAAGGCTCTTGCTGAAGCATACGAGATGGGGAAACAAGTTTAGAATATATTCACGACCGGAACATAGATCATAGCAAAGAAACCGCATGCCAATCCTGATAGCCGTGACATGTGTGCCATGGAAGATAAGACGAGATTGAGGAATATGGTTGAATACGCAAATGGGAGGCAAATGAAGCATAAGGTAAGATCGACGGTAATAGGCAAGAAGCTCTATACTGAGCGCAACAGAAATATTGTGCCGATCCGTGCAGTGACCCCTGCCTTTGCTACAACGTGGGCGATGAGTTTGTCTTTGAGCGCAAAGGTGACCGTGACGACTTTTGGCACATGGGGCTGAATACCCTCTCGCCAAGACAACTGCCGACCATGATATGGTGGCCGGAGCTCGAAAGTGTCTCATTGTTCCGAGGAAGAGGATGCCACCTTTCGCTATATCTATACATGGGACTGCAAGGCGAATCCATCATGCGCTAGTGAATGAAAGACGAGAACACGATAATCGCGTGCTGCTCAGACGACACACGTCCCGTGATATTCAAGATAGAGATGAATAGATTACGAGATAGAGAATGAGGAATAGCCTGTTTCCCCAAGGAGCAGGCACGCCCCTTTCCCCGCCGCAATATTTTGGTGGCTTCCCTTACGTGCAACCGGAAGTTTTTCCTATCTTTGCCTCGGATTTTCCATTGGTATGAAAATTAGAGAAGTAGTAAGTGCCCTTGAACGGTTCGCGCCTCTGCCGTTGCAAGACGGGTTCGACAATGCCGGCTTGCAGATTGGACTGACAGATGCGGAAGCAACAGGGGTTTTGTTGTGTCTTGACGTGACCGAAGCCGTGCTTGATGAAGCCATCGCGCTGGAATACAATTTGGTCATAGCGCATCACCCGCTGATTTTCAAGGGCTATAAGTCTATCACGGGCAGGGATTATGTGGAGCGTTGCATCTTGAAAGCCATCAAGAACGACATCGTGGTCTATGCAGCCCACACCAATATGGACAATGCGTGGGGCGGTGTCAACTTCAAGATTGCCGAAAAGATAGGGCTGAAGAACGTACATTTTCTGGAAGAAAAAGAAGACGCGTTGTTGAAGTTGGTGACTTTCGTGCCTGCGGAGCAGGCAGGGAAAGTGCGCGAGGCTCTGTTCGCTGCCGGCTGCGGGTGCATAGGCAACTATGATTCATGCAGTTACAACACGGAAGGCAAGGGGACTTTCCAGGCGCGGGATGGGGCGCATCCCTATTGCGGTGCCATCGGGGAACTTCACACGGAACGTGAAATACGCATAGAAACCGTGTTGCAGGCTTATCGCAAGGCTGCCGTGACAAAGGCGTTGCTGGCTGCCCATCCTTACGAGGAGCCGGCGTATGACTTTTATTCCCTGCGGAACACGTGGGCGCAAGCCGGCGCGGGAGTGATAGGCGAACTTGAACAACCGGAAGCCGAGTCGGAGTTCCTGACCCGCGTCAAAAAAACTTTCGAGGTAGAGTGCCTGCGGCATAACAAGCTGAGCGGGCGCGAAATTCAAACGGTGGCACTGTGTGGCGGAAGCGGCGCGTTTCTGATACCACTGGCCGTCAGCCACCATGCAGACGTTTTCATTACGGGCGAGATAAAATACCACGAGTTCTTCGGCCACGAAAGGGAAATCCTTTTGGCCGAGATTGGGCATTACGAAAGCGAACAATATACGAAAGAAATATTTTACGCCATCATCCGGGACATGTTTCCCCGCCTTGACGTGCAGATGGCCAAGACGAATACAAACCCCATAAAATACATGTAACAAGAATATGGTTAAAGAAGCAAAAAAAGATCCGCAGGAACTGACTGTGGAGCAGAAGCTGAAGGCATTGTTCCAGTTGCAAACGTTGCTTTCCAAGATTGACGAGATCAAGACATTGAGGGGAGAACTCCCGCTGGAGGTGCAAGATTTGGAAGACGAGATTGCCGGGCTGGAGACCCGCGCCGAAAGGCTGAAGGCAGAAGTGACGGAACTGAAAGCGGGCATCGCCGGGAAGAAGGTCGAGATTGAAAGAGCCAAGGCCTCCGTGGAAAGGTATAAGGAGCAGCAGAACAATGTGCGCAACAACCGCGAGTACGATTTCCTAAGCAAGGAAATCGAGTTCCAGACGTTGGAGATAGAACTCAGCGAGAAGCGCATCCGCGAGTTCGCCGAGCAGGAGCAGGCCAAGTCAGCGGAAGCAGCCGAGAGCGAGGCAGCCCTTGAAGAGCGGAGGAAAGACCTTGAGGCGAAGAGGGACGAACTAGACGAAATCGTTTCCGAAACCAGACAGGAGGAAGACCTCCTGCGCGGCAAGGCCAAATCGCTGGAAGCCAAGATTGAACCGCGCCTGCTGCAATCGTTCAAGCGCATTCGTAAGAATTCGCGCAACGGCCTCGGCATTGTCTGCGTACAACGCGATGCCTGCGCCGGTTGCTTCAACAAAATCCCGCCTCAGCGCCAGCTCGACATCCGCTCGCGCAAGAAAATCATCGTATGCGAATATTGCGGGCGCATCATGGTAGACCCCGAACTGGCAGGCATAACGCCTGGCAGCAAGGAAGAACAGATAAGGGAAAGGAACACGCGGAAAAGAAGGACGACATACACAGAGGAAAGCCCTGAGTGACGGCGGCTTTGCAGTGCGGGAAGCGGTTGCCAAGGCGCGGCTCCGCACCGTTTCGGAATGTTCCTCCCTTATAAGTCTTTATAGTCGGGGATGCCGCGCAGGAACGTGCAAGCATTCCTTTCGTAGTCCATGCGGCAGCAGTAGTGCGCCAACCCGTTGCTGGCAATGAGGTAATCTACTTTCAATGCCATGTTGTAGCGGGTAATCTGGTCGAACACGGCTTGGGTGATTTCCACGTCGGGGGCTTTATACTCCATGATCATGCGCGCAGTCAAGTCCCGCCTGTAAAGTACTGTGTCGCAACGTTTCCGTGTGCCGTTCAGTATTACCTGCACTTCGTTTGCCATCAGCGGGGCGGGGTAGCCCTTGCAGGCGACAAGGAAATGCACGAAGTGCTGGCGTACCCATTCTTCGGGCGTGAGCGCGACGTACCGACGGCGCAGGATGTCGAAAATCACGCTTTTGCCGTTCCTCGCAATTATTTTGGCATCAAAAGCCGGCAGGTTTAACAGCAACATTATATATATTTGCAGGTTGAACGATGCAAATTTAACGAAATCTCATGAAAACGAAAGAAGAAATAGCCGCCAACTGGCTGCCGCGCTATACGAGACGCAGGTTGGAAGACTTCGGGGAATACATCCTGCTGGCCAACTTCAACAAGTACGTGGAAATCTTCGCCGGGATTTTCGGCGTGCCCGTCTTGGGGCGCGATGCAAACATGCTATCGGCCACGGCGGGGAACATTACCATCATCAACTTCGGCATGGGAAGTCCCAACGCAGCCACCGTCATGGACTTGCTGGGTGCCGTCCAGCCCAAGGCCTGCCTTTTCCTAGGCAAGTGCGGGGGCATCGGCTGGAAAAACGAGCTGGGCGACCTTGTCTTGCCCATTGCCGCCATCCGGGGCGAGGGGACTTCCGGCGACTACCTTCCCCCGGAAGTTCCTGCCCTGCCGGCTTTCATGCTGCAGCGCGCGGTTTCCTCCACCGTCCGCAACCACGGGCGCGACTACTGGACGGGCACCGTCTATACCACCAACCGGCGCCTATGGGAACACGATGACGCTTTCAAGAGCTACTTGAAAAAGACCCGCGCCATAGCGGTTGACATGGAAACGGCCACGCTGTTCTGCTGCGGGCTGGCGAACCATATCCCGACAGGGGCGCTGCTGCTCGTCTCCGACCAGCCCATGCTGCCCGATGGGGTGAAAACGGAAAAGAGCGATGACATCGTGACCCAGAACTACGTCAAGGGCCATGTGGAAATCGGCATTGAGGCATTGCGCATGATTATTGACGAGAAAAGGACTGTGATGCACCTGCGGTACGACTTATAACGCCAAGGCACAGACATGGCTAAGCAAGAATTATCCTGCGACGAAATACTGGAGGAGCTGCGCACCGGGCAGTACCGTCCCGTCTATTACCTGATGGGGAAAGAGCCCTACTATATCGACCTGATTGCCGGCTACATTGCAGACCACGCGTTGACCGATGCCGAAAAAGAGTTCAACCTGACCGTCATGTACGGGGCGGATGTCAGTGTGTCGGCCATCATCAATGCCGCCAAGCGTTACCCCATGATGTCCGAGCGCCAGGTCGTCGTGGTGAGGGAGGCGCAGGCCGTGCGCAACATGGACGAGCTCGCCTACTACCTGCGGAAGCCCCTCGGCTCGACCATCCTGGTGTTGTGCCATAAGCATGACGTGCTGGACAGGCGGAAGAAGCTGGCGGCGTTGGTCGAAAAGACAGGCGTCTTGTTTGAGTCAAAGACGGTCAAGGAGACTCAGCTCCCGGCGTTCATCGCTTCCTACCTGAAAGGCAAGCCGGCCGGCATCGACCCGAAAGCCGCCGCCATGCTGGCCGATTTCGTGGGAACCGACCTGAGCAGGCTGGCCGGCGAGCTGGACAAGCTGCTCCTCACGCTCCCTGACGGGCAGGCCCTCATCACCCCCGAACAGGTCGAGCGGAACATAGGAATCAGCAAAGACTATAACAACTTCGAGCTCCGCGCGGCCCTTGTCCAAAAAAATGTGTTGAAAGCCAACAGGATAATAAAGTACTTCGCGGACAACCCGAAGGCCGGCAAAATCCAGGTTACCCTGTACTTGCTTTTCCAATTCTTCTCCAACCTGATGCTGGCGTACTACGCGCCCGACAAGTCCGAGCGCGGGCTGGCCGATTTCCTGGGCCTGAAGTCGCCGTGGCAATCCCGCGAATATCAAACGGCCATGCGTCAATACAGCGGCGTGAAGACCATGCAGATCATAGGGGAAATACGCTACACGGATGCCAGAAGCAAAGGCGCGGGCAACGCCTCGCTAAGCGACTCCGAGCTGCTTCGCGAGCTGATATTCAAGATTCTCCATTGACTTTCCTTTTTCCCGGGAGGGGAAATATCCTCGCCGCCTTAGGCTTGCGCGTGCGGCCGGATGCTAAATAATCTTGTTTCAATCATTTCACGGTGTATTCTTTCCTATCGACTTCCGAGAGCCTGAAATACCCGTATGGATAATTCCTGCTGTCGGCCATGTTGATTATGTTGCCGCGAACCTCGCCGGGAGTGGCAGGGAACATACCGCCGCTGTCGCCGCTTGAAGCCAAAATGATTTTGGCCATGTAGTCGTGATACCGCTTTGATATGCCATACAACTTGAAGACAAAACCGTCGCCCGGCCTCATGTCTTCATGGGAATAGTACACTTGAGTAAGGTTGCCGGATGTCATTTCGTTATCCTCGACTTCATACTGCGGATAAGCGACACAGTCTGTGATGAAGCTGTACAGGTAATAATTGTATTCATGCCCGTTGTCTTGAAAATAGAATGTAAGCTCTATGTCTTTGCCGTCCATCCCGCCTTTGTCGTATTGCTCGACCCTTTCCTCTATGTCGGGGACACCAACCAATGTTTCCGAGGCCGTGTACCTTTCGCCGCCAAGCAGGATGTCCAGTGTATATACCTCCCCAACGGTAGGTATGAAATCCGAGCAGACATATTCGCCGCTGCCAGGGATCTCCACGAAATCGAATACCGTATTGCTACTGTTGGTCACGAAGACTTCCGCACCGGTCACTGCCGGGACACCTTCCTCATAATATCCGGCGGTCGTGGTCAGCTTGATTGTCTGCCTGCTCCCGGATGTCCCTTTGATCCAGTCGATGGAGGCATCTATCACCAATCTCGGGGATGCGGTGTCAAGATTGACGGTAATTACTTCTTCGTGGCAACTGCCCACCATCGCCATCGCGAGGAGCAGTGCGATTGTCCTTGTTGCTTTCATGCGCGTTCTAAAATCTGAAGTTATAGGTAATGCCCGGCATGATGCCGAAGATCGACATCTTCTTGACCTCGCTCAACCCTGTCGTCTGGTTTTGCCCGAAAGTGTATGAGGCCGCATTGTTCCGGTTATAA
>CAYSIQ010000095.1:0-1907 GCA_964431195.1 uncultured Bacteroides sp.
AAGAAGCATCCCTCGCGCCGCGCGCAGGGATGCTTCTTGTTGAATGGGAACTTCTTTCGTCAAAGTTTATTTCTTGTGGTTGCCATAACGGCTCATGAACTTGTCCACACGGCCGGCCGTGTCGACTAGCTTGGACTTGCCCGTGTAGAACGGGTGTGAGCTACTGGAGATTTCGAGCTTAACCAGCGGGTATGTTTCGCCTTCAAACTCAATGGTGTCCTTGGTGGCTATGGTAGAACGTGTCAAGAACATGTCGCCGTTTGACATATCTTTGAATACAACCGGACGATAATTTTGGGGATGGATACCTTTTTTCATTTCGCTATTTAATTCTTTAATCGTTTATTATCCGTTTTTTTATTGGTGGCAAATAACCGTGCGATGCGTAATGGTCTTGTTTCAAGGCGCAAAGGTAATGTTTTATTTGGATTGCGAAAAGTTTTTTCCAAAAAAATAGGCAAGGAAAGGCCAAATTGCAACGCAGAGTTGGCAATCAACGCCTCCCGATGCTTCCCTTTTCTTTAAATAGGTTAAGCGAAGCGCTGCCGGGGAAGGATTTTAGCCTCTCCGCGTGCACCATTCTGCCAAAGAATGCTTATTTTTGCACGTAGATTACGATTACTAACTATAAAACATCAAACAAAATGGTTAATTACAAGAATCTGGGCCTCGTAAACACGAGAGCTATGTTTGCGAAGGCCATCAAGGGCGGGTATGCAATCCCTGCTTTCAACTTCAACAACATGGAGCAGCTGCAAGCCATCATAAAGGCTGCCGTGGAAACCAAGTCGCCGGTTATCTTGCAGGTATCGAAAGGCGCGCGCAACTATGCCAACCAGACATTGCTGCGCTACATGGCCGAAGGCGCCGTGGAATATGCCAAGGAACTGGGCTGCGCCCATCCCGAAATCGTGCTTCACTTGGACCACGGCGACAGTTTCGAGCTTTGCAAGTCCTGCGTAGATATGGGCTTCTCTTCCGTTATGATTGACGGTTCCCACCTGCCTTACGAAGAGAACGTGGCTCTGACCAAGAAGGTAGTGGAATACGCCCATCAGTATGACGTGACCGTAGAAGGCGAGCTGGGCGTGCTGGCCGGCGTGGAGGACGAAGTTTCGGCCGAACACCACACTTACACCAATCCCGAAGAGGTAATCGACTTCTCCACCCGCAGCGGTTGCGACAGCTTGGCCATCTCGATCGGCACTTCCCACGGCGCTTACAAGTTCAAGCCCGAACAGTGCCGCCGCGACCCGGCTACCGGACGCATGGTTCCTCCTCCCTTGGCATTCAGCGTGCTGGATGCGGTGATGGAGAAACTGCCGGGCTTCCCCATCGTGCTCCACGGCTCTTCTTCCGTTCCACAGGAATACGTAGATATGATCAACAGCCACGGCGGCAAGCTGGAAGCGGCCATCGGCATTCCCGAAGAAGAGCTCCGCAAGGCGGCCAAGTCGGCCGTGTGCAAGATTAACATCGACTCCGACTCCCGCCTGGCCATGACAGCCGCCGTCCGCAAGGCATTCGTCGAGAAGCCCGCCGAGTTTGACCCGCGCAAGTACCTCGGCCCCGCCCGCGACGAAATGGAAAAGATGTACAAGCACAAAATCATCAACGTGCTCGGTTCCGACGGCAAGCTGGCTGAATGACGCGCCGGCTTCTGCCCGGCATGGACAGGCATAGAGGAAACGGTGACGGCCTCTTCCCTTTCTCCGGCAGCTTGGAGAAAGCGAAGAGGCCGTCAAGCAATCTCCCCGTTGCCCTATGCGCTGGAAGAAAAGGCGAAGGAGGAAGTTAAAATCAAAGGGCGAGGGAGGGAAATCGCCCGGCTCCCCCCCCCTCAAGCGAGGAGGAAACGCGCCTTTTCTTATCGCCTTCCCCTGCGCTGCATCCCGTTTGCTCCGTGC
>CAYSIQ010000095.1:2007-6483 GCA_964431195.1 uncultured Bacteroides sp.
GCGCATATACGGCGGGCAGGCGGCAGGGACGGGGCTTCCGCCCGCCCTGACCTGCGGAGGGCTTCACCCGCAAGGCGTGCTTCCCCGGCGGATGAGATTCATAAACTCCTCGCGGGTCTTGGCTTGGTTGAAAGCGCCGGTGAAGTCGGAGGTGGTGGTAATGGAATTCTGCTTCTCCACGCCGCGCATCTGCATGCACATGTGCTTGGCTTCCACTACCACCATTACTCCCAGCGGGTTGAGGGTTTCCTGTATGCACTGCTTGATCTGTAGGGTCATGCGCTCCTGCAATTGCAGGCGGTGCGAGAAGATGTCGACCACGCGGGCTATCTTGCTCAGGCCCGTGACGTAGCCGTTGGGGATGTAGGCGACGTGCGCCTTGCCGTAGAAAGGCAACATGTGGTGCTCGCACAGCGAGAAGAAGTCGATATCTTTCACGATGACCATCTGGCGGTATCCTTCCCGGAACTTGGCGGAACGGAGCACTTCGCGGGGATCCATGCCATAGCCTCCGGTCAACGAAAGCATGGCTTTCGCCACGCGCTCGGGGGTCTTCAGCAGGCCTTCGCGGGCGGGATCCTCGCCCAACAGGGCAAGGATGCGCTTGTAGTGTTCTGCCAGTTCGCCCAAGGCGGGAGATCCTGCGGTTTCTTTGTCTAACATTCCAGCACGACGACGAATGAAAGGCGGGCGGCGGCACGGGACTCGCCCTCCTTGGCCTTTCGCTTTAAAAATAGATATTGATTTGCTCTTTCACGATGGACACCTCGCGGAAGTCGTTTGTCTCGCGCATCAAGCGCATGGCGGCATCCGCCTCTTCGATGCTGCGGAAGTCTCCCGCCCTGCAGATCCAGCGGGGAGGGTTGAACGAGGTATAGACCGCGAGTTCGGGGAAATGCTCCTTGACCTTAGCCGCCACGGAGTAAGCCTCGTTTTTGGCGCGGCGGGTGTTGTTGCCGGCATAAACCTGTATGCGGTAGCCGGAAGCCCTCAGCACTTTCTGCTCGCTGTTGCCGGCAGGTTCCGACCCTATCAGCGCGGCGATGCGGGGGTCTTGGTGGATGCGGACTGTCCCCTGCCCGGGCATAGCTCTTTCCAAGCTTTTCAGTATGCCTTGCGCCCTTGCGGCGGTGCAGGCAAGGCCGATTGCCATAACCAGGCCAAGTATTTTCTTCATATTCTTCTTTTTTTATGTTGGCACGGAGGGCGGGCTTTTGGTGGGACGCTGACGGCACGGCAACGGGGGGGCTGGTCCCTCCTCTTGCCGCCCGCCAGCTCAAACTTTCCCCGCCGAAGCCTTGGCTGCCGATTACTTGAACGCGTCGATGATGCCCTTGAAGTCGGCTACTTTCAGCGCGGCGCCTCCAATCAGGCCGCCGTCCACGTCGGGCTTTGCAAAGAGTTCCTTTGCGTTGGTAGGCTTGCAGCTGCCGCCGTAGAGGATGGAGCAGTCGCCGGCTATTTCACGGCCATATTTGGCGGCTACCGTGCGGCGGATGAAGGCATGGATTTCTTCAGCCTGTTCGGGCGTGGCGGTCTTGCCTGTGCCGATGGCCCATACGGGTTCATAAGCCAAGATAACTTTAGAGAAATCCTCGGCAGGCAAAGAGAAGACAGACTCCAGCTGGGCGGCAACCACTTCATTTTGTTTGCCTGCCTCGCGTTCTTCCAGCACTTCGCCTATGCAGAAGATGGGCGCCAAACCGTGGGCCAAAGCCAACTTCACTTTCTCTCTCAGGATTTCAACGGTCTCGTGATAATAAGCACGGCGCTCAGAGTGCCCCAAGATGACATACTTGGCGCCCGTGGAAGCTACCATAGCGGCAGACACTTCGCCGGTGTACGCGCCCGACTCCTTGTCCGCGCAGTTCTCGGCGCCGACACCGATTTTGGCAGGGTCGACCACGGGAGCCACCGATGCCAGGTGGATGAACGGCGTGCAGATGACTACATCGCAATTGGGCGTTTCGGCTGCCAATGCTTCGTTCAGTTCTTTTGCCAGGGCAATGCCTTCTTGCAGGGTCTTGTTCATTTTCCAGTTTCCTGCAACAATGTTCTTTCTCATTTTGTTTATTGTTTTTAAATGGTTAATTATTAGGATTGGCTTTCACTTGCCGGTTCCGCCGCTTGATGTAGAGGATGTCAAGCCCCAACACCAGCATAAGGGGGACAATGAACCACAGCAGGACGTAGCACAACGTGCGAAAGTCGCTCACCTGTTTCTGCTGCCCCAAGGGGATGCGTTCCAAGGCATCGGTCAGCACATACTCGTCGGGCAGGCAACTGTCGCTCCACTTGTTGAGGATGGCGCCTTGCTTGAGCAGCACCAGGCCGGGATTGGAGCGGATAATGGTTTTCAGTACCGTCTCTTCCGAACGGAGAAAAGGATATTCCGCGCCGGTACGGTCGCGCCACTGTTCTATCGCTTCGCCGGCAGAGGCGGTGGCGGCATAGAAAGCATAGCCATGCTCCACGCTGTAATCGTAAATTTCGTTGATAAGGTCGATGTAGCTGTCGCCGGCATATTCAAGCAGCGGGGCTATAAGCAGAAAAGTGTAACCTGGACGGGAAAGGATGCTGTCGCGCATCTCCTCGCCGGTCTCCATGTCTTCCAGATAGAAGTCGGCAATGGGAGGCACATAGCCTTGTTCCGTTACCACGGTACGGGCCTTGACGAAAGCCCAAGTGGAATCGGGAAAGTTTTCTGAGGTAAAGTCTTGCTGCCTGCCGTCTTTCTCCATCGTGAAGTAAGTTTCCACCTCGGTTTGTTTGGCTCCTTCGGGAACAGCCATGGCTTCGGGAATGTTAACGCCAATCTTAAACGGGCGGAAATCAAAAATAGGCAGGTTACGCAGGCAGTAAACCGACAGCGCCCCGATGAAAAGCATCGTGTATATCGAAATCATCCACTCAAAATGAACGGAGACAAAGCGCACCATACGTTTCCAGCCCCACGCAACCGAAACGGCAGCCACGAAAAGAGCCACGTTTTTGGCGAAGGATTCCCAATTGGTCAGCACCACTGCATCGCCGAAGCAGCCGCAATCGGACACGGGATTGGCGATGGCAAGGTAAAGAGTCAACGGCATCATCACCAGCATAAGCAACAATGCCAGCAAAGCCGATGCCTGCCTGCGCATGCCGATGCAAAGGAATACCCCCACGCAAAACTCCACGGAAGCCAACGCCACCGCTCCCAACAGCAACACCCATGCGGGCAGCCACGAACCGAAGCCGAAAGCGCGAAGGTAGTCTTGAAACTTGTAGAACGTGCCTAAGGGATCTACCGCCTTCACAAAGCCGGAAAAGACAAACACCGCGCCTAACAGGAAGCGGCAACAGTTTATCCACACGTTCCCGATGATATGTCTGTTGTCAGTCTCCAAATTCTATCTTGATCAAACCGAATACGGAATAGTTCACCATGTCCATATAGTTGGCATCCACGCCTTCAGACACCAGCGTATTACCCCCTAAGTTCTCAATTTGCCGTACCCGGCAGATTTTCATAAGAATCAGGTCGGTGTAGGAACTGATTCGCATGCTGCGCCACGCTTCATCGTAGTCGTGGTTTTTGGCAAGCATGAGTTCGAGCGAGGCTTTCGCATAGTGGTCATAAAGCGCCAACGCTTCATCGGCGGAGATGTCCGCTTCCTCGGCATAGCCCAATTCCAACTGGATTAATCCGATGAGGCCATAGTTGACAATGGCCATAAACTCGCTACGGATGCTTTCATTCACCATGGCTATGCCTTTGGTCTCAATGCTGCGGATGCGGTTGGCTTTGATATAGAGTTGGTCGGTGACGGATGCCGGCCGCAAGATACGCCATGCCGGGCCATAATCATGAAGCTTTTTGGCAAACAAGTCGCGGCATAAAGCAATGACATGCTCAAATTGTTGTTGGGTATCTTTCATCTCATCATACTTTCGTGCAAAGGTATGAAATAATCGAATAAATAAAGAAAAGGGCGCTCTAATTTATACATGGCAGAATCAACCGGCAGGTGCGATGTTACGAATTATGATAATCCGCAAGGAACGGGGGCGGATTGCCTTGCCTGTCCGGTTCGCCGCACCCGTTTCTTCTGGCACGACCGCGCCCTTTTGGCGGCATTTCCCAATGTAGCCTTTGAGTTGCATTGGCATCCGACTATTTATCTGAAAGTAAGGCCATTTGAATTACGGCCCCCCGCCATTCATGGGACAATGTGCAAAAGAACAAGGGGCGATGGAAGCGGCGGGAAAGGCCGAAGCATGCGACGCCCCGGACAGGACAGGCATCCTCGCTCCTTCACTGGAAAGAGCGGATTGTGCCGGCATAGACGATTCTGCAGGAAAGGGAAGCCATGTTTACAAGACCGTTGTTGTCCTGAAGGCCGGCAGGATACTTTCCCATATTGCATTAAATTACAAAAACGGTCTCATCCCCGCAAATATTGCGTATCTTCATGCGCAGGGGCTTGCTTTTGCACC
>CAYSIQ010000096.1:0-1211 GCA_964431195.1 uncultured Bacteroides sp.
TCCGCATCCATAATGTCCACGTCGGCGATGTCGAAGAAACCATGCTCGCGGGCAGCCTCCAAGTGGTCTTCCGTGTTGGAGCGCCGGCCATTGTAGGCCGTATTGCATTCCACGATAGTGCCGTTCACTTTCTGCACCAAATCTTTGATGAGCGAAGGTTGCAGGAAGTTGTGCCCGCCAGGTTCGCCGGTGCTGATTTTTACGGCTACCCTGCCTGTGGCTTCGCGCCCCAATGCCTCGTAAATCTTCACAAGCGCTTCGGGGGTGACATCGTGCGCCATCCACACGGTAGAAACCTTGCCGGCGGCGCGCGACATTGCCTGCCTGCCGGGGGCTGCCAGGTTTCGCGCAAACGATGGTACGACTGCCAGGGCAGCGGCAGAAGCCAACGAGGTGGCAGCGGCCTTGAGCCATTCTCTTCGCGTCATTTTTTTGCTCATAGTTATGTCTCCTGTGTTAATATCTTAATAATCGCTACAAAGATAAGGCATTGGAATGAAAAATGATATAAAAGATTTGCGGATAATCGTGCCTGTTTTGCGGAACATGCCGTTAAAAGACTTAAAACAACGTGAGCCTTATATAACATGACATGATTATCCGCATAATGCCCGCTATAAGTTCTCGGCTGAAACGGCGTTGGTGGCGGTAACCGCCGGAACGCCTTTCCCGAACAGCCCATTGAGGCGTAATGGCATGCATTGGCCTTTGATTTTATGATGGGCATCGAGCAGCAGCTTCTGCGTTGCCTGCACGATTGTCATAAGGAACAAGCCCGATGCCTCTTTCGCCGGTGCGGTTGCGGGAAAGGGGCAATCCGGAAGAGGCGAATGGGACGGCCATTGCCTTGGCAATACAAGGGGGGGACGGGCTTTGCCCAACATGCCGGGCAAGGAATGCGCGGATCCGGGATAAGGAAGCAGCCGTGAAGCGTGCCCTGCGGGAGATGCCCGTGCCGCGTCCGGTGCATGCACATACGGCGCTCCCGCCGTACTGCACCGCCCGCGCCCCGCGCGTGCATGAAGGAAATCCCGTGCGACAGTCCCGATAATACGTATTGCCCACGTTCCGGGTAAGCGCTTGTGGCTTCAGCCCGCAACCCGATACCGTTTGCCCTAATTTGTTTCCATCGCAATTGTACGGGATTGTGCCAAACGACATATACTCCCCGATATGCACGTCACTGATAAAGCCCGGCAGTTCCTCGTTTT
>CAYSIQ010000096.1:1311-6441 GCA_964431195.1 uncultured Bacteroides sp.
GACATATACTCCCCGATATGCACGTCACTGATAAAGCCCGGCAGTTCCTCGTTTTCCCCCAAGCAGGAACTGCCACCCAGGCTGACAGATTCGGCCGTAAATTTCCCGGCATGTAAGAAATCGCTGTCACTCCCCTTAACAATAGGGAACCTTATCGTTCCTATTGCGTGCCCGGCTTTGCTTCGGCGCGCCTTTTTCATTAACGCCGTGATGACGGCATGTCTGCTCATTTATCTCACCCGCATTCCCATCCGTTCCCGGCGAAATCCACCGAACAGGCCTCTTCCTTCTTCCTTAGAGAACAAAACAAGGTCAGCGCGGCCTATGATGTGATCCATCGGCACGAAACCGAACAGGCGCGAATCGGACAGCGTGGCGGGATTGTCCAAACTAATCCAGCAATAATCTTTAGTGAAGCGGCATTGTGTGACGGCATGGCCGTCCACGTAGAGGGAATCGCCCCGCACTTCGGCGCGGCGGCTTTCGTGCAGCAACAAGGTGTTGCATAGTAACGTGCGGTTCCACGGCGTTACCGCTACGGTCTTCCCCTTGGCAGGCACGATGAGCGGATGCCACACGGCAGTCGAGCCGGTCTTGCCGGCGGGACGGATCCAGCAGGGTGGGGTGACGGCTTGCTCCAGCAGGTAATATTCGTAGCGGCTAAAGCAGCGCATGTGATTGGCCGAGTCGTTGCCTAACAACGAGTTGTTTCGGATAGACAGCCGGCCGAGCAGGGCAAGCAGTTCGGCTTCCCGTTCGCGGGGATAGGCATAAAGGAATTTTTCATCGGGGCCTAACCGATGCGCGGGGTTGAGGGTGAAGAGCGAATCAACCATCAGCGTATCTCCGGGTATGCCTGCACAGCGGCCGATGAAGACCTCCCGGCGGTCAATGGACTGTTGCGTTAAGTCGGCAGGATTGTTGAAAACCACGATGTCTTTTCGCCGCACAGGACGTTCGCGCCAGCGCCGGTAGCCCCACAGCCGCATGAGAGGGAGGCGCAGCCCGTAACTCCATTTGTTCACCAGCACACGATCGTCCCGGTAAAGGGCATTCTCCATGCCGTGCGATGGAATGAAGTAAGAGGTAGCTACACAGCCACGTAGCGATACCGCCAAAAATATCACTGCCGCCAATGTACGGATTGTTTTCCACGCCACTTTCACGTTGCCATTGTTTCACGATTTAGTTATTCCACCCACGTGAAGAGGCGCTCCCACCGGATTTTTCCGTCCAGCCATTCGCGGTCTTTGTCAATCGAAAGCCAGATCAGGACGGGTTTGCCCACCACGTGGTCTTCGGGCACGAAACCCCAGTAGCGCGAATCGAGCGAGTTGTGACGATTGTCGCCCATCATCCAGTAGTAGTCCATCTTGAAAGTGTAGGATTCCGCGCGTTGGCCGTTGACATAAATGCCGTCCGCTTTCTGCTCCAGCGTGTTGCCTTCGTAGGCAGTGATGCAACGTTGGTAGAAAGGCAGGTTGTCGGGCGTAAGTGCCACGGTCGCTCCTTTTGCAGGAATCCAGATAGGGCCATAGTCGTCGCGGTTCCACCCTGTGTAGAGGTTTTTTGGGTAAACATCATCATCGGCAGGGGCGGTTTCTTTCACAATGTCGCTTATCAGTTTTTTGTTGGCTGTCAGTGTGGCCAGCGTGCGGGCGGTGAGGGGCAAGCGATAGACAGGGCAGAGATGCCCCTGCGCGTCACGGTGGTTCAGTCCTATGCCAATCAAGGCACTGTCCCATTCAGGATTGCCATTGGTCACCATTATTTGGTCATCCAGGCTGATGCCCAATTCGCGGAAGTAAGCCGGGGGGATGTGGCCGCCCGTGGTCTGTACATAATAGAAGAACTGCATTTCGGGCGGGTTCTGAATAGCGTGCCCGTTGATGTGGACTTGTCCGTCCTGGATGGACAACGTGTCGCCAGGCAGGCCCACACAGCGTTTCACGTAGTTTTCTCTGCGGTCTACAGGGCGCACCACCACTTTGCCGTAATATTGCGGGTTATCCAAAATTTGTTTGCGCCCTGCGCTATAATATAGATCATAAACAGCGCGCTGCTGTTCGCGCGTCAGGCTGTCCATGTTTACCGGTGCCGGATAAATGCGCTTGCCTTCGCGGAACGCCAGAGAATAGAAGTCTTCCTGGTGGTTGAGTGCCACGGTGTCGCCGGCGGGGAAGTTGAACACCACAATGTCGTTCCGCTTCACCTTGCCGAAACCTGCCACACGCTTGTAGCTCCATTGCGGCCAGTCAAGGTAGGACTTGCAGTTCAGTACGGGAAGCGTGTGTTGCGTGAGGGGCATGGAGAGAGGCGTGTTGGGTACGCGCGGCCCGTAACTCATTTTGCTGACAAAGAGGAAGTCGCCCACCAATAGCGATTTCTCCAGCGATGACGAGGGTATCTGATAGTTCTGGAAAATGTAGAGGTTGACGAAGTAAACAGCTACCAGCGCGAACACAATGGCATCCACCCAGCTCATGATACCGCGCACAAGGGGAGCCTTTGCTTTTCGCCAGAATGTCCAGGGAATTTTCCGGGTGATGTAAGCATCGTAAATGAAAGGTACAACTGCCAATCCCCACCAACACCTAACCCACAAGAGGAAGAGCAGGTAGAGCAAGGTAATAATACCGAACTTAATCCATTGCTTGCGAGATACTTGTCCCATGTTATCAGTCTTTTAAGAAAGGGAATAAATCGTCCATACCCAAAAAACCTTCGTGATTGGCAGTATATTCGGCTGCCAGCACGGCGCCCAAGGCAAAGCCCTTGCGGTTCTTGGCCTCATGGGTAATGATGATGCTGTCCGCCTCCGATTCATAGCGGATGCTGTGGATGCCCGGCACTTCTCCTTGGCGGATGGATTCGATGGGCAGTTCGTCCGCAGCAGGAACATTGTTGCCGCTGAAACTGTTATCGGTTGCCTGCATGGTGCTTTTCACCCAACGGCTCTTGCGGCCAAGATTCCGCACGATGTCTTCGGCCAAGGTGATGGCGGTACCGCTCGGGGCATCAAGTTTATGGATGTGGTGAGTTTCACTCAGGCTTACATCGTAGGCGGGAAACAGGTTCATAATTTTTGCCAAATATCTGTTCACAGCCGAAAAGATGCTTACGCCCAAGCTGAAGTTGGACGACCAGAACAATGTCTTCCCGCCCTCGGTGCAGAGGCGGCGTATTTCCTCGCCGTGCTTCTCTGTCCAGCCGGTGCTGCCCGAAACGAGTTTGACGCCTGCCTCGAACGTGCGGAGGTAGTTGCCGTAGGCTGCCATGGGGCTTGTAAATTCGATGGCCACGTCGGCGCTCCCGAAAGCCGATGACCGGAAGTCCTGTTGGTTATCAATGTCAATGATGCAGACAATTTCGTGCCTGCGGCTGTAGGCAACTTTCTCTATTTCCTTGCCCATCTTGCCATAACCGATTAATGCTATTTTCATTGTTCTTTTTATAGGTTATCTGTTCCGTATAGAGCGGCGCACTGCTTCCTTTTTCGCTTAAAAGCAATCATGCAGGGGTCGCAAAGATAAGATTTTTCTTACATTTGCGCCCAATATTAACGTCTTGTTAACATGGAACGGTTATTGCATTACGTCTGGCGGCACAAGATATTTCCTTTGGAACCGCTTTTCACCACTGACAGACAGCAGGTGGAAGTCATTGACCCCGGTCTCCCCAACCTGAATGCCGGCCCCGATTTTTTCAATGCCAAGTTGAAGGTTGACGGCACGCTTTGGGCGGGGAATGTGGAGATACACGAGGCGGCATCCGACTGGATGCGCCACGGGCACGGCAACGACCCGGCTTACGACTCTGTCATCCTCCATGTGGTAGGCAAGGCCGACTGCACGGTGGTGCGCAGCGATGGCCATCCCATTCCCCAGTTGCAACTGCCCTGCCCCGACGAGGTGCGTCATCGCTATGCCACGTTGCAGGACTCGGAGTTCTATCCGCCCTGCTACACTGTCGTTTCTGACCTGCCGGTACTCACCGTCCATTCTTGGCTGTCGGCTTTGCAGATGGAACGTTTTGAACAAAAGGCCGCCACCGTGAGCGAACGCTTGAAGAAGCAGAACGGCAACTGGGCGGACGTGCTGTTCATCACTTTGGCGCGGAATTTCGGTTTCGGCGTTAACGGCGATGCCTTTCAGGCATGGGCAGAATCATTGCCCCTGCGGGCAGTGGACAAGCACCGTGACAACTTGCTTCAAGTGGAGGCGTTTTTCTTCGGCCATGCCGGTCTGCTGGAGGATGAATTGCCCGATGCCGATGGTTATTACATGGCCTTGCAACGCGAATATCGTTACCTTTGCCGCAAGTTCTCTTTGTCCGCCTTGATATCCTCTTCGCGTTGGAAACTACTTCGCATGCGGCCGGGCAATTTTCCGCATGTGCGGCTGGCACAACTGGCTGCCTTGTACCATTCGCAGGAGGCTCTTTTCTCGCGGCTGATGGAGGCGGAAACGCCCGATGCAGCCAAAGAACTTTTCAAGGTAAAGACTTCCGCATATTGGGACACACACTTCAGTTTCCGGAAATGTTCGCCTACCGCTGGGAAGCAGCTGGGTGAAGGCGCACTCAACCTCCTGCTGATTAACACTGTAGTGCCGTTGCTCTATGCCTACGGCCTGCACAAGGGCGATGACAGGCTGTGCACGCGTGCCACCGGCTTCCTGGAATCGGTGAAAGCCGAAAACAACTATGTCACCCGCATGTGGGGCAACATCGGGCTGCCGGTGCATACTGCCGCCGATTCGCAGGCGCTCTTGCAGTTGCAAAAAATGTATTGCGAACGGAAAGATTGCCTGCATTGCAGGTTCGGCTATGAATTTCTGAAAAAACGATAGGCACGTGACATTCTGGCACTTTGCATTTTTACGTGAGTCTGGGATAAATCAGGGGACAAAACGAGCGGTCTGATGCTCCAAAAGGCTCTCCGTGCCTTTCATTTTTTAATGAAAATAGCTTATTTCCCCCGCATAAATATACGTTTATGTGGACTGTTCAAAACTCCCAATATGGGAAAGACTTGGGAAAAGGCGTGCCAGCGGCCTATCGCCTTCCCCAACCTTTTGTATGGCAAACAGCCTTGTGGCTGCCTATTTGAAACCTGTCAGTCCGTCAGTT
>CAYSIQ010000097.1:0-6171 GCA_964431195.1 uncultured Bacteroides sp.
TATAATGTGATAACGGCATGGCTGTCGCATTTAAAAAGGTTTGCGAACAGGATGCCCTCCGCTTGGCTGCCGCCAAGTGCGCCTGAAGGCGGCTGCCAAGCGGGGGGATGCCGGCTTTTTCAATCTGACAGTCCGGGCGGAGCCAACGGGCCGGAGGGCGTTGGAGCCAAGGCTGCCAAGAGCGCGGCGAGCTGGGGGATAAGCGGGGCTTTCCCATCGTTTTCAATCACGAAGTCGGCCCGCTTCCGCTTTTCATCGTCATCCATTTGGCTTCGGATGCGTTCTTCAATTTGCATGCGGGAGGCATGGTCGCGCGCCATGGCCCGCGCGATTCTCATCTCCAAGGGGGCGCTGACCACCGCCACCTTATCCGCGACATCGGCAAACCCGCATTCAAGCAAAATGGCCGTTTCGATGCCTACTACGGGCAAGCGCGTGTATTTTCGCGTCCAGCGGGCAAAGTCGGCCTTTACGCGTGGATGCACGATGCCGTTGACGCGTTGCGCATGCTTCGGGGAAGAAAAAAGGTAGGAAGCCACCAGCTGCTTGTTGAGCTTGCCATTCTCGTACACGGCATCGCCCAAGAGGCTTGTCAGGCCTTGCCGGATGCAGGGGTCTACCAGCATCAGCCGTTTGCTTTCTTTGTCCGAGATATATACGGGCACGCCCATTACCTCCAGCAGGCGCGCCACTACGCTCTTCCCGCTTCCTATGCCGCCTGTAATGCCCAGCCTGATTGTCATGGCTGTTCTCCGCCCGCAGAGGGAATCTGCTCAATCAAGAAGTCCACTTGTTCAGGATTGAAATGCACTTGCGTTACGCCTTTGGGTAGGCTCTGGAGTTTCACGGTGTATTTCTCCGAGCCCAGTTCCAACAACTCTTCATAAGCCGCGAACAGGTGGAAATCGTTTTCGGTGACCTGGAGGAAATGGCCCATGCCTACCTGGAAGGTTATTTGCACTTTCGACGGGAATGCCCGCAACACCTTGTCGGCAGGGAAGCCGATGCCTTGGAGCGGCACTTCTACTGTCTTTTCCGTGTAAATGTCCACGGGCAGCATCAGATCCACCGTGGCAGGCACGAACTTCAACCCTTTGCGGGCGCGCAATGCCACTTGCCGGCGCAGCGTGTCTTCTAAGTTTTCAATGTTGACCGGCACGGTGTAGGCGGCCGTGACGGCATTGATCGATTCGTCCGGCGCATAGACTAGCACAGAGTCCGGCGAGAAAACCGTGTCGGCAATGTAGTATTGCCGCCCTGCGTTCACTGTCCCGGACAGCTTGACGGGCACCCGTTTCGAGTTTCCCTTAGAGTAGTAGTACTCCAGCGTGTCGGGCTTAACAGAAAGGAGGCTAGTGGAGGCATTGAGTTGCGCCGACACTTTCTTGGTGATTTCGGGGGCGTGGATCAGCACGTGGTCGTTGCTGTTTTTATAATCGTTGAAGTTGAAAGTAACGGGATAGAAGCTCTTGCCCAGCATATAGTTGAGCAACACCGTGCCCTTGTCCTTGACCCGGATGCGGAGCCCGGCGGCAGGCTCGGAAGTGATGACTACCTGGTCGGGGACTCCCTTTAGCCGTACAGGGATGGAAAACTCCGTTTCATAGTCATTGTTCAGCGTCTGCAGCAGCCAGTACCCGCCGGCGATGCAGAAGAAGAACAAAAAAACGAAGAACTCTCTGCTCTTTTCGCTGAGCAGGAAGTCCTTCACTTTGCGGGATGTTCTGAGGTAAGTTTCTTGTATGCTCCTACGGTCGAACATGTATTCTCCCCTCCTCTATCGTTTGTTGGCAGTTTGACTGTTGCCGGCATCGGCAGCCGCGGCGAAAATAGAGTTCTTGTCAATGCGGATTTTTACGTTTGAGGCAATCTCCAGGATTACATCGTTGTCATTGATTTCCTTGATGACGCCGTGTATCCCGCCTGCCGTGACGACTTTCTGGTTCACTTGCAGGGATTTGCGGAAGTTGGCAATCTCTTTTTGCTTCTTGTTTTGCGGACGAATCATGAAGAAGTACATGACGACAAACATGGCAATCAGGAAAATCCACATGATGCCGCCGTTCCCGCCTTGCGGCGCAGCATCCAATAGAAGTACAGTCAGAAGGTTCATAAAATAACTTTTTAATGGTTTATAAATAACATGAGCTTGATGAACTACAAGTATGGCGAGCCGGCGGGGATCGCCGCAGCTTTAAAGCACCGAAGGCACATAAGGCAGGCAAAATCCGCCATGGCCGCCGGGGGACAAAATTACAGAAATATTCTGCACGGCAGGCGATTCCCGCAAGTTTTTTTGATGCGCGAATGAAAAAAACTTATTCCTGCCGGCTTTTGCGCCGGTTGGCGCAGGCGGGCGCAGCGCAGGCCAACGGAGCCGTTGCGGGGGGGGGGAATCCTCCATGCACGCGCGGGGCGCGGGCGGTGCGGCACGGCGGGAACGCCGTATGCGCATGCGCCGGACGCGGTACGGGCATCGCCCTCCGGGCGCTCCTCATTATCCGGTTTGCCGGCCGGCGATTTAAACCGGGAACATCCACGCGACCCAAACGGGCATGGCGGAATGCCATGGAAGAAAGTTGAAGCAAGCGGGGAGGGCTATAAGGCATCTGAAGACATGGCCATCTTCGGGGCGCGACTTTCATAGAGGAGCGTCGGGGATGCCGCAAATCCGCTTCCGGCTGCCGCACACGCCCTCAAAAGGGCGACGGGAGTTCTTCCAGGCCTTATCGGGGAAAATCACGGGACGCTGTTTATGGGCGATATCCCGTTGGAATACCGTTTTCAAGGGACGATTATATAAAAGCGGCAGTAATTATGGAAAAATTTCTTTAATACCTAAACCATTTACGTAGGAAAATCCTATCTTTGCAGTTGGAAAGCGAAAGGCTTGGGCCTTATTCCGGCGCTTCCCGACAAATTAGGCAAAGAAGAGAATATGAACCAAATACCAATTTTAAAATCTTAAAAACAATGGCAAATTTAGATTTAAGCAAGCATGGTATCGTAGACGTGAAAGAAATCATCCACAACCCGTCTTACGAAGTCTTGTTCGAAGAAGAGACCAAAGAAGGCCTCGACGGTTACGAAAATGGCCAGGTAACTGAGCTGGGCGCTGTGAACGTAATGACAGGCATCTACACCGGCCGTTCGCCTAAAGATAAATTCTTCGTGTACAACGAAGCTAGCAAGGACACGGTATGGTGGACTTCTAACGAATATAAGAACGACAACAAGCCTTGTTCTGAAGAAGCTTGGGCTGACTTGAAAGCCAAGGCCGTCAAACAGCTGAGCGGCAAGCGCCTGTTCGTAGTGGACACGTTCTGCGGCGCGAACCCTGCCACTCGTTTGAAAGTGCGCTTTATCATGGAAGTCGCATGGCAAGCTCATTTCGTAAAGAACATGTTCATCCGCCCGACAGAAGAAGAGCTGGCCAACTATGGCGAGCCCGACTTCGTGTCGTTCAATGCCGCCAAAGCCAAAGTTGACAATTACAAAGAACTGGGCCTGAACTCTGAAACGGCGACTGTATTCAACCTGAAGACGAACGAACAAGTGATCCTGAACACTTGGTACGGCGGCGAAATGAAGAAAGGCATCTTCTCTATCATGAACTACCTGAACCCGTTACGTGGCATCGCTTCTATGCATTGCTCTGCCAACACGAACATGGAAGGCACTGGCACAGCCATTTTCTTCGGCTTGTCCGGCACAGGCAAGACCACGCTGTCAACCGATCCGAAACGCCTACTCATCGGCGACGACGAGCACGGATGGGATGACGAAGGCGTATTCAACTACGAAGGCGGTTGCTATGCCAAGGTCATCAACCTTGACAAGGAAAGCGAGCCCGATATCTACAACGCCATCAAGCGCGACGCGTTGCTGGAGAACGTTACGGTAGACGCTAACGGCAAGATTGACTTCGCCGACAAGAGCGTAACGGAGAACACGCGCGTCTCTTATCCCATATATCACATCAGCAACATCGTGAAGCCGGTATCCAAAGGCCCTCACGCCCGTCAGGTGATCTTCCTGTCGGCTGACGCTTTCGGCGTATTGCCTCCCGTGTCTATCCTGAATGCAGAGCAGGCCAAATACTACTTCCTGTCAGGCTTCACTGCCAAGTTGGCTGGCACGGAACGCGGCATCACCGAACCGACTCCCACATTCTCTGCTTGTTTCGGCGCGGCTTTCCTGAGCCTGCACCCGACAAAATATGCGGAAGAGCTGGTTAAGAAGATGGAGAAAGTCGGAGCCAAGGCATACTTGGTGAACACGGGATGGAACGGCAGCGGCAAGCGTATCTCAATTCGCGACACGCGTGGCATCATCGATGCTATCCTTGACGGGTCTATTGAGAAAGTTCCGACGAAGACTATCCCGTTCTTCAACTTCGTAGTTCCGACTGAACTGCCAGGCGTGGATCCGAAGATTCTCGACCCTCGCGACACTTATGCTGACGTTGCCCGGTGGAACGAAAAAGCCAAAGACCTGGCAAGCCGCTTCATCAAGAACTTCAGCAAGTTTGAAGGCAACAAAGCCGGCAAGGCCTTGGTCGCTGCCGGGCCTAAGCTCTGACCGCCAAGGAGTGACGGGACAAAACAAGGCAAGAGGAGTCCCCCGTTGAATGAGCGTGGGCTTGATACGACGGGATCAAATATACCTTAACAATTAAGGGCATAGTGATAATTGCTTAAATGTATAGTCTTATACGTTTAAGCAATTGTTTTTGTATCTTTATATTCACCCGGGAATGCACAAATCACCATAGTATAGGAATCTCTGGGCCTCACACGGACAAGGCACGGGGCATACGCTGCGGGCTGTCATGCTTCCTGGAGGAGATCGGCCAGGTCTCCGGGCGGCAACGCCTGTTCGAGCCCGGCTCTTTGGAAGGCATGGGCGGGGAAGCGGGGGGGCTGCGCCAACTATCCTGGCCGGGATGGGACGCAAGGGCACGATTGGCCTTGTCTGCAAAGGCTACGGGAAGCCACAGCCTCAACCAACAATCAGGACAATATAAATCATATGAAGAACTCGCTGACGAGCAGTGCCGGCAAGATTTTGCCCAGGAAAAGAGCCTTGGTTGAAACGGTCAATGACGAACTGAAGAACATTGCACAAATGGAACACTCCGGACATCGTTCTTTTAACAACTTCATTGCAAACTCCTTGTCGGCTATTGCGGCATACTGTTTCTTTGAAAAGCCCCCCATTGACGTGAATTCTGTCAATGACGGGCAACTCGCTATTTCCTGATCTTATTTCGAACTTACGTTGTTTCATTAGTGGACGACGTGCTGACCACCGGCTCCACATCCATTCAGCTACGACGCAAGCTGATAGCGCATGGTGCAAGGTTCATGATAGGCTTGTTCCTTGCCAAAACCATCGCTTTCGAGGACGAGCGGAAGGAATAAGGTGAGAAAGCTCTCATACGTTTGTCATTTCAGGTTATCGTGAATGGTCTAACTCGATGTACCAGTTTCCCTTGATGGGCTTGTACAGCGTGGTGTCGTTATATGTCCTGCGGTAGATTTCGTTCAGGTCGCCTTGTTCGGTGATGCGGATATTCCGGCGGCTTCTCAATTCAGGATCGTAAACGAAACTCTTGGACGTTCCGGCATCCACGATACCGTGGGAGTAGTACGGCATTACAAGGCTCAACTTTACCAAATCTGCCGTTGCCCGCTCCTGACGGTCAACAAGGACGAGATCGCATCCTATCTCTGCCAATAAAGAATCGAGTAGCATTCGGTCTGACTTCAACAGCCCGTAAACCGGGATGTCTTGTTCATCATTCGTTTCATCGGATAGTTCGATCTCTTGCGTTGCCGGATTGAGTATAATGATGCCATCAGGAGAAAGCGGCGGGTAGTGAAAACTCCCTTCCGTACAATCCGCCATGATTTCGTACACCTTGTTAAACGTCGCCTCGTGCGTGTTGAAGTGCGACATCATTTCCTCGTCCGACGGCGGCATGGGCGGCTCGCAACTCATAACGAATACAGCCGCTAAAAACAGTGCTATAATAGATTTCTTCATTCTACTTTTAGGTTCAAGACGACTTTAAGGGGCAATCTCTAAAATTCCCGATCAAAGTTAAGTATAAATTCTTGTTTCTGCAATTGTACCTGAACTCGCGCTCCTTAATGTGCAGGACGAATG
>CAYSIQ010000098.1:0-6121 GCA_964431195.1 uncultured Bacteroides sp.
ACTGATGGGACAATTTATGCAAGGGGAAACGGAATGGATCCGAGTGTACGGCGCGCGCGTGCACAACTTGAAAAATATAGATGTGGAGATTCCGCGAGACAGCTTGACCGTGATTACCGGACTGAGCGGCAGCGGGAAATCTTCGCTTGCTTTCGACACAATTTTCGCGGAAGGCCAGCGCCGTTATATCGAAACGTTTTCCGCATACGCCCGCAACTTCTTAGGTAACTTGGAACGGCCGGACGTTGACAAGATTACCGGGTTGAGCCCGGTCATTTCCATTGAACAAAAAACGACCAACAAGAATCCCCGTTCCACAGTCGGGACTACTACCGAGGTTTACGACTACCTGCGCCTGCTGTATGCCCGTGCGGGCGAAGCCTATTCCTACCTGTCGGGCGAGAAGATGGTGAGGTATACCGAGGAACAGATCATCGGCTTGATACTGGAAGAGTATGACGGCAAACGCATCTATGTGTTGGCTCCGTTGGTGAGGAACCGCAAGGGGCATTACAGGGAACTGTTCGAGCAGGTGCGCAAGAAAGGGTACCTCTACGTGCGGGTAGATGGCAAGGTGCGCGAAGTGCTGCCCGGCATGAAGCTGGACAGGTACAGGAATCACGATGTGGAAGTGGTGGTAGACAAGCTGGCCGTGTCCGGCAAGGACTACTTGCGGCTTAAAAACACCGTTGCAACCGCCATGCGCCAAGGCGACGGCCTGCTGATGGTGCTTGACATGGAGTCCGATGAGGTACGGCATTACAGCAAGAGGCTTATGTGTCCCGTGAGCGGCTTGGCCTATCGGGAGCCTGCCCCGCACAATTTCTCGTTCAACTCCCCGCAGGGAGCCTGCCCTAAATGCAAGGGGTTGGGTGTCGTCAGCCAGATAGATATCGGCAAGGTCATTCCCAACCGGGAGCTTTCCGTCTATGAAGGCGGATTCGCCCCGTTGGGGAAATACAAGAACAGCATGATATTCTGGCAACTGGAAGCGCTGCTGGCAAAGTATGAGGCAACCCTGAAAACTCCCATCAAGGATTTGCCGGACGATGTGATAGACGAAATGCTGTATGGCTCCAGCGAACGGCTGCGGATCAAGGACTCGTTAATCGGCATTCCTTCAAACTATTTTATTCCGTTTGAAGGGCTGGTGAAATACATCCAGATGCAACAGGACAGAGACGCATCGGCCACAGCCCAAAAGTGGGCGGAACAGTTTGCCGTGACAGCGGTATGCCCGGAATGCCACGGTGCCAAGCTCAACCGGGAAGCCTTGGCCTACCGCATCCACGGCAAGAATATCTACGAGCTTGCCAGCATGGACATCAGCGAGCTATACAGTTGGCTGGCGGATGTCGATAAATACCTTTCCAAGAAGCAACAGCAGATAGCCGCCGAGATACTGAAAGAAATCCGCACCCGCCTGAAGTTCTTGCTTGATGTGGGATTGGACTACCTGTCGCTCAACCGCAGTACCGCCAGCCTGTCGGGGGGTGAAAGCCAGCGTATCCGCTTAGCCACGCAGATCGGCTCGCAACTGGTGAATGTGCTGTATATCCTTGACGAGCCGAGCATCGGCTTGCACCAGCGCGATAACTGGCGGCTCATTCGCTCATTGAAAGAATTGCGCGACATAGGCAACTCCGTCATTGTGGTGGAGCACGACAAAAGCATGATGCTGGCCGCCGACTATATAATTGACATGGGGCCTAAGGCCGGGCGTTTGGGCGGCGAACTCGTTTTTGCCGGCACTCCTTGGCAGATGTTGCAGACGCATACCCTGACCTCCCGCTACCTGAACGGGGAATGTGCCATCGAAATACCTGCCCGGCGGCGGGAAGGCAACGGGCATAGCATCCGGCTGTCAGGAGCTTGCGGGAACAATCTGAAGCACATCAATGTGGAATTTCCGTTAGGGTGCTTGATTTGCGTGACGGGAGTGTCGGGCAGCGGCAAGTCCACGCTCATCAACGAGACCCTGCAACCTATCCTTTCGCAACGCTTTTACCGCTCCTTACAGGCTCCGCTGGCTTACGATGCCATTGAAGGGCTGGAATATGTGGACAAGGTGGTGAATGTAGACCAGTCGCCGTTAGGCCGCACCCCTCGCTCCAACCCTGCCACCTATACGGGGGTGTTCTCGGACATCCGAAATCTTTTCGCTGGTTTGCCTGAGGCCAAGATTCGCGGCTACAAAGCGGGACGTTTCTCTTTCAACGTAAACGGCGGGCGTTGTGAAACATGCCAGGGCAACGGCTACAAGACCATCGAGATGAACTTCCTGCCTGATGTTTATGTCCCCTGCGAGGCCTGCCATGGCAAACGTTACAACCGCGAGACATTGGAGGTACGTTTCAAGGGGAAATCCATCGCCGATGTGTTGGACATGACTATTAACCAGGCGGTGGAGTTTTTCGAGAATGTTCCCCAAATCCTGAACAAGATAAAAGTGCTTCAGGATGTCGGCTTGGGATATATCAAACTCGGCCAGTCGTCCACGACCCTTTCGGGAGGCGAGAGCCAGCGCGTGAAACTGGCCGCAGAATTGTCCAAGCGCGATACAGGCAGGACTATCTACATCCTCGACGAGCCTACCACTGGCCTTCACTTTGAAGATATCCGTGTGCTGATGAGCGTGTTGAACCATTTGGTGGACAAGGGAAACACGGTGATTGTCATCGAACATAACATGGATGTTATCAAGACGGCCGATTACATCATTGACATGGGACCCGAGGGCGGCAAGGGAGGAGGAGAGATCCTTTGGTGCGGCACGCCCGAAGAGGTGGCCATGTGCGCCAAAGGATATACTTCCGGGTTCTTGCGGGAAGAGCTGGGAAGCCAAGTCGAAAAGTCCAGGCAACTATGTTAGGAAGCGATGAAAGCCAACAAGACAAATGCCGCCAGGCTGTTGGACAAGGCCAATATTCCTTACGAGCTCATAGCCTATGAGGTGGATGAAAACGATCTGAGTGCTGCGCATGTGGCAACCTCTTTGGGCGAAGACATTGAATGCGTGTTTAAAACTTTGGTATTGGAAGGCGACAAGAGCGGGCATTTTGTGTGCGTGATCCCCGGCGGCCACGAAGTGGACTTGAAACTGGCGGCCAAGGCTTCGGGCAACAAGAAATGCGGCCTTGTCCCCCTGAAAGAGCTGCTTCCCCTCACGGGCTATATCCGGGGAGGGTGCTCGCCCATTGGCTTGAAAAGGCCGTTCCCGGTGTACATCCATCAAACTTGCCTGGATTTCCCGGCGATCTATATCAGCGCGGGGCAAAGAGGCTTGCAGCTGAAAATCTCCCCCCAGGACTTGATAAAGGAAACAAAGGCCACCGCCTGCTTGCTATTTGAAGGATAAAGCCTATATTTGCAGGGAATAAAAAGGAGACAGAGATTAATCTAATAATTAAAACCATTCTTTATGTTCAAAAATCACCCGAAAGGACTGTTGGCGGCAGCCATTTCCAACATGGGCGAGCGTTTCGGCTACTACATCATGAACGCCGTGTTGGTATTGTTCCTATGTTCCAAGTTTGGCCTGAGCGATGAGACCAGCACGATTATCTATTCAGTATTTTATTGCGGCATTTATGTATTGAGCCTTGTGGGAGGCATTATCGCGGACAGGACGCGGAACTACAAGGGCACCATCATGGCAGGCCTCGTCGTCATGTCGCTAGGCTACGTTATCCTTTCCATCCCCATCTTCGCCGAAGAGAGCAACATCGCGTGGCTGTTGCCGATGACGTGCGCGGCCTTGTTCTTTATCGCTTTTGGCAACGGGCTTTTCAAAGGCAACCTCCAGGCCATCGTGGGGCAAATGTACGACGATTATGAGAAAGAGGCTGTGAAAGAAGGTCCAGAGGCCGTGAAGCTGGCCAGAGCCCGCCGTGATTCGGGCTTCCAGATTTTCTACGTGTTTATCAATATCGGCGGGCTGGTGGCTCCTTTCGTGGCTCCTTTGCTCAGGGAGTGGTGGCTCAAGGCGCATCAGCTGGTTTACAATGCCGATTTGCCCGCGCTCTGCCACCAGTATATCCGCCAAGCGGGCGAGAGCGGGGCATTCGACGCCAACCTGCTCGCCAACCTCAACGAACTGGTGGAGAAAGTGGGGGGCACGGCATCTGCTAACCTCGTCCCTTTCTGCACGCAATACCTTAAGATATTCAATGAAGGTGTCCACTATTCATTCATCGCCTCCGTGCTGGCTATGCTTATCTCTCTCCTCGTCTTCATGCTTTACAGGAAGTCTTTCCCCACGCCGGGGAAGAAGGAAAAGCAGGAAGTGGCGGGCTACACCGAGGAAGAGAAAGCCGCCATGGCCACCGAGATCAGACAACGCCTTTACGCTCTCTTCGCTGTATTGGGCATCGTGATTTTCTTCTGGTTCTCGTTCCATCAGAATGGCCAGTCGCTTTCGCTCTTTGCCCGCGACTTCGTGGTGACCGAGAGTATCGCCCCCGAGATCTGGCAGGCCGTCAATCCATTCTTCGTAATCGTGCTGACGCCGCTGGTCATGATGTATTTCGGTGCGCTGGCGCGGCGAGGCAAGCAGATTTCCACTCCCCGCAAGATCGCCGTCGGCATGGCTATCGCGGGTGCCGCTTTCTTGTTCTTGGCCGTCTTCTCAGCCGCCGCAGGCTATCCTTCGGGCATGGAGTTCAAGGCGATGGCCGATTCCGCCAAGGCCGGGTTGAAAGCCGGGCCGTGGGTGCTGATCGTGGTTTACTTCTTCCTCACGGTGGCCGAGCTATTTATCTCGCCTCTAGGCCTCTCGTTCGTTTCCAAGGTCGCCCCCAAGCATTTGCAGGGCCTTTGCCAGGGTTTATGGCTAGGCGCGACGGCCATCGGGAACCTCTTCTTGTGGATTGGCCCGTTGATGTACAACAAAGTGCCCATTTGGGAGTGCTGGTCGGCATTCTTCATCGTCTGCCTCGTGTCGATGGGGGTTATGCTCGGCATGGTGAAGTGGCTGGAACGTGTCACCAAGTAAAGCCGGGGCGGAACATGTTTTTAAGGGAAAGCCCAATCCGCTAAGGGCGTGCCCTGCTTGGCACGCCTTTTTTGCTGCCGGCATCGGTGCACTTGAAGCTGCACACGTCCGCCACCTCTTGCTACGGACATCCATCACTTCGCACGGCATCCTGCGGTGAATACCGCATTGGCGGCTGGTAAAACCGTTCTGAAAATGGGGGGAAGGGAAAAATCCATACAGCCATCGCAAAGGCCAAAGCAATAGAGTTACAGGCTCACAATACCTGCAATTAGAAGAAAGCTCTTGGAAAATCCCGCCGGGCATCTGCCGGGTCGCTGGAACCTCTGCAGCCCAGACAAATGCGTGACACATTAAGGCCAGAATTGCCTGATTTTATATGTTCTATTTCTCTTATTTAATCTTGTTTATAATTTCGCTGTCGGGGTTCAGGGACGTTTGGTCGCACAGCTCAAGCGACTTAACCATGTGGAGTGTGCCCTGCTTGTATTTCTGGAAATGGGGAGAGGCGATATGCGATTTGTAAGCATCCTGGCTTGCGTATGTTTCCAGAATGGTGATAAGGCATGGGTTATTCTTGTCTGCAACGGCGTACATAGTGAGGACTCCCGGCTCGGTACGCAAGGATGTAGCCCCGACTTCGGCTGCCATCTTCTTATATTCATCAAGATACTGCGGATAGACCTCAATCCGGGACAATCTTACGATCCCGTCCGCTGCCATCGGCAACTTCAGGCATTGAGTTGTCCCGACGGAAGGTGTGGAAAGCCTATCTTCTCCATTGAACAGAGCCAGCGCGTTGTCCCTCAAGATTTTCTCCTTATGAGGAGCGAGCCTCTCGTCATTGTCTATTGACGATATCAAGCCGGCATAAACTTTCTCCAGAGTTTTGCCCGGGACAAAGCCGTAGTCTGAACCATAAAGAATATGCTCCGGGTCGGTAATCGTCAGAAGTAGGTCAAGGATTGCAGCGGAAGAGCCACCAGCTACGTCATAGTA
Source organism: uncultured Bacteroides sp. (assembly GCA_964431195.1). Taxonomy (GTDB): domain Bacteria; phylum Bacteroidota; class Bacteroidia; order Bacteroidales; family Bacteroidaceae; genus Bacteroides. The sequence goes on from CAYSIQ010000098.1 coordinate 5,993, forward strand.
AAGGTTTCTTATATTCGCATCAATATCGAAAGGCTCTTCTATCATACCCATCGATGACATCAGAGGATAGCTGCTTTTCAACCGGGCAACCGCTATGGGAAGGAACGATCCTGCATGAGGCACAACAAA
>CAYSIQ010000099.1:0-5848 GCA_964431195.1 uncultured Bacteroides sp.
TCTCAGGACTCGTGACATGCGCTTCTCACGACCCGTGACATGCGCTTCTCAGGACTCGTGAGATGCGCTTCTCATGACTCGTGAGATGCGCTTCTCACGACCCGTGACATGCGCTTCTCATGCCGCCGGCATGAAAATATCCGCCGGAAAAACTTGCGGCGCTTGAAATAATCGCTAACTTTGCGGGCGAAGTCTCGCAAACCTTTAAAAAGAGATAGATATGTATAAGTACAAACTTGTCAAGAAAACCAATCCGCAAAAGCTGAACGAGCCCAAGAAGTGGTACGCGATCCCCATCAGCGAATCCCCCCAAAGCGTGAAGGCCATGACCCGCGCCGCCACCGAGAACACGACGACCGCCCCCATCGAGCTGGAAGCGGCTCTGGACCTGCTGGGCAAGCACGCCCGCCAGCAGCTGCAGCAGGGGCACGCCGTCCGCGTGGGCGACCTGGGCACGATCCGCATCATGTTCAAGAGCGAAGGGGTGGAAGACATCACGCAGTTCAACCCCGGGGCGATGATAAAGGAGCCGCGCATCCTCTTCACCCCCAGCAGGTCGTTCCGCGACAGCGTGCTCAACGACATGCAGTTCCAGAACGCGGGCGTGCTGGACGAAGACGTGAGCTACGCCAGCCTCGCCGACTACAAGAAGGCGAAAGGCATCCCCTCCGGCGGCGGCCAGGACGGCGGCCAGGGAGAGGACTTGCTGGGGTAAGCGCCCCCGCCACAGGCCTCATGGAAACCGCGGCGCAGGAATGAAATTCGCAATCATAGCGGCCGGGGAAGGCTCCCGGCTCTCGCAGGAAGGAGTGGCCCTGCCCAAGCCGCTGGTGCGGCTGGGCGGGACGGCCATGATCGACCGCCTGCTCCGGGCGTTCGCGCGCGCCGGGGCAAGCGGGGCGGCCGTCATCGTCAACGGCAAAGACCCCCGGGTGGAAAAGCACCTGGCGGGGCTGCGGGGGCAGGCGGGCATCCCGCCCCTGGAAGTGGCCGTGAAGGCCACGGCCGGCTCCATGCACAGCTTCCACGAGCTGAGCCGCTACCTGGAGGGCGGCAGGTTCTGCCTGGCCACGGTGGACGCCGTGTTCCGCGAAGAGGAGTTCGCGGCATACGTCGAGGCGTTCAGGCGGTCGGACGCGGACGGCTACATGGCGGTGACCGGCTACATAGACGACGAGAAGCCCCTCTACGTCTCCGTCGACGAGGCCTTGCGCATAACCGGCTTCCACGACGCGCCGCCCCCCGGATGCCGCTACGTGTCGGGAGGCGTCTACTGCCTCGGCCCGGCGGCTCTCGGCACGCTGCGCCGGTGCATGCGGGAAGGCGTGAAGCGCATGCGCGACTACCAGCGGCAGCTGGCGGCCGACGGCCTGAAGCTGACAGCCTACCCTTTCACGAAAATCTTGGACATAGACCACGCCGGCGACATCGCGAAAGCCGAAAGCTTCCTGGCCGGCAAGGAAGAGTGAGCCGGCGGCATGGAAGCAATCCCGATCATAGGTATACGCCGGGGCGACAAGTACTCGCCCCTCCACGTGGGCGACGACGCCGCCATATTCGACAAGGTGGCGGAAGAGCTGAGGCGGCTGGGGTGCAAGGTGGACGCCTACGCCGAAAAGGACTTCGTGGAACAAGGCGTCAAGGGAAGCGTCCTCTTCGGCATGGCCCGAAGCAGGGAGGCGGTGGCTCGCCTGAAAGCCCTGGAGGACGAGGGCGCGCTGGCGATAAACTCCGCCTACGGCATAAGCAACTGCGCGCGCAGGCCGATGACGGAACTGCTCGTGAAGAACGGCATCCCCCACCCCCGGAGCTTCGTCGTCCCCACGGCAGGCCGGCTCGCGGGAGACTGCTGCCCGTGCTGGGTGAAACGGGGAGACTCGCACACCATAGTGGCGGAAGACGTGGCCTATGCCGCCACCAAGGAAGAAGCGGAGAAGATCCTCGCCGGCTTCCGCAGGCGGGGCATCCCCGTGGCGGTCGTCAACGAGCACTTGCAGGGCGACCTGGTAAAGTTCTACGGGGTGCGCGGCACCGGCTTCTTCTACTGGTTCTACCCGCCGGCCGGCCCGGAGGGAACAAACGGGGAGGCGGAAGGGTTCCCCTTCAGCGCCGAAGAGCTGGAAGCGCAAAGCGAAAAGGCGTCCGAAGCGCTGGGCGTGCCCGTCTACGGGGGCGACTGCGTGGTCGCGGCCGACGGCACGCTGCGGATAATCGACTTCAACGACTGGCCCAGCTTCGCCCGCTGCCGCGAAGAAGCGGGAAGGGAAATCGCAAGATACATCTACGGCCGGGCCAAGGAACGAATGGAAACAGGAAAGCCATGAACGCAGAAAGCGAAGAGAAAGGGATAAAGGCATCCTTCAAGTCCATGGACACGGAAGAGTTCCTGGACATTTACTTCAACCGCCCCATAGGCTACGCCTGGGCGCTGCTTTTCAGGAAACTGGGGACGCACCCCAATGTGGTGACCATCCTTTCCATCTTCCTGGGCGTAGGCGCCGCGGCGATGTTCTATTATCCTGACAGGGGGCACGCCGTCGCCGGCATACTTCTGCTGACGTGGGCGAACCATTATGACAGCGCGGACGGGCAGCTGGCGCGCATGACCGGGCAGAAGACCCAATGGGGGCGCATGCTGGACGGGTTCGCCGGCGATATCTGGTTCTTCACCATATACGTGGCGATCTCCCTCAGGCTGGCAGGCCAGCCCATGCCCTTCCACATCGGCAACGGGATGCGCTGGGGCCTCTTCATCTGGGCATTGTCGATTTTCTCGGGCACGGTCTGCCACAAGCGGCAATGCACGCTGGCGGATTATTACCGCAACATCCACCTGTACTTCCTGAAAGGGAAAAGCGGGAGCGAACTGGACAACTCCAGGCAACAGCGCGAAATCTTCCGCAGCCTGCCCTGGAAAGGGAACTTCTGGTGGAAAGTCTTCCTGTACTTCTACGGCAATTACACCAGCCAGCAAGAAAAGATGACGCCCAACTTCCAGCGGTTTTATGCCCTGGTAAAGGAAAAGTACGGAGACAATATCCCGCAGGAATTGCGGGACAAGTTCCGCGCAGCCAGCAAGCCCCTGATGAAATACGCCAACATCCTGACCTTCAACACGCGCGCCATTGCCCTGTATGCCTGCCTGCTGGCCGGCGAGCCGTGGCTGTATTTCGTGTTCGAGATCGCCGTGATGACTCCCTTGTTCGTATATATGCGCCGCCGCCACGAGACGGCCTGCGCGTGGCTGTACCATAAATGCTTGAGGAAGTGAAAAGCAAATACAGGAATCTGTTCCTGCTGTTCGGGATTGCAGCAATCGTGGTGATGCTCTGCTCTTTTGACATGGAGTACGGCGAGCTGTGGGCCAACCTGCGCCGGGCGGGGATCTGGCTGCCGGCCGTCGTGGGCCTGTGGATCGTCATTTACCTGTTCAATGCCCTTTCCTGGTACATTATCATCCGGGACGGGAAGAAAGGAACGCCCGTGCCGTTCTGGAGGGTCTATAAGCTCACGGTGTCGGGATACGCGCTGAATTATGCCACTCCGGGGGGGCTGATGGGGGGGGAGCCTTACCGCATCATGGAGCTAAGCCCTTATACCGGGGGCAGCAAGGCGACTTCATCGGTCATCCTTTACGTGATGATGCACATCTTCTCGCATTTCTGCTTCTGGTTCTTTTCCATTTTCCTGTACCTGGCCATACGCCCCGTGGACATCGCCATGGGGACGATGCTGGCCGTCGCGGGGGCAGTGTTCCTCCTGGCCATTTACTTCTTCATGAAAGGCTACAAGAACGGCATGGCTGTCCGTACCTTGAGGCTGCTCAGGCATATCCCTTTCATAAAAGGATGGGCGGAACGTTTTTCGGAAAACAAGCGTGAAACCTTGGAGCGCGTGGACAACCAGATCGCTGAACTGCACAAGCAGCGCAAGTCCACATTCTACGCCTCGTTGGGCTTGGAGTTCATGGCAAGGATTTTGGGATGCCTGGAAGTCTATTTCATATTGAATATCCTGACAACGGATGTCAGTTTCCCGGCTTGCATCCTCATCATGGCATTCACATCCTTGTTCGCCAACCTGTTCTTCTTTTCGCCCATGCAGTTGGGCGCACGTGAAGGGGGCTTTGCCTTGGCGGTAGGGGGGCTGGCCATCCCGGGGGCCTTCGGCGTATATACCGGGCTGATAACCCGCATACGCGAGCTGGTTTGGATCGTAATCGGCGTGCTGCTGATGAAAGTCGGCAACGGCGCGCCTGCCGGTAAGACAAGAAGATGATGGAAGCATTGAAAAATATCCGGGGAATCCTATTTGATTACGGCGGCACAATAGACACGGACGGCCGCCATTGGGCGGAAGTGTTATGGGCCGAGTACAGGAAGTGCCGGGTGCCGGCAGGCAAGGAAAGTTTCCGTGAAGCATACGTCTTCGGGGAGAGGGCGCTGGCCAAGTATCCTTTCATCCGGCCTTGGCATACGTTCCGCGAAGTGCTTTCCGCCAAGGTCACGCTTCAGATGGAGCGGCTGGCTGAGCGGGGGAAGCTGCCCATGGATGAGCCGCAACTGCAATCCTATGCCGAAAAGGTGGCAGGCGGTTGCTATGGATATGTGTTGGACGTACTGGAGAAGACGCGCCCGGTGGTGGCCGGGTTGGCAAAGAAATATAAGCTGGCGTTGGTCTCCAACTTCTATGGCAACATCCAAGCCGTTTTGAAGGACTTCGGGCTTTCGGGCTTCTTTAGCGGGATTGTCGAATCGTCCGTGGCCGGCGTCCGCAAGCCCGACCCTGCCATTTATAAGCTGGGCATCGAGGCCATTGGCGTTGAGGCCGGGAGCGTGTTGGCCGTCGGAGACTCTTTCTCGAAAGACGTTGTTCCGGCCAAGGCGGCAGGCTGCCGCGCGGCCTGGCTGAAAGGGGAAGGCTGGGGAGAAGAGCCCGTTGACGAATCCGTCCCTGACGTGATCATCACGAGCTTGGCCCAGTTGCCCGCCTTATTATGAAAACAAGCCTCAACCTCTTCGCCCATGGCAGTACACAACACGCTTGGAAAAACCGGTGAAGATGCCGCCGCCGCGTACCTTGTGCGGGACGGCTACTGCATACGGCATCGGAACTGGCGCGAAAAACACCTGGAACTTGACATCGTGGCCGAGAAAGGAGGCGAGCTCATTGTGGTAGAAGTCAAGACCCGTACCACCGCCCGCTATCAGATGCCGCAGGATGCCGTCAACCGGAAAAAGATGAAACGCATCTTGGAGGCCGCCGATGCTTACCTCAAGCATTTCGACTTGGACATGCCCGTGCGGTTCGACATTTTGACCTTGGTGGGCAACGAGGGAAATTTCCGCATCGAACACATCGCCAACGCCTTTTATCCTACCGGATTCTGAAAAGGCGCATGCTCGTGTCCCCGTACGGCTTATGCCGCCTTTGGCGTGCACGGAAGTCCCGACTGCAGCCTCCCTATGGGACGTGCCGCTTGCCTGGCATCGCCGGAACAGGAAAACCCGCCGGCAGCCGTTCTCAGAACCGTAGCCGATGTAACGCCCGTCCCCTTGTCGGAGGGGAGAAGCCATCTTCTCTACCCGTACATGACTTCCGCCGTGCTGCACCGCCCGCGCTCCGTGCTTGCATGGAAGAAGCCCCATGCAAGCACGCTACAAGTTGCAGGGGGAAGCCCGAAACGATGAATCATCTTATCCTGGAGAACGGGACGAGCCTGCCTTTCATGCTTGCTTCATGCCATGAACGAGTCAGATCCCGTCCCCGCAAGGCATGCCCTTATCCCGTAATCCACCGGAAAATTGAGCCGTGCCGGCAATAAAAAAGAACCGCCTCACATTCATGA
>CAYSIQ010000100.1:0-5786 GCA_964431195.1 uncultured Bacteroides sp.
AAGCGTTCAATTCCCATTCGCGCGTAACTCCATAAAGACGAGGCCATGAGGCGGATCATTCTTTCCTGGGCAAGCATTTTGACGGGCTGCGTTATCCTGGCGGCCGGTTTCGTGTTCTTTATCAATCCCTACAACCTGGTGCCGGGAGGCGTGTACGGGGCCAGCATCGTGCTCCACAATATCTTCCCCTCCGTGCAGGTGGGCACATTCGGTTATATGTTCGACGTGCCCCTGCTGCTGCTTTCGGTGGCGTTGCTGGGCGCCAGGCTGGGCGCGCGCACCATCGTGGCGGCGCTGGCCACCCCGCTGTTGATGAACGTGATGTCGTGGCTCTCCTACCCTACCGAACAGGCGCTACGCGACCTCGACCCCGCCCAGCTGCTGGGCGGCTGCATCGACATGACAGACCACCTGATGCTGGCTTCCATCATCGGGGCGGCGACCATCGGCATCGGTTGCGGCTTGATCGTGCGCAACCAGGCCACCAGCGGCGGCACGGACATCGTGGCCATGCTCTTACAGAAATATTGCCACATCCGCTTCTCGCGCGCCCTTTTGCTGGTGGACGGCGCGGTGGTGCTGTCGGGCCTCCTCGTGATAGGCTTCGGTGTCGGCAATCCCGACGAGCTGAGCGCCTCCTCGTGGCACCTCTCCTTTTACTCGCTGATAGCCATCTTCGTCACGTCGCGCGTGCTGGCTTACGTGATCAACGGTGAAAAGAACGACAAGCTGATGTTCGTCATCAGCGAGATGGAACTGACCGAGCTCCACAATTACATATTGGAAGACTTGGACAGGACGGCCACCCGGATAAGGAGCAGCGGCCTTTACACGAAGTCGAACAAGGAAATGCTGTTCCTGGTGCTCAGCTACAAGGAAGTAGCTGCCATGAAACTTAAAATAAAAGAAATAGACCCTCACGCTTTCGTGGTAGTAACTGACGCTTACGACACTTACGGCGAAGGCTGGAAAACGCTGCCCTCAAAGGGAGAGTTGCAACCGGAATGACGCGCGAGCGGATAAAAGCGTCAGAGCTGGCCGTTCTCAATCATGACGATGACTTGCTCGGTCAGCGCGTCTTCGCCCATAGGGTCGTATTCCTTCTTTAAGCTGGCGCCGAGGAGCACGGCGAATGCTTGGTAGAAACCGGCCTTGAAAGGGCCCATGAATGCTTTCACCAGTTCGTAGCCAGTGGAGTTGGTCTGCCTGTCAATCAGTTTGATAAGCAGCTTGCCCTGCGCGAAAGTCATTTTCTTCATGCGCGGAGTGTACTGCTCTTTCAATCCTTTCTCCACGGCTTTCAAGTGTTCCTGCCTGGCCTTGCCGGCAGGCAAGGTCTGGAGATACTCGTAGGTTTCAATGATGGCACGGTTTACCTCTTTGGCGACGGGAAGCACCTTTTTTACATCACGCACCAACTTGTCGTATTTCATCTGCTGCCGTTTGTTCTTGAATTGGTTAGGCTTGAATATATAGACAGGAGGAAATTGCACGGCGGGGATCGTGTCACCCTCGTACATACACGCCTGCACTTTATACAGCGGCTCCTGCCTGCCTGCCTGTGCCCGGCACAAGGTTGCCGCTATGAGAGCAAGCGCCAATACAAGTATGTAGCGGTAAATGTTCATGCCGCAAAAATACTAAATAATCCGTCACTACACATGGGAACTCCACGATAAAAAAGGAAAGGCGGAGCCAACCGGCAAGCGCGATATTACGGATTAGAGCCCAACAAATTGGACTGCCCGGCGAAAGGGATGAATAAGACTTAATGAATGCCCGCAACTGCCCGAATTAACAAAGCATAAACTGTCAATGCAGATAAAGGAACGTAAATGCAACAGACTTGCCTCGCCTCTACCGCCAACATCTGACGGGAGTTCCTGTGACGAGAGAGCCGACGGCGCCAACCCCAGACTTGCAGGAGCCTCCGGGCGCGGCATGGGCACAAAGCCCAAGTGGTTGAAGAAAGCAGGAAAGCTGCACCCCGGCACAAGTGCCACGCCATCACCGGCCAAGACAAGCTCGCGCAGGAAACCACGCCTGCAAATGCAGGCAGGCTTCCACACGCCGGATTTCCTAAAGTTCTTTCGCAGTTCCCAGAACCGGGCAATGAGGGCTTGGAACACGGTTCGCCATGGCAATCCGCAAATTCCCAACCGCAAGGATAAGAAAACATGCAGGGGCTTTCAAAGAAAAATATGAATTACATTATTGATATTCAATCGAACATCCTCAAGACAATCTTTCTTTTTAGCCTCTTAATTATAGATGCCTCTCCCCTTTATTCAGCACGCAACGTGAAGCGCTTGAAGTCCAACACGGTCAGATTCTTATCTTGCGACTTCAGATACTGGGCGATGGTTATCTTGGCATCTTGGATGTATTCCTGGTTCAGCAGGCAAGCCTCCTTATAGAACTTGGCCATACGCCCTTTGGCGATGTTTTCTATCATCTGGGCAGGCATGTTGGCATTTTTTTCAGCAACCGTTTTCTCTTTCAACTTGCGGATTTCTTGAGCTTGAGCTTCAGTGATGTTGCCTTTCATGATGCCTTCGTTTAGGTGTTCTTCGCTTTCGGCTATATAGAGGTTGAAGCCGGCTTTTCTCAGCGCGTTCTCAACAGCTTTCTGCACTTGTTCCACTTTGGTTTTTTCGATAGCTACTTGCAGTTCGTTTGCCTTTACTTCTTCGGGCACGCCGGCTTCGTCCACCGCAATAGGGTTCATGGCAGCCACCTGCATGGCTACCTCACGCCCCACTTGAATGTCAACATTCTTGTTGAAAGCGACCATGGTGCAGAGAAAGTTCTTGTTCTGGTGATTATAGGTGGCGATGCAGGGGCCTTCTACGGTGAGGTAGCCGTCCAGCTCCATCTTTTCGCCTGTGATGCCGCTGCGGCCGGTTACGGCTTCGGCTACGGTCAATTCGCCCAACTCCAGTGCCTTTACTTCATCCAACGTCTTGCACTTGTTAGCCACGGCAGCGTCCAAGATGTTTTGGGTCAGCTTTATGAAATCAGCGTTCTGGGCCACGAAGTCAGTTTCGCATTTCAGGGCAATCATTGCGGCAAATCCGTCCGCGGCCTTCACTAGCACGCAACCTTCGGAAGCATCGCGGTCCGAACGCTTGGCAGCCACAGCCTGCCCCTTTTCACGGATAATCTTGATAGCTTTGTCGAAATCGCCTTCAGCTTCAGTCAAGGCATTCTTGCAGTCCATCATACCAGCACCCGTCATCTTGCGGAGCTTGGTTATGTCAGCCATTGTTATAGCCATAATATTCTTTTTTTAATGATTAATAATCAAAGAAAGAGTAGTTCGTCGCAGGCTGTCAGCCAGCAAACCACCTCTTCTCCGCTTGAGGGGAGAGCCCGTCCGTTGCCTTGAACACTTGCGGCCAACTACTCTATGTAAAAACCGTTATGCTTCTTCGTCTTCCTGAATGAAAGCGGCAGCCTTGGCCGCATTGATGGCTTCGGTGTCTTCGCGGTTGATGCGAGTCTTCTGCACTCTCTTCTTACCCTTGCCGGTGGCAGTAACAGCGGCTGCTTCGCCCACAGCTTCCATGTCCACACTTTCCGCTTTGCGTTCTTCTATGCCTTCCTGCATGGCAGCGCAGCAGGCGTCAAGAATCACTTCCACCGACTTTGTAGAGTCATCATTGGCAGGGATGACAAAGTCAATGTTGGTGGGGTCTGAATTCGTATCGACAATGCCGAACACGGGGATTCCCAGACGGTTCGCTTCGCGGACAGCGATGTTTTCCTTCAGCACGTCAACCACGAACAAGGCAGACGGCAGGCGCGTCAAGTCGGCGATTGAGCCGAGCGTTTTTTCCAATTTGGCGCGCTGACGGGAAATTTGCAGGATTTCGCGCTTCGACAGGTTGGCATAAGTGCCGTCGTTGGTCAGTTTGTCGATGGTGGCCATTTTCTTCACGGCCTTACGGATGGTGGGGAAGTTGGTCAGCATGCCGCCTGGCCAACGCTCGATTACAAAAGGCATGTTGACAGAGGCTGCCCTGTCGGCAACCACCTGCTTCGCTTGTTTTTTAGTAGCAACGAACAGGATTCTCTTTCCTGATTTCACAATTTGCTTCAAAGCTTCGGCAGCTTCGTCTATTTTAGCAACTGTTTTGTTGAGGTCAATGATGTGGATGCCATTGCGCTCCATGAAGATGTAGGGAGCCATGGCGGGATTCCATTTCCTTTTCAGGTGGCCAAAGTGGCAACCGGCTTCCAATAAAACATCAAAATTCGTCCTTGACATGATTCTGTTTTTTAATCGTTTACATTCTTTTTTGTTTTCCTAAACCAACCGCCGGGTAGCCTATATCTTTATTATTATGCGAAGAGACAGAGTCCCGGCAATTTAGATACTAAACGTCGTTCCAACTTTCGCAATTCTGCCAGTACACTGATTAGCGTTTACTGAACTGGAATCTGCGACGGGCTTTGGCACGTCCCGGTTTCTTGCGCTCAACGGCACGCGGGTCGCGCGTCATGAAACCTTCGGCTCGCAGGGCGGGCTTGTCTTCAGGGTTAATCTTCACCAATGCGCGCGCAATGGCCAAGCGCAACGCTTGCGACTGTCCGGTGAAACCGCCGCCGCAGAGGTTGGCCTTGATGTCATATTTCTCAGCCACGCCCAACTTGTTCAGCGGTTGCTTTACCACGTACTGCAGGATGTTGGAGGGGAAATACACAGCCAAATCTCGTTTGTTGATTGTAACTTTTCCGCTGCCTTCGCTGACGTAAACACGCGCGACAGCGCTTTTACGCCTACCAATTGCATTTACTACTTCCATTCTTTATTATTTAAGTGCGTTAATATCAATCATCTTGGGATTTTGAGCCTCATGCTTGTGTTCGTTGCCGGCATATACGTAGAGGTTGCGTAACAACCGCGCGCCCAATTTATTCTTGGGCAACATGCCCTTTACCACTTTCCTCAACAGCCTGTTTTCACCGTCTGGCTTCGCCATCAAGCGGGCAGGAGTCGTCTCGCGCTGGCCGCCGGGATAGCCCGTGTAGGACAAGTAAATTCTATCTGTCCACTTATTGCCAGTCAGCACTACTTTGTCGGCATTGATAATGATGACATTGTCGCCGCAGTCCACATGAGGAGTATAGTTCGGTTTATACTTTCCCCTCAACAATTTTGCAACTTTCGCCCCCAAACGTCCCAACACTTGGTTAGAGGCATCCACAATAACCCATTCTTTGTTCACTGTGGTTTTGTTGGCAGAAATGGTCTTGTAACTTAAAGTATCCACTCTCAATTTGTTTTTTATTGTTACTACTAAAATACATCTCTTCCCTGCTTCACCACAAGTTGCCAGCCTTGGCAAAAAACTGGTTAACTTGCTATGGGCTAACGGCTTATCGTTTTCAGATAATAATTAGCTTGCAAATATACGGATTTCCCAGGAATGGGCAAACGTTTTTTCATTTTTTTGGTTGGGCAGAGCCGACAGGCAAGTGCAATATTGCGGCGTTGCCCCGGCCCTTTACCGTGAACAGCCTTTTGTCTCCCCCAATCCAGCTTCCTCTGCACGGGGTATGATGAAGACGCTCAAGATTCAATGAAGATAATGCCTTCGCCCTATGTAACGGGTCTATTTACGGAATCAGGCGACTTGTGAAGGCTGCCCATCGGAGGGTCGCCCGATTCCGAAGCGGAGTATGTCCAATTTGATAACCGTTCTATTTCAGTTCGAATTTGTTCCACGACTTCTTTATCGGCTATCTCTCCATCTATACTAAACACGATAAATACATTGCCG
>CAYSIQ010000101.1:0-5748 GCA_964431195.1 uncultured Bacteroides sp.
GCTTGCTCCTTCAGGCCAATCGTCGCCTGCCGCGCCGCGTTTCCGCCATGCACGCGCGGGGCGCGGGCGGTGCAGTACGGCGGAAGCTCTACGCGTGCATGGAGGAAACGCGGCGCAAATGACATCCGTTTCGCGCTCTTCGGGGCGGTTCCCTTATCCCCGGAGCCTGCGTAGGATGAAGCCTTTCCCGGACAGCCATAATTGATTTCTTTTTCATACTTTTGCACCGTGAAAGTTCGCAAGCGTAATGGAACGAAGCAAATGAATTTAAAGGAACTCCAACTGATTTATGCCGCTCATCCCAACGTGGAGGCCATGATGCGGCTCATAGGCAACCCGCAGGCAAAGGCCATCTACTGCAGCGGGCTGTGCGCTTCGGCTGCTTCGTTCTATGCCTCGGCATTGGTGGAGCGCGGGGAGGGGCAAATCTTTGTTCCCGTCTTGGGCGACGTGGAGGAAGCGGGATATTTTTACCATGACCTGACCCAGGTTTTGGGAGAGGGAAAGGTGTTGTTTTTCCCGTCGTCTTTCCGGCGGGCCGTCAAGTATGGGCAAAAGGATTCGGCCAATGAAATTTTGAGGGCGGAAGTGCTCGAGCGTTTGCAAAAGGCGGGGGAAAGCCTGTGCATAGTTACCTATCCGGATGCGTTGGCCGAAAAGGTGGTGTCGAAAAAAGACCTTGAGGATAAAACCTTGCCGTTGCATGCCGGCGAGCAGGTGAGCATGGATTTCGTGGACGAAATGTTGCGCGCGTATGGTTTCGAATATGTGGATTACGTGTACGAGCCCGGCCAGTATGCGGTACGCGGCAGCATCATTGATGTGTTTTCTTTTTCATCGGAATATCCCTACCGTATTGATTTCTTTGGCGACGAGGTAGATAGCATCCGGACGTTTGAGGTGGAGACTCAATTGAGCAAGGATAAAAAGGAACGCATCGCCATTGTGCCTGATTTGAGCTACGGCCTGGAGCAGGAAGGTGCGGGAGGAATGGTCAACTTTCTCGATTTCCTTCCGCGAGAGGCCGTCCTGGCTTTTAAGGATTTTTTCTGGCTGCGCGAACGCATCCAGTCGGTACACGATGAATCGCTTGCCCCGCAGGCCGTGGCGGCGCGGAAGTCCGAGGAAAATGGCCTCGTCTCGCTTGGCGGCAAACTGATAGACGGAGAGGAATTTGCCCGCAAGGCGGCAGAGTTCAGGCACATTGAGTTTGGCAACAAGCCAACCGGGACTCCCGATGCGACCCTGGCTTTTGGCACTGCCATGCAGCCTGTCTTTCACAAGAATTTCGACCTGGTGGCGGAGCATCTCAGGAAGAAGTCAGAGGAAGGCTACGCCTTGTATATATGTAGCGACAGCAACAAACAGACAGAACGCATCCGCAGCATCTTTGAAGACCGGGGAGATGAAATTTCGTTTACTGCCGTCGAGCGTACTCTTCACGAAGGCTTCTCGGACAATACGTTGAAAATTTGTGTTTATACCGACCATCAGCTGTTCGACCGTTTCCATAAGTACAGCCTTCGCAGCGACAAGGCTCGTGGCGGAAAAGTGGCATTAAGCCTGAAGGAACTGAACCAATTTACGCCGGGCGACTACGTGGTGCATACCGACCACGGCATCGGCCGGTTTGCCGGATTGGCGCGCATCCCCAACGGGAACACGACGCAAGAGGTGATGAAGTTGGTGTACCAGAATGATGACGTGGTGTTCGTCTCCATTCATTCGCTTCATAAGGTGTCGAAATATAAGGGGAAAGAGGGAGAAGCCCCTCGCCTTAACAAACTGGGCACCGGCGCTTGGGAGAAGTTGAAAGAACGGGCCAAGACCAAGATTAAAGACATCGCGCGGGACTTAATCCGCCTCTACTCGCAGCGGAGGGAGGAAAAAGGCTTTCAGTTCAGCCCCGACAGTTTCTTGCAGCGTGAACTGGAGGCTTCTTTCATCTACGAGGACACGCCTGACCAAAGCAAGGCGACTGCCGAGGTGAAGGCTGACATGGAAAGTTCACGCCCCATGGACAGGCTGGTGTGCGGCGATGTGGGGTTCGGGAAAACCGAGGTGGCCATTCGCGCTGCATTCAAAGCCTGTGCAGACAACAAGCAGGTGGCCGTGCTGGTGCCGACTACCGTGTTGGCATATCAGCATTACCAAACGTTCAAGGAACGGTTGAAAGGCATGCCTGTGGAGGTGGAATATCTTAGCCGCGCGAGAACGTCGGCGCAGGCGCGCAATATCGTCAAAGGATTGGTTGCGGGAGAGGTGAACATCTTGGTAGGTACGCACCGCATTTTGGGCAAAGATGTGAAATTTAAGGACTTGGGGCTGCTCATCATTGATGAAGAACAAAAATTCGGAGTAAGCGTCAAGGAGAAGTTGCGCCAGATGAAAGTAAATGTGGATACCCTTACCATGACGGCTACCCCCATCCCACGCACCTTGCAGTTTTCACTGATGGGCGCGCGTGACCTTTCAGTCATTCAGACGCCCCCTCCCAATCGTTATCCCATTCAGACGGAGGTGCATACCTTTAATCCCGAAGTGATTTCCGATGCCATCAACTTCGAAATGAGCCGCAACGGGCAGGTGTTCTTTGTGAACAACCGCATTGCCGGTTTGGCCGAGTTGAAGTCGCTGATTGAACGGGGCATTCCGGATTGCCGGGTCGTCGTCGGCCATGGGCAAATGGAACCTGCCGAACTGGAAAAAATAATCTTAGGCTTCATAAACTATGATTATGATGTGTTGCTAGCCACCACTATCATCGAGAATGGCATCGACATCCCCAATGCCAATACCATTATTATTAACCAGGCGCAAAACTTTGGCCTTTCAGACTTACATCAAATGCGTGGCCGTGTCGGGCGAAGCAACAAGAAAGCGTTCTGTTACCTGCTTGCCCCGCCGCTCTCTTCGCTTAGTCCCGATGCCCGCCGGCGTTTGCAAGCCGTTGAAAGTTTCAGCGACTTGGGAAGCGGCATACACATTGCCATGCAAGACCTCGATATTCGTGGGGCAGGCAATATGCTGGGGGCTGAGCAAAGTGGTTTCATCGCCGATTTGGGCTATGAGACTTATCAGAAAATCCTTTCGGAAGCGGTGCGTGAATTGAAAAACGATGAATTTGCGGATTTGTATGCGCAAGGGCAGCCGGATGCTGATGGCAGCAGGCAAGTTCCAAGCGGACAATATGTTGATGAATGCCAAGTGGAAAGCGACCTTGAATTGCTGCTGCCTGCCGATTATGTGGCTGGAAGCAGTGAACGCATGTTGCTGTATCGTGAACTTGACGGGCTGGTATCGGACAAGGATGTGGCCGGTTTCCGTGCCCGTTTGGAAGACCGCTTCGGGCCGGTTCCGCATGAGACCGAAGAACTTTTATATATAGCGCCTTTGCGCAGGCTGGCTGTACGGCTGGGCGTGGAGAAGGTATTCTTGAAAGGGGGGAGAATGACTCTTTTCTTTGTGAGCAATCCCGAAAGCTCTTATTACCAGAGCCAAGATTTCGGGCGCATCATAGCTTATATGATGAAATATACCAAGCGTTGCGACCTGCGTGAACTAAACGGGAAACGGAGCATGCTGGTAAAAGATATTACTTCGGTAAGTGAAGCCGTATCGGTGTTGCGGGAAATAGGAACTCTTGATCCGAGTTAGATAGCAGATAGGAGAATAGGGCAGCCTGAATGGTGTCAATCTGGCATAATAGCATTATCTTTGCGCCCGGATTGCCGGATATATGCTATTTGGCAAACTTTTTGTTGTGCGCTTTCAGTGATTGTTTGGATGAGAAAGTAATAAAGGAATATTCAAACAGCTTCTTGACTAACGTATGGATATAAACAGACAAGTATATGGACCCGAAAGAAAAAGAACTCAAAAAGGATGAAATGAACGAGCAGCAGGCTGCTGTAGCCGATGCTCAGGATGTTGCTGCCAAACAGGACGAAGAAAAGGCAACCGAAGCTTCCGAACCAAAATCAGCTGAAAGCGATGCCTTGGAAGAAATGGAGAAAAAGCTGGAGGAACAACATGACAAATACCTGCGCCTGTCGGCAGAGTTTGATAACTATCGGAAACGTACCTTGAAGGAGAAAGCTGAACTGATTTTGAATGGAAGTGAAAAGAGCATTCTCAGCATCCTGCCCATTGTGGATGATTTGGAGCGGGCATTGAAGAACATGGATAACGGTACGAATGTAGAAGCTGTCTGTAAAGGCGTTGAACTTATCTACAACAAGTTTATTTCTGTATTGGGGCAAAACGGAGTAAAGGTAATTGAAACCAAAGACAAGTCTCTTGACACAGATTATCACGAAGCTATTGCCGTGGTACCTGCGCCTGATGAAGATAAAAAGGGCAAGATCTTAGACTGTGTGCAAACGGGATATACACTGAATGATAAGGTAATTCGACATGCCAAAGTGGTGGTAGGTGAATAAGATGGAAGACGACTATGGGGAAAAGAGATTATTATGAAGTATTGGGAGTAGACAAGAAAGCCTCTGCCGATGAAATTAAGAAAGCATATCGTAAAAAGGCCATCCAATACCATCCAGACCGCAATCCCGGTGATAAGGAGGCCGAAGAGAAGTTTAAGGAAGCTGCCGAGGCTTATGACGTATTGAGCAACCCCGAAAAGCGTGCGCCTTATGACCAATTTGGCCATGCCGGCGTAAGTGGCGCTGCTGGCGACGGGGGAGGCTTTGGCGGATTCTCTGGCGGCATGTCAATGGATGACATCTTCTCTATGTTTGGTGACATCTTCGGTGGCAGAGGAGGTTTCGGCGGCTTTGGTGGCAGGTATGGCGAAGCATCCCAAGTACGCCGTTACCGGGGTTCCGACTTGCGTGTAAAAGTAAAGCTGACATTGAAAGAAATAGGCAGCGGAGTGGATAAGAAATTCAAGCTGAAAAAATATGTCCCCTGTTCGCATTGCCACGGTACCGGCGCCGAGGATGGGGCGGGCAGTGAAACTTGTTCGACCTGTCGCGGTACGGGCACGGTGATTCGCGCCAAGCAAACCATCCTGGGTACGATGCAGACCCGCGCTACATGTCCCGCATGTGGTGGTGAGGGTAAAATCATCAGGCATAAGTGTAAGGAATGTGCCGGCGAGGGCATTGTCTATGGCGAAGAAGTGGTGTCAGTGCATATCCCTGCCGGTGTGGCTGAAGGCATGCAGCTTTCCATGAACGGGAAAGGGAATGCCGGAAAGCATAACGGCGTGCCGGGCGATCTGCTTATTTTGGTAGAAGAAGAACCGGATAAGGAACTGGTGCGCGATGGCAATGACGTGGTATACAATCTCCTGCTTGACTTCCCCACCGCAGCTTTAGGCGGCACCGTGGAAGTGCCGACGATAGACGGGCATGTGAAAGTGAAAATAGACCCAGGCACGCAACCCGGCAAGATACTTCGCCTGCGGGGTAAGGGATTGCCTGCCCCGAGCGGATATGGCTCAATCGGCGATTTGCTGGTAAACGTCAGCATATACGTGCCGGAAACCTTAAGCAAAGAAGAGAAAAAATGTCTGGAAGAAATGCAGAAGTCTGATAATTTTGCGCCCGGCACTCCCGTAAAAGAAAAGATATTCAAAAAATTCAGAAGTTTGTTTGATTAATAAAGAAGCGGTTTAAGCTATAATGATTAACTATCCGCATAGAATACCATCGAACAGCTTATAATAAATTAGTCTCTATTTCCCTTTGATAAACCTGCAAGTATTCTTGTCCTTACAACAAGAAG
>CAYSIQ010000102.1:0-5601 GCA_964431195.1 uncultured Bacteroides sp.
GGCTATTATTCCGGCTTGTCATTCATCCATCAGGCTTACGGCATAGCTTGCGCGTTTGCCAGAGGGGAATATGCCTGAAATGAACAATACTTGGTCTGGTGACTGGTTGGCTTCCCTCAAAGCAGATTCCATGTCATCTACCGATTTCATCAACTGCCCGTTCACTTTCAGAATGATGAAACCTTTGCGAATGCCTGCATTTTTCATTTTGCCATCGGTCACGCCTGTCACGTTCAAGCCATACCCTAAGTTAAGCTGCTTCTTCAGTTCCTCACTGACAGGCTGGAAAGCAGCACCGAGGATCTCCGTGCCTCTGTTCTTCACTACCTTGGTGTTGCCCTGCGAGTTTTTCAGTGTAATGGTAATTTCTTTCTCTTTCTTATCGCGGATAATGGTCAGTTTCACCTTGTCGCCGGGGCGATGCTGAGCCAAAGTTTCCTGCAAATCGCTGAACTTGTGAAGATTTTTGCCGTCTATCTTGGTAATGACATCATTTTCTTTCAGAATGCCGGCACTTGAACCGCCATCTACCACTTCACCAACCAGGATGCCTTCCGTCACGCCTAATTCTTTGGCCTTGTCCTTGATGGCCTCAATTTGTTTCTCGTTCATCTGCAAGTCGGTAGAAAGGTCTGAGCCTTTAATGCCGAGCAATGCGCGCTGCACGGCACCGTATTGCTTCAAGTCGGCCACTACGTTCTTCATGATGCTGGTGGGGATGGCAAATCCATAACCCGAATAGCTGCCGGTAGGCGAATAAAGCATGGCATTAATGCCGACCAGTTCGCCCTTGGCATTTACTAAAGCGCCACCACTGTTACCCTGGTTGATGGCGGCATCAGTTTGAATGAACGATTGAATAGTGGCAGCCTGCCCACCGCTCGCCGGCGTGGATATGGTACGTGCCTTGGCACTGACAATACCTGCGGTCACGGTAGAGCTAAGACTGAAAGGGTTTCCTACGGCCAATACCCACTCACCTACTTTCAAGGCATCGGAGTCGCCCACAGGCAGTGTAGGAAAATCATCGCCTTCAATCTTCAACAGTGCCAAGTCGGTGTCGGGATCTGTGCCGATAACACGGCCTTTAAACTCACGCTCATCATTCAGCTTTACGGTGATTTCATCGGCGCCTTCCACAACGTGGTTGTTGGTCACGATATAACCGTCTTTTGAAATAATGACACCCGATCCGAACCCTACACGGGGCTGTGTCTGGATTTGACGCTGTTGCCCGCGCGGGTCTCCGAAAAAGAAGTCGAAGATGTCGGGCATTGTCTGCACGGTTTCCGTCTTTCCCAACTGAGTGGAACGGATATGTACCACGGCATGCACAGAGATCTCTGCGGCCTGAGTCAGGTCAACGGGCTGTGCATTGCCTGCATCGAATGCGGCTAACTTCAGATTATTGGGATTCTGCTGGAATAATTGGTCAAAAGCCATGGAACGTTGCTTGTTCTGCAACACCTTATAAGCAGTTACGCCTGCAACTCCTGCACTAAGGAGAGCCAATCCAGCCACTCCCACGACGATTTTCATTGTCTTATTCATACTTGTATTCCTTTATTAAACCTTTATTAAAATGTTAATCTTCACGGGTTGTTTAACCTTTCGGCGTTAAAATAACGACAAAAAACGTTCACTTATTCCGATTGTCATATATTTTTGTTCTCTTTTAACAGAGCACCTTTCTAACTTAACAGGGGTTAACCGCCCGGCCTGCCATTTTAGCATTTATGCACGAATACTGCCATTTAACATTTCAGCATGGCTGCGCCGCCGGCTCATATCTTTACCACTCCGATGCCGGGCCTGTCAGGCAACGTGATTTTGCCGTGCTCTACCGTCATGCCACGAAAGCGGTCATTGGTAATCAAAAGATTGCCATCGAGGTCGGCAAAATCCACGGCAGGCGAAAGTTGCGCGGCCGCCGAGCATGCGCAGGAAGTCTCTGTCATACAGCCCACCATCACCCGCATATCCAACGCCCGAGCCAAGGCGAGCATTTTCCATGCCTCCCGCATGCCGGTACACTTCATCAGCTTAATGTTGATGCCCGAAAATGCTCCTTTCAATGCGAGGACATCTTTCAACCGTTGCACCGACTCATCGGCAAAAACAGGCAGGGGGCTACGTTCGGTAATCCATGCCGTATCATCCAAGCGACTTACAGGCAGGGGCTGCTCCACCATCACCACGCCATGTTCGCGCAGCCAATGAATCATGTCGAGAGCCTGGCTGCGGTCTGTCCAGCCCTGGTTCGCATCGACAACCAACGGCAAATCGGTGACGGAGCGGATGGCTTCAATCATCTCCTTGTCGTTGTCACGTCCCAGTTTCACCTTTAATATATTATATAAGGAGGCGCATTCGCGGGTTTTGGCACGCACCACGTCGGCCGTGTCGATGCCGATGGTAAAGGTGGTAGAAGGGGCTTCGGCAGGATTCAACCCCCAAATGCGGTACCAAGGAGCCTGAAGCAACTTGCCTGCAAGGTCGTGCAAGGCAATATCTACCGCCGCCTTGGCCGCCGTGTCGCCTGGCGAAAGGCTGTCAATGTATGACAAAATGTCATCCAAGCAACAAGGGTCATCGAATTGCGACAAATCCACCCGCTGCAAGAATGCCGTCACACTCTCCACCGTCTGCCCCAGATAAGGGGGCATGGAGGCTTCGCCGTATCCGGTCATGCCGTCGTAGTCTATCTCGACCTGCACGTCGGGCGTGGTAGTCCGCGAATAGGTGGCCACGGTGAAGACATGCCGCAGCTTCAGCTCGTAGGGGAAAAAGCGCAACCGCATCCGCGGCTTTGTGCCGGAACGGTTGACATTAAAAAGCGGCAGCGAAGTTGATTCGCCTGCCAAAAGGTTATCGGCCAGCAACGCCGAGCCGGCTGCGGCAAGCGTTGCTGTTTTTAAGAAAGTTCGTCGGGTCTGCATGGTTTCCTGATATAGTTTAGTTGACATATCTAATGTTGTCCTATCGGTAAAAAGGGTTGGTGAGCGTCGTGCTCACTTCTTCCACCTTATTTATATATGGCAGCACGCGGGCGGCAAAAAGCAAACGCTCCCGATTAAAGGCATCATACAAGGGGTCGGCCGGGTTCAGGCTGCTGGCATGCACATCGCCCTGCGAATGGATGAAACAGCCATCGCCCGCGTAAATGCCGACATGCACCACACGTTCTTCCTGCTCCGAGGTAGCCTTGCGGCCGAAGAAAAGAAGGTCGCCCGGCTGCAAATTGGAGAAGTCGGCGGCGATGTCGATGCGGTTGCCCACGCGAGCCTGCTGGGAGGCATCGCGGGGAAGGATAATGTCGTGCATATAAAACACCGCCCGCACGAAGCCGCTGCAATCAATGCCCTTGGAGGACATGCCTCCCCAAAGGTAAGGCACGCCCGTCAGCCCGTTGGCCGTCTGCAGGATGGCCGCGGGGCTTTGCTGCAACGAGGCGCGCCACTGCCTTTCGGGCAGGCATTGCGACTTGTGCAGGTAGCCTTTCCGCCCATCGGGATAAGAAACGAGGTAGAAGCGCCCCTTTTCGCCCTCTAATTTCAGCCGGTTGCCGGCCACGACATCCGAAACGGGCTGCGCGCCCGCGTCGGGACGGGCATATACCGTCCCGCAAGAAGAGGTCACGACCAACTTGGGGGCTTGGTTCCATGCTTCCAGCTCCGCCTCGCCCATCAGGCGGATGGCGGCGCGGTGCACCCAGGCGATGTAACGGTCGGGGGTCTGGACGCGGTACCAGCCATCGCATTGCAACACCCGCACGGGCGTGCCCAGCAAGGCTTGCGACACCATCTCGGAAGCGAAGTCGGGAGCGGCATGGAGGTTGCAGACCGAAAGGGAAACGACGCCATGCACCTGCCCTTCCAGGGCGGCGGTGTCAGGCAGCAGCTTCAGGCAGTCGGTCACGGCATATCGCCCCTGCAAGCCATGCAGCAAAGCGGCCTTAGCCTGCGACGAAGTGGTAACGCCCCGCACCATGAGGACGCGCCCGGCACAGAAATACTCCACGTCGAACAGGGCTACCCTCGGGTCGGGGGCGTAGCGCTGCTTCAAGCTGTCGGACAGCTGCCGCACATCGGCAGGCAGCATGCCCCCGTCCCCTGCCCCGCCCTGCGCGCGGGAAGCAAGGCTCAAAGCGAGAAGCGACGCCAAGGCCATTCTTTTTAACAAGCTCATGGGACAATCGGAATTGGTTGCGGCGGCAAAGCTACGAAATTTTCCCCTGCCTCCGAAATAGCTTATCGGGAAAAATATCATACCTTTGCCCCTCGCGAAAGCAGCCGGCCGGCCTGCCGCCCGCGCCCCGCGCGCGGGAGGAAAGTCCGGGCAACACAGAGCATCCTACTTCCTAACAGAAAGCCGCCCGCGAGGGCGGAGCAGTGCAGAAGAAAACAACCGCCTCCAAGGGCTTGCGGAAGCCGGCGGGGGCAAGGGTGAGAAGGCGGGGTAAGAGCCCACCGGCTTTGTGGCGACACAAAGGCCGTGCACCTTAGGAGTTGCAAGGTCATGTAAACCGGCGCCGACGAGGGTTGCTCGCCCCATGCCGGAGGGTAGACCGCTAGAGCTGCCTGGCGACAGGCAGCGGAGATAAATGGCAGGCCTCGACAGAACCCGGCTTACAGGCCGGCTGCTTTCCCTTTCCGCGCCAGCCCGCGCGGGCCGCCCTGCCGGTACAGGGCAAGGCGGCTGACGTACTTGCCGATGATGTCGAACTCGATGTTCACCACGCTGCCCTCGCGGACGGAGTGGAAGTTGGTGCGCTCGTACGTGTAAGGGATGACAGCCACGCGGAACGCGCCGTCGGCGGGGTCGCACACCGTGAGGCTGACGCCGTTCACGGCGATCGAGCCCTTGTCCACCGCCAGGTAGCCGCGCCCGGCCATCTCCCTGTCAAAGGGGTAGCGGAAAGCGAAGTAATAGCTTCCCCCGGCGTCCTCCACGCCGGCGCACGTGGCGGTGCAGTCCACATGCCCCTGCACGATGTGCCCGTCCAGGCGCCCCCCCATCCGCATGCTGCGCTCCACGTTCACCTCGTCGCCCGCCTCCAGCAGGCCCAGGTTGGAGCGGAGCAGGGTCTCCCTCATGGCCGTGACGGTGTACGTCCCCGCCGACTTGCCCACCACGGTGAGGCAGACGCCGTTGTGCGACACGCTCTGGTCGATTCCCAACTCGCCGGCAAACGAGCAACGGAACGTGAAGTGCACGTTCTCCCGCTCTTTCTCCATGGCCACCAACGTGGCGCATTCTTCTACAATTCCGGAAAACATGATACGTAATATGGTTAATGGTTTCACATAAGGGCCGGGGCGGGCCGCGCCCTTTCCCGGCCGGGGGCAAAAATAAGGCTTTTCCCCGACACCCGCCCGCTTTTCCCCCCGGAATCTGCGCCCCGGCGGGGCGGCGGGGGCATGCAAACGAAAAGGAAGCTTTTCACAAAGCCTCCTTTCAAGTTCTCAATAGGTATTAGTTTCTTCTAAGGTAAAAAGATTGTTTTTAGGATAACGCCGCAAATATAGCCCCCTTTCGAGGTAACTGCCAAATTTAAAAGTATGTCTTATAACATAATGCGGCGGCCGCCCGCGCGCGGCA
>CAYSIQ010000103.1:0-5454 GCA_964431195.1 uncultured Bacteroides sp.
GCCTCCCGGCGGGGAGCCCCCGCGCCCGGGAAGCGGCCTCCGCGCCCGGCGGGAAAGGCCCCGGAAGGGGGGCTCCGGAAGCCTCCCCGGGACGGTAATTTATCCTTACAAAACGGCCGCGCCCGCGCCCCGCGCCCGCTTAATCAGGCCGCGACATTTGCCGGATCAAAAAAAGTTCCGTAACTTTGGAGGCGATTAATCCGATTAATCCAAGCTCGACATGAAGACGATGGACAAACGCATATTCCTGCTCCTTTTCCTTGCCATGGCCGCCGCGGGCGGGCGTTCCCAGACTTTGGCCCAGGCCCGCGCGCTGTACGACAAGGGCGAATACGGGGAAGCCAAGGCCGCGTTCCGGCGCCTGGCGCAATCGCAGCCGGCCAACGGCAACTACAGCCTGTGGTACGGCGTCTGCTGCCTGAAGACCGGCGACGCGGCCGCGGCGGTGCCCCCCCTGGAGGCGGCCGTCCGCAGGCGCGTCCCCGGCGGGCAGCTCTACCTGGGGCAGGCGTACCATGCCGCTTACCGCTTCGACGACGCCGTCGAAGTCTACGAAAGCTACATCGCCGAGCTGAAACGGCGCAAGCGCCCCTCGGACGAGGCGGAAGCGCTGCTCGAGAAAAGCCGGACGGGCGCGCGGCTGATGAGGGGGG
The DNA here is from genome assembly GCA_964431195.1 of uncultured Bacteroides sp. Classification (GTDB taxonomy): domain Bacteria; phylum Bacteroidota; class Bacteroidia; order Bacteroidales; family Bacteroidaceae; genus Bacteroides. Next base: position 654 of record CAYSIQ010000103.1, read on the forward strand.
TGGAAGAAACATGCGTGATAGACAGCGTGGTGGCCGACAAGGACGACTTCCTTTCGGCCTACAAGATCAGCCCGGAGGCCGGCAAGCTGTTCATGTACGACGCCTACTTCAAGACCGGCCGGAAGACGGCGGGCATCGTCTACGAGACCGAGCTGGGGACCGACCTCTACTACGCGCGGCCGCAGGCGGACAGCACCCTGACCATCGTGGCGAGCCGCCGCGAGGAAGGCGGCTGGAGCCCGGGAGCCCCCCTGCCGGGCGTCGCGGGCGAAGGGGAGAACGCCGGCTACCCGTACATGATGACCGACGGCGTGACCCTCTATTACGCGGCCGACGGCGCGGGCTCCTTGGGAGGATACGACATCTTCGTCACCCGCTACAACACGGGCAGCGGCGCCTACCTGGCCCCCGAGAACATAGGCATGCCGTTCAACTCCCCCTGCAACGACTACATGTACGTCATCGACGAGTACGCCAACCTGGGATGGTTCGCCTCGGACCGCCGCCAGCCCGAGGGGAAAGTGTGCATTTACGTCTTCGTCCCCAACGCCTCCAGGAAAGCGTACGACTTCGAGGGCGTCCCCGAAGACCGGCTGAGGCGGCTCGCCAGCCTGCAGTCCATCGGCGAGACGGCTCCGGCCTCCGGCGCGCCGGAAGAAGCCCGGCGGCGGCTGGAAGAGCTGCGGGAGGGAAAGGCGGAAGCCCCCCGCGAATACGAGTTCAGCTTCGTCGTCAACGACAAGACGGTTTACCACAGCCTGGGCGACTTCCGCTCGGCGCAGGCCAAGGAGAGCTTCACCAAGTACCGCTCATGCCAGGAAGACCTCAGGCAGGCCGAGCGCAAGCTGGAAGCCCTGCGCGCGGAATACCTCCACGCCGGACCGCAAAGGCAGAACGACATCTCCCCCTCGATACTCGGCCTGGAAGAACGCGCCCGCCGGCTGGGCGGCGAGCTGGAGCGGCTGGCGGCGCTGGCGCGCACCCAGGAAGCGGGACTGAAGGACAACCCCTGACGCAATCAAACACACACACACATACGCAATTATGGACATATTCATCATCGCCTTGCTGATATTCATCGCCGTCGTCCTGCTTCTGGCGGAATTGTTCCTGCTGCCCGGCGTCACCGTCGCGGGCATCCTGGCGGCGGGCGGCTTCGTCTGCGCCTGCTACTACGCGTTTTCCGCCATCGGGACAGGCGGAGGCGTCATCACCATTCTCGTCTCCGTCGCGGCCTGCGCCGGCAGCATCGTATGGTTCATACGCTCAAAGACGCTGGACAACCTCGCCCTGCAGCAGAGGATTGATTCTCAAATAGACCGCAGCGCGGAATTGCAGGTGCGCCCGGGCGACAGCGGCGTCACGACCACGCGCCTCGCCCTGATCGGCTACGCGGACATCGAGGGCAAAATCGTGGAAGTGAAGTCGGAAGACGGCTTCCTGGACGAAAAGACTCCCGTCACGGTGAGCCGCATCGTCGGCGGAACCATCATGGTAGAGAGGAAGAAACAGTAACCACGCCATTATTCACCTTTTATATCATTTATCCATCATGAGCATTTCTCTCATTGCCTTTGTCGTTGTCGGGGCCATCATTTTCCTGACAGTGTTCTTCCACTACGTGCCTTTCTTCCTGTGGCTGTCCGCCAAGGTCTCAGGCGTGAACATCTCATTAGTCCAGCTCTTCCTGATGCGGATCCGTAACGTCCCGCCTTACGTCATTGTGCCGGGACTCATCGAAGCCCACAAGGCAGGCCTGAGCAACATCACCCGCGACGAGCTGGAAGCCCACTACCTGGCAGGCGGGCACGTGGAGAAAGTGGTGCATGCCTTGGTCTCCGCCTCTAAGGCGCGGATCGAGCTCCCTTTCCAGATGGCCACGGCCATAGACCTGGCGGGGCGCGACGTGTTTGAAGCCGTGCAGATGTCGGTCAACCCGAAAGTCATAGACACCCCCCCCGTAACCGCCGTCGCCAAAGACGGCATCCAGCTGATAGCCAAGGCGCGCGTGACGGTGCGCGCCAACATCCGCCAGCTGGTGGGCGGAGCCGGCGAAGACACCGTGCTGGCGCGCGTAGGCGAAGGCATCGTCTCGTCCATCGGCTCTTCGGAAAGCCACAAACAAGTGCTTGAAAACCCCGACTCCATATCCAAGCTCGTTCTATACAAGGGGCTCGACGCCGGGACAGCATTCGAAATCCTCTCCATCGACATCGCCGACATCGATATAGGCAAGAACATCGGCGCAGCCCTGCAAATGGACCAGGCCAACGCCGACAAGAACATCGCGCAGGCCAAAGCCGAAGAACGCCGCGCCATGGCCGTAGCGACCGAACAGGAGATGAAAGCCAAGGCGCAGGAAGCACGGGCCAAAGTAATCGAAGCAGAAGCCGAAGTCCCCAAAGCGATGGCGGAAGCCTTCCGCAGCGGCAACTTGGGCATCATGGATTACTATCGGATAAAGAATATCGAAGCCGACACCACGATGCGCGAAACCATCGCGCGCCCCGCGCCGGGCGCCGCCAATCCGCCGGCCAAATAAACGGCCGGCTCCATAACGGCATGGCTCCATAAAAACCTGTGTTGCAACATGAGCAAATATTTTGCCCCGTCCGAACTTATCGTCAACGAAGACGGAAGCGTTTTCCATCTTCACGTCCTTCCCGAATGGCTGGCAGACAAAGTCATCCTGGTGGGCGACCCCGGGCGTGTCAGCCTTGTGGCGCGCCATCTGGCCGGGATCGAATGCGATGTGCAAAGCCGCGAATTTCACACCGTCACCGGCCTGTATGGCGGGAAACGCGTTACCGTGGCCTCCACAGGCATAGGCTGCGGCAACATTGATATTGTGCTTAACGAATTGGATGCCTTGGCCAACATCGATTTCCGGACACGTGAGGAAAAAGGAAGCCTGCGCCGCCTCGAGCTTGTGCGCATCGGCACTTGCGGCGGGCTTCAACCCGATACGCCGGTAGGCACATATGTCTGCTCGGAAATATCGATTGGCTTTGACGGCGTGCTGAACTTTTATGCCGGGCGGGATGCCGTGTGCGACCTCCCTTTGGAGCGCGCTTTCCTAAATCACATGGGCTGGACAGGCCATCTTTGCGCTCCTGCCCTCTATGCCGTACATGCGCATCCGGAGCTGGCGGAACGCATTGCCGGCAAGGACATGGCGCGTGGCATTACCATTTCCGCCAACGGATTTTTCGGGCCGCAAGGCCGTGAGCTTCGCCTCCCTTTGGCTGACCCTGACCAAAACTCAAAGATCGAAGCGTTTGAATATCAAGGGCGCCGCATCACCAACTTCGAAATGGAGAGTTCTGCCATAGCCGGCCTTTCACGGCTGATGGGGCATTTTGCCACCACGGTCTGCATGGTCATAGCCAACCGCTTGGCTCATGAGACCGACACAAACTATAAAAACACCATTGACGCACTGATAGAGACCGTATTGGAAAGAATATAGCAGCATGAAGATTGATGCGAATGATACCATCTGCGCCATCGCCACTGCCCAAGGAGGAGCCATTGGCATAATCCGTGTTTCCGGCCCGGAAGCAATTACAATAACCGACAGCATCTTCACTCCGGTAGGTTCTTCCGCCGCTTTGCCAGAGCGCAAAGCTTATACGCTTGCTTTCGGCCATATCCATAACGACAAAAACGAAATCATCGACGAGGTATTGATAAGCTTGTTCCATGCTCCCCATTCCTATACGGGGGAGGATGCGGCTGAAATATCCTGCCATGGCTCTGCCTATATCTTGCAGCAAGTGATGCAACTCCTTATCGGGCACGGATGCCGTACTGCCGCCCCCGGCGAATTTACCCAACGTGCTTTCCTAAACGGGAAAATGGATTTGAGCCAGGCCGAAGCTGTGGCAGACCTCGTCGCATCTTCCTCGGAAGCGGCGCATCGTCTTGCCATGAATCAGATGCGCGGTGGCTTCAGCCGTGAATTGAGGAAACTCCGTGACCGGCTGCTTCACCTCACCTCACTCATCGAGTTGGAATTGGACTTCTCAGACCATGAAGAGTTGGAATTTGCCGACCGCGCGGAATTGCAAGCCCTCGCAACGCAAATAGAAAGTTTCATCGCCCATTTGGTTGACTCGTTTAGTGCCGGCAACGCCATCAAGAACGGCATTCCCGTAGCCATCATTGGCGAAACCAATGTTGGCAAGTCCACCCTGCTCAATGCCCTTTTGAATGAAGACCGCGCCATTGTGAGCGACATACATGGCACCACCCGCGACATTATCGAAGACATGATAACCATACAGGGTATCCCCTTTCGTTTCATCGACACTGCCGGCATTCGTCAAGCCCGCGATGCCATTGAAGCATTAGGAGTAGAGCGTAGCTTTCGCGCCATCGGCAAAGCTGAAATAGTCATCCTCGTATGCGACAAGACTCGTACAGAAGCAAATTTCCGGGCTTTCTACCGGCAAGTGGCTTCCTGTCTCAAAGGCAAACAAGTCATTGTTGCCCTCAATAAGTGTGACTTGCAGGACTCGCCTGCCATCTCTTTTCCTCCAGAGTTAAGGAACGTTGTGGAAATTTCGGCCAAGCAGCGGCTGAATATCAATTGCCTGCAAGCCCTTTTGGTAAAGATTGCCGCAATACCCGATTTACAAGTTAATGATGTTATTGTTACCAATGCCCGCCATTATGAAGCCCTCAATCGTGCACTAATATTTATACGCCGTGTGCAAGAAGGCTTATCTTTCGGCCTCTCTATCGATCTTATATCGCAAGATTTGCGGGAATGCATTTTCCATTTAAATGATATTATAGG
>CAYSIQ010000104.1:0-4857 GCA_964431195.1 uncultured Bacteroides sp.
TCAACTTCGAAACGCCAAAACTCTGCTTCTTCGAACTAACAACATAACTTCGCATTACTATTGGACTCTACAGCTTTCCGGATGCCGGCGATGGAACGCCTTTTTTTAATTATTATGTCATTCAAGTTGCATTAATCGGGGAAATGCCTTAATTTTGAAGCCGACAAAAGCAAACCGGGAGGAGAGAAGGCGCGGCATGTTCCCTGCCGCAAGGCGGCGCACAATCCGAAGACAAGCCTATCCCCCCGCAGGCAAACATTCATGAGCAATAACATAACCGTCTAAAAAAACTGAGAAAGCGAAATGGAACAAGTGTTTAGTTACATCATCGGGTTAGGGGCAGCAGTGATGATGCCTATTATTTTCACGATCCTGGGGGTATGTATCGGGATCAAGTTCGGAAAGGCATTGAAGAGCGGCCTTTTGGTAGGTGTCGGCTTCGTGGGTCTGTCCATCGTGACGGCCTTGCTGACCAGCAGCCTTGGGCCGGCACTCAACAAGGTGGTGGAAATCTACGGCCTCCAGCTGAAAGTGTTCGACATGGGCTGGCCGGCGGCAGCGTCCGTGGCTTACAACACGTCGGTGGGCGCGTTCATCATCCCGGTCTGCTTGGGTGTCAACATCCTGATGCTGTTGACCAAGACCACGCGCACGGTCAACATCGACCTTTGGAACTACTGGCACTTTGCTTTCATCGGCGCGGTGGTTTACTTTGCCAGCCACAGCATCCTGTGGGGTTTCTTCGCCGCCGTCATCTGCTACATCATCACGCTGGTTGCCGCCGACTATACGGCCAAAAAGTTCCAGTCGTTCTATCCCGGCATGGAGGGCATATCCGTCCCGCAACCGTTCTGCGCGGGTTTCATTCCTTTCGCCGTGGCCATCAACAAGGTGCTGGACAAGATCCCCGGTTTCGACAAGTTGTATATTGATGCCGAAGGGATGAAGAAGAAGTTCGGCCTGATGGGCGAGCCCCTTTTCCTCGGCGTTCTCATCGGCTGCGCCATCGCCGCGCTGTCGTGCGGCAGCGGGGAAGAGCTGGTCGGGCGCATCCCTTATATATTGGAGCTCGGCATCAAGATGGGCGCCGTGATGGAACTCATCCCGCGCATCACTTCGCTGTTCATTGAAGGATTGAAGCCCATCTCCGATGCTACCCGCGAAATGATTGCCCGCAAGTTCAAGGGCGCTATCGGCCTGAACATCGGCATGAGCCCGGCGTTGGTAATCGGGCATCCCACTACGCTGGTGGTGTCGTTGCTGCTTATCCCGGTCACCATCCTGCTGGCCGTTGTCCTGCCGGGCAACCAGTTCCTTCCGCTGGCTTCGCTGGCGGGGATGTTCTACGTGTTCCCGCTGGTGCTGCCTATAACCAAAGGCAATGTGCTGAAGTCGTTCATCATCGGCCTGGTGGCACTGACTGTCGGCCTGTATCTCGTCACCGACCTGGCTCCCCACTTCACCCAAGCCGCCCAGGATGCATACAACACGACCGTAAACAAAGGCAGCCCCGACGGCGCGCTGAAAATCCCCGACGGGTTCGAGGGAGGGGCATTGGACTTCGCGTCGAGCATTTTCTCGTGGGCTATTTTCCACCTCACCTACTCATTCAAGTACGTGGGAGCAGCCGTGCTGGCCGCCGGCACCGGTTTCCTGATGTGGTGGAACCGCCGCGCCATCATCAAGTTCCAAAAAGAGGCCGCCCATGCAGCCGGAAAAGAATAATTCTCCCGATAATTACAAATTAACTAAATATAAAACGAAACAGTATGAAAAGATTTGCTATTGCAATGATGCTGGGCGTTGCGGCCGCTACGGCTTCTGCCCAAGTAAATTACACGATGCAGGCAGCCTGCAACCCGCAAGATGTCAAGGCCTATGACACGAACCGCCTGCGCGGCAGCTTCCTGATGGAAAAAGTGATGGTACCCGATGAAATCAACGTTACTTACTCCATGTATGACCGCTTCATCTTCGGCGGCGCCATGCCGGTGCAGAAAGAGCTGGCGCTGGAAACCATCGACCCGCTGAAAGCCAAATACTTCCTGGAACGCAGGGAACTGGGCGTCATCAACGTCGGCGGCGAAGGCACCGTGACCGTGGACGGCAAAGAATACACGCTGGACTTCAAGGAAGCCCTCTACGTAGGGAGCGGCAACGAGAAAGTGGCGTTCAAGAGCAAAGACGCCTCCAATCCGGCCAAGTTCTACATCAACTCGGCCACTGCCCACAAGGCTTACAAGACGCAACTCATCACTATCGACGGGCGCGAAGGCTCGCTGAAAGCCAACTCGTTCCCCGCCGGCAAGATGGAAGAAAGCAACGACCGTGTCATCAACCAGCTAATCGTGAACAATGTACTGGAAGAAGGCCCCTGCCAGCTGCAAATGGGACTGACCGAGCTGAAGCCCGGCAGCGTATGGAACACCATGCCGGCCCACACCCACAGCCGCCGCATCGAAGCCTATTTCTACTTCAACGTACCGGCCGGCAACATGGTTTGCCACCTCATGGGCGAGCCGCAGGAAGAACGCCTGGTCTGGATGAAAAACGAGCAAGCCATCATGGCGCCCGAATGGTCTATCCATGCAGCTGCCGGAACCAGCAACTACATGTTCATCTGGGGCATGGCCGGCGAGAACCTTGACTACGGGGATATGGACAAGATCAATTACACAGACATGAAATAAAACGGATGCAAAAAAAATCTACTATCATGAGCAATAACAAGAGCGCAATGGACAAGATGACCAACTTCCGTTGGACTATCTGCTTCATGTTGTTTTTCGCCACGACGGTCAACTACCTCGACCGCCAAGTCCTTTCCCTGACGTGGAAAGACTTTATCGCCCCCGAGTTCCACTGGACTGATGCCAACTACGGCGACATTACCGCCGTGTTCTCCATCATTTACGCCATAGCCAACTTGTTCGCGGGCCGTTTCATCGACTGGCTAGGCACCAAGAAAGGTTATCTTTGGGCCATCGGCGTATGGTCCGCAGGCGCCTGCCTCCATGCCGTATGCGGCTGGGCCACCGAGCATGTGGCAGGCATCCACGACGCCGCCGAGATGATTTCCGCCACCGGCAACGCGGCTCAAATGATTGCCATCACCAGCGTTTACTTCTTCATCGCGGCGCGGGTGGTCCTGGCGCTTGGCGAAGCCGGGAACTTCCCCGCCGCCATCAAGGTGACCGCCGAATACTTCCCCAAGAAAGACCGGGCATACGCCACCTCCATCTTCAATGCAGGAGCCGCGGTAGGCGCGCTGGTCGCCCCCGTGACTATCCCTTCGCTGGCCGGCTACTTCCAACGCATCGGCTGGGGGAACGGCTGGGAAATGGCCTTCATCGTCATCGGCGCGCTGGGCTTCGTGTGGATGGGCATGTGGATGTTCATGTATAAAAAGCCCGCCGAGAATCCGCACGTCAACGCCGCCGAGCTGGCTTACATCGAACAAGACAAGGTAACCGGGCAGCGCGCCGAACCAGCGGCGGAGACCGCTCCCGGGAAGAAAGAGGAAAAGAAGCTCTCGTTCGCGCAATGCCTCAAATACCCGCAGGCATGGGCTTTCGCCGTGGGCAAGTTCATGACAGACGGCGTGTGGTGGTTCTTCCTGTTTTGGACGCCGGCCTACCTGTCGGACGTGTTCGGCTATTCATCTGACACGGGCATCGCGCAGATCCTCATCTTCGTGCTTTACGCGCTCACCATGCTCTCCATCTACGGCGGCAAGCTTCCGACCATAATCATCAACAAGACCGGCAAGAATCCCTATGCCGCGCGCATGCAGGCCATGTTCGTCTTCGCGTTGTTCCCCCTGCTGGGCATCGCGGCGCAGCCGCTCAGCAATTACTTCCTTTCGGCATGGTTCGCCGTGATCATCATCGGCATCTTGGGGGCGGCGCACCAATCGTGGTCGGCCAACATCTATTCGGTAGTGGGCGACATGTTCCCCAACAATGCCGTGGCCACCATCACCGGCTTGGGAGGCATGGCCGGCGGCGTGGGCTCGTTCCTCATCAACAAAGGCTCGGGCAGCCTGTTCACATACGCGGCCGGCCAATTCACCTACGGCGGCGAGACGTACGAAATCTCGCGCAACGTCATTGAAAGCCTCGCCAACGCTCCCCTGCTGGCTCCCGACCAGACCTTGCGCCTGAACGAGATGACCCGGCTCATGGTGCAAAAGGTCCACGAACTGGGCGGCGCCGTCACGCAAATGCCGATGGAAGCATTGGGATTTGAAGGGAAGCCCGCCGGCTATATGATCATATTCTGCATCTGCGCCGTAGCCTACCTCATCGGGTGGTGCATCATGAAGTTGCTGGTGCCGCGCTATAAGCCGATTGTGGTAGATTAAAAAAAAGCCATGCGCCCGCAAAGCGGAGGACGTTCCCGGACAGGGCGGAACGTCCTCTTTTTTTTACGCGGGCGGAATCCCGCCCTGCAACGGACAGGGGACGAAGGCATGCGAAGCGCCCTTGCGCGTGTTCGGGATCACATTGCCGCCCGCATGCGGAGCCCGCCTCCGCTGCAGAAGCCGTGCAGCGTCTCTGCAAAAGCCGTGCAGCACTCCTGCAGAAGCCGTGCAGCGCTCCTGCAAAAGCCGTGCAGCGTCGCTGCAAAAGCCGTGCAGCACTGCTGCAAAAGCCGTGCAGTGATTGCGGCGCCCGCATGCCGCGCGCGCCGGCGGGCGGCATCTCCCGGACAAGCTCTCCCCTGCCGTCGTATGCGAAACCTCGTATCACGCCTCCGGGCACGGGGAGCACGGCTGCCCCGCCCGCGTTGTCGGCCGGACCGCTTGCCCTGTGGCTCGCGGGGCTGCTGCTCCGTTGGGAATGGGCGTGCCGATGG
>CAYSIQ010000105.1:0-4643 GCA_964431195.1 uncultured Bacteroides sp.
CAATGGCGACGACCGAACCGCTCAAGTCGCTCTTCTTCACCGAACCGTAACCGATGACAACCACCTCGTCGAGCAACGCGGCATCGTCTTGCAGCGTAACAACGACGGTGGGAGCGGCCTCCACTTCCACCGTCTTGTATCCGATAAAGGAAATCTGGAGGATGGCGCCTTCCGGAACATTTATTGTAAAGTTGCCATCGAGGTCTGTAATACAGCCATTGGCCGGATTGCCTTTCTCCACAACATTCGCGCCTATCACTTCGTATCCGGTGCCGTCCACCACGTGGCCTTTCACCGAGACCTGCTGTGCATAAGCGCCCACACACAAGAACGCCCCAAACAAGAGGGTAAGAATCATGCTGCTGATTCTAAGATTAACTTGCTTCATGCATCTAATTTTTAAGTTAACAATATATTTGACTACTACAACTCCCGCGAAAGACGGCTCTTCCGCGGCATCAGGCTGTGGCTGTTTTCATTAGCGCACGCAACATGACGAAGCAAATGTATCGGATATTGTGCTTGGATAGATTGGGCCGGGCACAAAATCGCCCGCCCAATCAGCGCAAACGATTGCAGGCTGAAAGAAAGGAAGATATATGGCGCGATGGCAAGGAAACTGCCCTAAAGAATGCCGGGCGGGAGATGCCTGCCCGGCGTTTCCTCCACGCACGCGCGGAGCGCGGGCGGTGCAGTACGGAGGAAACGCCGTGCGCGCATGGAGGAACGCGGCGCGGCAGGCGACAAAATCGCAGGCAAAACGCCCGGAATGGCAGATGCGATGCCAGGCCATGCCCGCATCAGAATTAAGGTTTTTTCATTCCGGACTCGCACAATATATAAATAAGGTGAAAAAGGAAATTCAGATTGATCGCAAAGATGCCAAACTGTTTGTTTTGCGGCAAAAGTATGTATCTTTGCAAAGCAATGGGAAACCTATTAACAAACCTAAATAACAAAAGAGATGAAAAAGATCATTTACCTGTGCGCCGCCGCAGCCGCTATGGCTTCTTGCGGCCCAAAGAATGGCTACACCATCAACGGAACGGTGGAGGGAGCCAATGATGGAGACCTTGTTTACCTGCAAATGGAACAAGGCGGACGCGGCCTGGCGAATGTGGACTCTGCGGCCGTCAACAACGGGGCCTTTGCCTTTAAAGGCATTGCCGACACGCTGGCCGTTCCCCGCCGGTTAACCTACAACAAGGGCGATGAGGAAATAAGCGCTACTTTCTTCCTGGAGGCAGGCGACATCAACGTCAAGCTCGCCGCCAACGAATGCGCCGTAGCCGGGACTCCTTCCAATGACACCTACCAACAGATCGCGGCGAAAGCCGATCCGCTGAAACAGCAGATGTACTCCATTACCTTCGATGAAATCTTCAACGACTCCACCCTGACCGAAGAAGAACGGGCTGCCAAGCAGCAAGAAGCCGAGGACAAATTGAAAGAACTGGATCACCAACGGCTCGGCGTCTTAAAGGCCGGCATAACAGAGAACATATCCAATGCCGTAGGCGTTTACCTGCTGAAAAAGAACTATTACGAATTTGGCGTGGAAGAATTGGCTCCGCTGGTGCAGCAAATCGTTCCCGCCTATGACAATGACGAGGGCGTAAACCACATCCGCCAGATAGTAAAAGCGCTGCAACAGACGGTTCCCGGGCAGAAGTTCACCGACTTCGCCATGCAGTCGCCCGATGGCAAAGAGGTGAAACTGTCCGACTATGCAGGCAAAGGCAAAGTGGTATTGGTTGACTTCTGGGCAAGCTGGTGCGGCCCATGCCGTAAAGAAATGCCCAACCTGGTAAAGGCTTACGCCAAATACAAGAAAGGCAAGAAGTTCGAAATCGTAGGCGTATCGCTGGACCGCAACGCCGACGAGTGGAAAGCAGCCCTCAAGACGCTGGAAATGACTTGGCCGCAAATGTCCGACCTCAAATTCTGGGATTGCGAAGGAGCCAAGCTCTATGGCGTGAGCAGCATCCCCCACACCGTGCTGATCGACGGCGAAGGGACTATCCTGGCGCGCGGCCTGCATGGCGACGAATTGCAAAGCAAACTGGCTGAACTGGTTGGCAAATAAAAAGAACCAAATGTTTATGATCAAGTCTGGCCAGAAATTCAGCATGTTCGTGCCGACTACGGTTATCTTCGGGGCGGGCGAGCTCGCCCGCCTGCACGAACAGGCGCTTCCGGGCAAAAAAGCCCTTATCGTAATCAGCAACGGCAAGTCAACCAAGGCAAACGGTTACCTTGCGCGTGTGGAGAACGAACTGGGCCTTGCCGGAGCGGAATACTCCATCTTCGACAAGGTGGAGGCAAATCCTTTGAAAAGCACGGTAATGGCAGGCGGTGAAGACGCCCGCGCGCAAGGATGCGACTTCATCATCGCCCTCGGCGGGGGCAGCGTCATGGATGCCTCCAAAGCCATCGCGATCATGGCGGCCAACGAGGGGGATTATTGGGACTATGTCCAGCAAAGCCGCCCTGTAAAGAACAAGCCGCTCCCTGTCGTGGCTATCACGACCACGGCGGGGACAGGCTCCGAGGTTGACCCCTTTGCCGTCGTGTCCAATCCCGAGCTCAACCAGAAAGTCGGCTTCGGCACTCCCGACACGTTCCCGGTGCTGTCTATCGTCGATCCGGAACTGATGCTATCCGTCCCTCCGAAGTTCACCGCGTACCAGGGCTTCGACGCGCTGTTCCACAGCGTGGAGTGCTATGTCTCGCGCAAGGCCAACCTCATAAGCGACATGTATGCCTTGACGGCCATAGAAAATGCGGCGGCGGCGCTGCCGGTGGCGGTCAACAACGGCGCCGACATGGACAGCCGCACGCGCATGGCTTTTGCCAACACTCTTTCGGGCGTGGTGATGACATTGAGCAGTTGCACCAGCGAGCACTCGCTCGAACACGCCCTGTCGGCCTATCACCATGAGCTCCCTCACGGAGCCGGGCTGATAATGATAAGCCGGGCATATTTCACTCACTTCATCAACAAGCATGTCTGCGACGACCGTTTCATCCGCATGGCGCAGGCAATGGGCATCAAGGATGCCAACGCCCCGATGGACTTTATGGCGGCCCTTGCCCGCCTCCAAGAGGAGTGCGGCGTGGCAGACCTCAAAATGTCTGACTATGGAATAACTCCCGATGAGTTCAGGGAACTCGCGCAAAACGCCTACGACACGATGGGACGGCTTTTTGATGCAGACCGTTGCCCGTTAAGCATAGACGATTGCGTTCACATCTATAAGGAATCATACCAATGAAAAGCCTGTTGATTCTCATATTGCCGCTGTTTATGGGGCTCGCCTGTGGCGACGGCGAGCCGCGACAGCCCCAGGCAGAGCAAGGAGGAGACAGCTTAGACGACAACAACGATAACGAACCTATGGACACGAAAACAATTTCAATCAAGGTAGGCGGCAACACCCTTGCCGTGACGCTTGCCGGCAACAGCTCGGCCCGCGCACTGGCGGAAAAACTCAAAGGCGGCGATCTGGCCATCGATATGCAGGACTACTCCAACTTCGAGAAAGTGGGCCCGCTCGGCTTCTCTCTCCCGACAAACGACACCCGGATCACGACAGGCCCGGGCGATGTGATCCTCTACCAGGGCAGCAACCTTTCGATCTACTACGACCGCAACACATGGTCGTTCACCCGGCTCGGCAAAATAGAAGGCGCAACCCGCGAAAGCCTTCTCTCGGTGCTCGGCAAAGGCGACGTGACCGTGACGCTTTCCCTCAAATGACAAACTTTGACAACCTTGGCACCGACATGAAAAAGATAACCAGCGTCTTGGCTATAATTTTAATCTCAGCAAATATGGCAAATTCTCAAAATCCCGCCCGCCTTACCGGCGAGCCCTCGGGAATCAAGCAGGAAGCCGGGCGGAACGCCCTCGGCGAGTTCGCCCCCAAATTCGCCCAGCTCAACGATGACGTGCTCTTCGGAGAAGTGTGGAGCCGCACCGACAAACTCCCCTTGCGCGACCGCAGCATCGTCACCGTCACCGCCCTCGTGAGCAGCGGCATAACCGACAGCTCCCTCACGTTCCATCTCCAAGAGGCGAAGAAAAACGGCGTGACGCGCACCGAAATCGCCGAAATCCTCACCCAAATAGCTTTCTATGCAGGCTGGCCCAAAGCGTGGGGCGCGTTCCGCCAGGCCACCGAAGTATGGAAAGACGTGACTGCGGCCGATGACGCGAAAGCCAAGTTCCAGCAGGAGAGCATCTTCCCGATAGGCGATCCCAACACGGCATACGCCGAATATTTCACCGGCAACAGCTACATCTACCCGGTTGCCAGCGAGGGCGTCCATCTTTCCAACGTCACGTTCGAGCCGGGATGCCGCAACAACTGGCATATCCACCACGCCACGAAAGGCGGCGGGCAGCTCCTCGTGTGCGTAGCCGGAAAGGGATGGTACCAGGAAGAAGGCAAGCCGGCCGTGAAAATGCTCCCCGGCGACGCCGTCAGCATCCCCGCGAACGTGAAGCACTGGCACGGCGCGGCCAAAGGCAGCTGGTTCGCCCACCTCGCGATGGAAATCCCCGGCGAAAACCTCTCCAACGAATGGCTCGAACCGGTCGATGACGGGCAATACGGCAAGCTCCCCGAGTGACGGGAATG
>CAYSIQ010000106.1:0-4616 GCA_964431195.1 uncultured Bacteroides sp.
ATCTCTCCGCGGGCCTCCCGCGCCGGCCTCCGGCGGAGGGGCGCGGGCGGGGCGGAAAATGTAAAACATTTTCAAAACCCGAAGAGGGGCGCGCGATTTTTTTGGCGGCGCCCGCCGCGCGGTTTCCGGGGGAAATCGCTACCTTTGCCTTGAAAGCCGCGCGGAGGCGCGGCGGAACACCTAACGTCAAACCACCAAAAAAACACCATCGCGTATGAACTATCCTAAGATCGGCATCCGCCCCATCATCGACGGCCGCGAGGGCGGCGTCCGCGAAACCCTTGAAGAAAAGACCATGGCCCTGGCCGGGGCCGTGGCGAGCCTCATCACGTCCAACCTGCGCAACGGCGACGGCTCGCCGGTGGAGTGCGTCGTCGCCGACGGCACCATCGGGCGCGTGGCCGAGGCCGCCGCCTGCGCCGAGAAGTTCGAGCGCGAGGGCGTGGGCGCCACCGTCAGCGTCACCTCGTGCTGGTGCTACGGGGCCGAGACCATGGACATGAACCCCTGCTGGCCGAAGGCCGTGTGGGGCTTCAACGGCACGGAGCGCCCCGGGGCCGTGTACCTGGCCGCCGTGCTGGCCGCCTACGCCCAGAAGGGGCTGCCGGCCTTCGGCATCTACGGGCGCGACGTGCAGGACGCGGACGACAACTCCGTCCCCGCCGACGTGGCCGAGAAGCTGCTGCGCTTCGCCCGCGCCGCCCAAGCCGCGGCCGTCATGCGCGGCAAGAGCTACCTCTCCATAGGCGGCCCCTGCATGGGCATCGCCGGAAGCACCGTCGACCCCGCCTTCTTCCAAGACTACCTGGGCATGCGCAACGAGTACATCGAGTCCGTGGAGCTGCTGCGCCGCTGCGACTACGGGATATACGACCACGAAGAGTTCAGGAAAGCCATGGCCTGGGTGGAAGCGCGCTGCAAGCCCAACGAGGGGCCCGACTACAACCGCCCCGGGAAGGTGAAGACGCGGGCGGAAAAGGACAAGGACTGGGAATTCACCGTGAAGAACATGATCGCGATGCGCGACCTCATGTTCGGCAACCCGAAGCTCCTCGAAATGGGCTACAAGGAAGAAGCCCTGGGCCACAACGCCATCCTCGCCGGCGTGCAGGGGCAGCGGCAGTGGACCGACTACCTGCCCAACTTCGACTTCCCCGAGACCATGCTCAACACGTCGTTCGACTGGAACGGCCCGCGCGAAGCCATCATCATGGCCACCGAGAACGACTCGCTCAACGGCGTGTCCATGCTCTTCGGCCACCTGCTCACCAACAAGGGCGTGATGTTCTCCGACGTGCGCTCCTACTGGAGCCCCGAAGCCGCCAGGCGCGTCACCGGCCGGGAGCCGCGGGGAGCCGCCGCCGGAGGGTTCATCCACCTCATCAACTCGGGGGCCACGACGCTCGACGCCACCGGCGCGCAACGCGGCGCCGACGGCGGGCCGGCCATGAAATGCCCGTGGGAGCTGACCGCCGAAGACACCGAAGCCATGCTCGAGGCCGCCAGCTGGATGCCCGCCGACCGCGACAGCTTCCGGGGAGGCGGCTTCTCGTGCCACTTCCTCACCCGGGGAGGCATGCCGATGACCATGCTGCGCGTCAACCTCGTCAAAGGCCAGGGCCCCGTGCTCCAGATCGCGGAAGGCTGGACCGTGGACCTCGACCCCGCCTCGTTCGACATCATCAACAAGCGCACCGACAGGACGTGGCCCTCCACCTTCTTCGCCCCGCGCCTCGACCCCGCCAAGGACGCCTTCAAGGACGTGTACTCCGTGATGAACAACTGGGGCGCCAACCACGGCGCCATCGCCTACGGCCACATAGGAGCCGACCTCGCCACGCTGGCGTCCATCCTCCGCATCCCCGTATGCATGCACAACATGCCCGACAGCCAGCTGTTCCGCCCGGCCGCATGGAACGCCTTCGGCATGGACAAAGAAGGAGCGGACTACCGGGCCTGCAAGAACTTCGGCCCCCTCTACGGGTAAGCCCCGCCCCGCGCCGCCCCCGCCGGGCGGCGCGGCCCCCCCAAGCCAAGCCGGAACCTCCGGAAAAAACACGAAAACACGAAAGACACATGCGCCCGAAACTGGTTGAGAAAAAATACCTCGTCATCTTCATCCTGATAACGAGCCTCTTCGCCCTGTGGGGCTTCGCCAACGACATCACCAACCCCATGGTGGCCGCGTTCCAGACCCTCATGGAGCTGTCCGCCGCCAAGGCCTCCATGGTGCAGTTCGCCTTCTACGGCGGCTACGCGACGATGGCCATCCCCGCCGCCCTGTTCATCAGGCGGCACGACTACAAGAAAGGCATCCTGCTGGGCCTCGCGCTCTACGCCGCGGGGGCTTTCCTCTTCATTCCAGCGGCGGCATACCAGCAGTTCTCCTTCTTCTGCGTGTCCCTCTACGTCCTCACTTTCGGCCTGGCCTTCCTCGAGACGACGGCCAACCCGTTCATCATGTCCCTCGGCTCCAAGGAAACCGCCACCAGAAGGCTGAACATGGCGCAGGCGTTCAACCCGTTAGGCTCGATAACCGGCATGAGCGTGGCGTCGTTTGTCGTGCTCCCCCGGCTGCTGTCCGACCGGCGCGACGAGGCGGGCGAAATCCTCTTCCCGATGCTCTCCGAGGCAGAGAAGTCTGCCATCCGGGTGCATGACCTCGACGTCATCCGCGATCCCTACGTGGCCATCGGCATCGTCGTCGCGGCCATGATCCTTGTCATCGGGCTGACAAAAGTCCCCGGCGCCTCCGCCCGGCATGAGAAAAGCAGGAACGCCCGCGAGACGCTGTCCAATCTCTGGCACAACAAGAACTACCGCGAAGGCGTCCTCGCGCAGGCCTTTTACGTCGCCGCCCAGATAATGACGTGGACTTTCATCATCCAATATGCCGACAACCTCGGCATCAACAAGGCGAAAGCCCAGTTCTACAACATCATCGCCATGGTGCTTTTCCTGGCAGGCAGGTTCATAGCCACCCTGTTGATGAAGTACTTCAACAGCCGGCGCCTGCTGTCCCTGTTCGCCGTCGGGGCCGCGCTATGCTGCGCGGGCGCCATCCTGATTGTCGGGATCCCCGGCCTCGCATGCCTCATGGGCATCAGCATATTCATGTCCCTTATGTTCCCCACGATATACGGGATCGCATTGGAAAACGTCGACAAGCAAGACGTCAGCCTCGGAGCCTCCTTCCTTGTCATGGCCATCGTGGGCGGCGCCGTGATGCCCCCGTTGCAAGGCATGATCATCGACCGGCAATATATATTCGGCCACCCCGCCGTCAACGTTTCCTTCGTCTTGCCCCTCATCTGCTTCTGCATCGTGTTCATCTACGGGCTGAACGCTTACAGGAGGCAGCAATCGGAAGCAAAAGTCCAACAGCCCGGATAGGCGCCGGAACGCCCTTATGGCATGCAACCGATAGCTCGGCCTATGGGAATCCCCTTATGTGCATTGTCAGTTTTGGCTGGCGATCAAGCCCTTTATCACGTGCTCGGGGGCTTTGAAGATAGTCCCGTGCTTATGGCCCGCCGGAACCCGTACGCTGTCGGTTACATTGGCGAAATGAATGAAGTCGCGAGTTTTCATGGCGCCATAGGTTTTCTTGGCATACATGTCGAAATAGACGTAATAATCTTCCCCGACTTTCTCTACAGCAGGGCCTTCTACAAAGGTTTCGGTGAAGGCTTCCGAGGGAGGGGCGTAAGGGCCTTCCGCATCTTTGGCGAAAGCGATTTTCAGATTCCGGTTAGGGCGCGTGTTGTCTTTAAGCACCATCACATAGTCTTCCGTTCCACGTTTCACCAAAACCGCATCGATGCAACTGAAACCCGGGTCATAGAATAGTTTCGGCTCTGAGAACGTCTCGAAGTCCTTGGTCGTGACATAGTAAAGACGATGGTTGTTGGCTTCCTCTTCAATGCCCACGTTGAAATGTTTGTCCACCACGCACGAAGCATATACGATCATCCACAGGCCTTTCGCGTCATCGTAAAAAAGTTCCGGAGCCCATACGTTTTGGGTGGAGGCGATGCTGTCCATAACGGGAATACGTTTCTGCTCCGACCAATGAGCCAGATCCTTGGAATGTGCATATCCGAATCCGGTGTCTCCTTTCCAAGCGATAGTCCATACCAAATGGAAAGTGCCGTCTTTCCCTCGCGCGATGGACGGGTCGCGCATGATGTGCTGCCCTAATTCGGGCTTCAGCCAGCTTCCGGCAAGGCTATCCCAATGGATGCCGTCTTCGCTGTAAAGGAAACGCAATCCTTCGTCTGCCGGTTCGTGGAAAGAAGTAAATACATAAAGCTCCTTTTCTGACCGGCTGCAGGCAGTCCCCAGCATTACAACGCATAATGCTGCCAATACGTTAATGAGTGCTTTCATTGTAGATCTAATTAAATTGTTTCGCTCTGATAATCCTTGTCCCTATTAATAGTTTTCTTGCTGTAAAAGCCATCCATCGCCACCGTAGTACCTGCCGGACGGCCGTGCTCTGGCTTGGCCGCAAACGCCGCAAGTCATCCTTTCTTCGGCATGCACTTCCTTTGTTGTCCTTGCGTGGGAACGCGTTTCGTCCGTTCAATAAACCAGCATGACGTTGTCCACCCACA
>CAYSIQ010000107.1:0-4325 GCA_964431195.1 uncultured Bacteroides sp.
AAAATTGGCGCTATCTGAAAAATGTTTCGTACTTTTGTTTCCAAATTGAGTGAAACGAAATGAACGTATTAGAACTGAGTGAACAGGAAATCATCCGGCGCAACAACTTGAATGAGCTCCGCGCGATGGGGATAGACCCTTATCCAGCAGCCGAGTATGTAACCGACGCCTTTTCTGCCGAGATAAAAGCCACGTTCAAAGACGGCGAAGAACAGAGGCACGTATCTGTGGCCGGCCGCATGATGAGCCGCCGCGTGATGGGCAAGGCCTCGTTCATCGAGTTGCAGGACTCAAAAGGCCGCATCCAAGTGTACGTCACCCGCGACGATATCTGTCCGAGCGAAAACAAAGACATGTATAACACCGTGTTCAAACGCCTGCTCGACTTAGGGGACTTCATCGGGATAGAGGGATATGTGTTCCGCACGCAGATGGGCGAAATCAGCATCCATGCCCAAAAGCTGGTCTTGCTGTCGAAGAGCCTCCGCCCCCTCCCCATTGTGAAATATAAGGACGGCGTGGCTTACGACTCGTTTGACGACCCCGAACTGCGCTACCGCCAACGTTATGTGGATTTGGTAGTGAACAATGGCGTAAAGGAGACTTTCCTGAAGCGCACCAAGGTGGTGAGCGCCATGCGTGCCGCGCTGGACGAAGCCGGCTACACCGAAGTGGAAACTCCCATCCTGCAGCCCATACCCGGAGGAGCCAGCGCGCGCCCTTTCATCACTCATCACAATTCGCTGGATATCAACCTATACATGCGCGTCGCCACTGAGCTTTACCTGAAACGCCTCATCGTGGGCGGTTTTGAGGGCGTATATGAAATAGGTAAGAATTTCCGCAACGAAGGCATGGACAAGAACCATAACCCTGAATTTACCTGCATGGAACTGTATGTGCAGTACAAAGACTATAACTGGATGATGAGCTTCACCGAGAAGCTGTTGGAACGTATCTGTATCGCCGTGAACGGCTGCGCCGAGACCGAAATAGAAGGCAAGACTATCAGTTTCAAAACTCCCTACCGCCGCCTCCCCATCCTGGATGCCATCAGGGAAAAGACAGGCTACGACCTCAATGGCAAGAGCGAAGACGAAATCCGCGAAATCTGCAAGGAACTGGGCATGGAGATTGACGGAGCCATGGGCAAAGGGAAGCTGATTGACGAAATCTTCGGCGAATTTTGCGAAGGTGCTTTCATCCAGCCGACATTCATCATCGACTATCCCGTGGAGATGTCGCCCCTGACCAAGATGCACCGCAGCAAGCCAGGCCTGACCGAACGTTTCGAGCTGATGGTGAACGGCAAGGAAGTGGCCAACGCATACAGCGAGCTGAACGACCCCATCGACCAGGAGGAACGCTTCAAGGAGCAACTTAGGCTGGGCGAAAAGGGTGACGATGAAGCCATGTTTATCGACCAGGACTTCCTGAAAGCCCTGCAATATGGCATGCCCCCCACATCGGGCATCGGCATCGGCATTGACCGCCTCGTGATGCTGATGACGGGCAAGCCTTTCATTCAGGAAGTGCTCTTCTTCCCGCAGATGCGTCCTGAAAAAGCCGCTCCCAAAGACGCGCCCGCCAAATACACGGAAATCGGCATACCCGAAGAATGGGTGCCCGCCATCCAAAAAGCGGGCTATAATGTGGTGGCTTCCATAAAAGAGGTGAACCCGCAAAAGCTGCACATGGATATTTGCGGCGTCAACAAGAAGTATAAACTGGGACTGGCCAATCCAAGCGTAGCCGACGTGCAAGGCTGGATTGCCCGCCTCAACTAAAAAATACCGGGGATCAAGTATGAAGCATGCGCCGCCGCTCCCGTAGGAAAGGCGCATCTTCCATTCTTCGTTTCCCATTTTAAAAGATGAAACCACTCGGAAAGATTGCCATCATAGGTGGAGGAAGTTGGGCGACGGCCATCGCCAAAATGGTGCTGGCTAAAGTCGAGTCAATCAATTGGTATATGCGGCGTGACGACCGCATTGCCGATTTCAAGCGGCTCGGCCATAACCCTGCCTACCTCACAGGAGTCAAGTTCGACATCAAGCGCATCAGCTTCAGTTCCAACATCAATGACGTGGCAAAAGAGTCGGACACGCTGATATTCGCCACTCCATCCCCTTACCTGAAGTCGCACCTGAAAAAGTTGAAGGCCAAAATCAAGGACAAGCTCATCATCACTGCCATCAAGGGCATTGTGCCCGATGACAATATGATTGTGTCGGAATACTTCATTAAGGAATATGACGTTCCCCCCGAAAGCATCGCGGTTCTGGCAGGCCCCTGCCACGCCGAGGAGGTAGCTTTGGAGCGCCTTTCCTACCTTACCATCGCCTGCCCCGACACGGAAAAGGCTTGCACCATTGCCCGCATGCTGACCAGCCCGTTCATCAAGACTTCAGTCAGCAACGATGTGGCGGGCATCGAATACAGCTCGGTACTGAAGAACGTTTACGCCATTGCCGCCGGCATCTGCAACGGGCTGAAGTATGGCGACAATTTCCAAGCTGTGCTCATGTCAAACGCAGTGCTGGAAATGAACTGTTTCCTGCAAATCGTGCATCCGCAGAACCGCAATGTAAACGATTCGGTTTATTTGGGCGACTTGTTAGTGACCGGATATTCCAATTTCAGCCGCAACCGCACCTTCGGCATCATGATAGGCAAAGGATACTCGGTGAAAAGCGCACAGATAGAGATGGAAATGATTGCAGAGGGGTACTACGGCACCAAGTGCATCAAGGAAATCAACCTCCACTATCACGTGAACATGCCCATAGCCGATGCCGTCTACAACATCCTGTACGAGCGCATCGCGCCTTCCATTGAAATCAAGCTGCTGACCGACTCATTCCGGTGAGACATAAAGAATTGTCTAAACCTAAATAATTAACCCTAAAAAACTAACGCGTCATGATTCATTTAAACATCAAAAAGACTTTCGGATTCATTTCCAAGGAAAGCGTTTATGCCTACGAGGCTGCCGTAAAGGCTGCACAAGATGCTTTGGAAAACGGCACTGGCAAAGGCAATGACTTTCTGGGCTGGCTGCACCTCCCGTCGTCCATCACTCCTGAGCACTTGGCTGATTTGAAAGCGGCCGCACAAGTGCTGCGCGACAACTGCGAAGTGGTGGTCGTGGCCGGCATCGGCGGGAGCTACCTCGGCGCACGTGCCGTCATCGAAGCCTTGTCCAACAGCTTCGCTTGGTTGCAGGACAAGAAGGAGAGCCCTACCATTCTCTATGCAGGGCACAACATCGGAGAAGATTACCTGTATGAACTGACAGCGTATCTGAAAGGCAAGAAATTCGGTGTCATCAATATCTCCAAGTCGGGCACGACAACCGAAACGGCACTTGCTTTCCGCCTGCTGAAGAAACAATGCGAAACCCAACGCGGCAAAGAAACGGCACGGAAAGTAATCGTTGCCATCACCGATGCCAAGAAAGGTGCTGCCCGCGTAACGGCCGACAAAGAAGGCTACAAGTCATTCATCATCCCCGACAACGTAGGCGGGCGCTTCTCCGTGCTGACTCCCGTCGGCTTGCTGCCCATTGCCGCAGCAGGCTTCGACATTGAAAAGTTAGTGGCCGGCGCCGCAGCCATGGAAAAGGCTTGCGGCAGCGACATCCCCTTTGCCGAGAATCCCGCAGCCCTCTACGCGGCCACCCGCAACGAACTGTACAAGAGCGGCAAGAAGATTGAAATCCTGGTTAATTTCAACCCCAAACTGCACTATGTAAGCGAATGGTGGAAACAGCTCTACGGCGAATCGGAAGGCAAGGAAAACAAGGGCATCTTCCCCGCAGCCGTGGACTTCTCTACCGACCTGCACTCCATGGGGCAATGGATCCAGGAGGGCGAACGCACCATCTACGAAACCGTCATCTCCGTAGAGCGTCCCAACCACAAACTGGAAGTGCCCTCTGACGAGGCTAATTTAGACGGCCTCAACTTCCTGGCCGGCAAGCACGTGGACGAAGTCAACAAGATGGCCGAGCTGGGCACCCAACTGGCGCACGTGGACGGCGGCGTGCCCAATATGCGCATTGCTATCCCCGCCCTTGACGAAGAAAGCATCGGCAGCCTGCTCTACTTCTTCGAGAAAGCGTGCGGCATCAGCGGCTACCTGCTGGGTGTCAACCCCTTCAACCAGCCGGGCGTGGAGGCATACAAGAAGAACATGTTTGCCCTGCTTGACAAGCCGGGATATGAAGAAGCATCCAAAGCCATCCGGGCAAAGCTGTAACCGATACAGGCTTAGCCTATTATAAAAAGGAGAAAGCGGCCAGGGCAGGCTTCGTGCTTGCAACC
>CAYSIQ010000108.1:0-2828 GCA_964431195.1 uncultured Bacteroides sp.
TGGCAGCCAGCAGGCAGGAGAGGAGATGTTCGGCTCGTCGGTCGTCGCCCGCAGGCTGGTGAGGTGGGCGCTCGCGGCAATCTGTTGGACAAGGAATCATACCCCGCGCAAGGTGCGCGGATGGTTCGACAGCCGCTTCAACCGGGATGAGATGGCAATAGAGCAAGGAGCGGCATTCGACTTGATACGCGGCTCCGTCAACCTTGTCCTTGCCGGTGTATTGATCGCACTCGGCACCTCGTTGAAGTTGCCGCTTTCCACGACGTTCGTCACTTTCATGGTCGCCATGGGCACATCGCTCGCCGACCGGGCATGGGGACGCGAAAGCGCGGTCTTCCGCGTGACGGGAGTAATATCCGTAATCGGCGGATGGTTCCTTACGGCCGGGGCCGCCTTTATCGGCGCAGGCATCGTCGTGCTGGTGATGCTCTACGGAGGATATGCGGCGATGATCGCATTGCCGTTGCTCACGGTGGCGGTTATCATCCGCAGCAATCGCCGCTTCCGCGCCAGAAAAGCCGAAGATTCGGGCGATGCCTTGTTCCAGACCATTCTTGCCACGAAAGAGAAAAGGAATGTCTGGCCGCTCCTCAATATTTACATTGTCGAACAGCAGCGTAAATTCCTCGCGTACGCTAAAGAGAGTTACGCCACGACGGCCAAGGCGTTCATAGAGGACAACGCCAAAGTACTCGGCAAGATGGAGACAAGCCTGCACAGGGAGAAAAACGTCCTCAAAAATGCCCGCAGGAAAGAGACGCTGTGCATGCGGAACGTGGTTCGCGAGACAGCGATTGAAAAAAGCGCGTGGTTTCATCTCAGCGATACCTGCTGCATGGGCATCCTTTACAACCTGCGGCGTATAAACGAGGCCTGCAAAGAACATGTGGAGAACAATTTCCCTCCGCTCCCGCCACGATATGCCGCAGAGTTCGAGGAGGTGCGCTCGCGCATCGGGACTTTGTTTGATGACACGGTACAGGCGATGGCCGGTTATGATTCCGGGGCGGTGCCGGATCTGCGCCGCCGATGCGACGGGATAAAGGATGAAGTGTCGGCGGCATGCCGCAAACTCTACGCCCAGCTCCGGGAAGGCAGCCTCGCTTCGATGACCGTGCTCTACGTTTATCTTAACCTGCTGCAGGAAACGCAGGAGATGGTTTCCGGCATACGGAAATATCTCCGCGCATACGCCAAACTCCTTGATGGCAAATTCAGCAGCCGCACGACAGCGGCATGAATCACCGAGATGCGGAATCGGTTGTCATCTCAGCTTGCCCGCGCCTGGCACGCCCGTTTTTTGTGGAAAATAACTTTAACAATCATGATACGAAAGATTCTTGCATTATCGCTCGTGTTGACGACCGTTCCCGTTTCAGACCCCGCGCAGGAGAAAAGCCCTTGCATCCCCGACATGCACGGGACAATCCGCGCGAAATACGAATATGAGCCGCGAACCGGCAAAGGCCGGTTTGAGCTACGGAACACCCGCATCAGCCTGGAAGGAATAATTATTCCTATCGCAAGCTACAAGGCAGAGATAGACCTCTCGGACGAGGGTAACATAAAAATGCTTGACACATACGTTCAGCTCCATCCCTGCAAGGCGTGGGGCTTCACTTTCGGGCAAATGCGCGTGCCTTTTGGCATAGACATCCCTCGTTCGCCGCACCTCCAGTATTTCGCCAACCGTTCTTTCATCGCCAAGCAGATGGGAGATGTCCGCGACGTAGGCATCGCCGCCGGATGGACTTTCGGCAATTCTGTTCCGGTCACGTTGGAGGGCGGCATATTCAACGGTTCGGGGCTTACGGGGCAGAAAGATTTTTGGACATCCGGCTATAATTTCTCATTCAGAATCCGGACAATGCTCCGGGACAAGTGGAATATCACTCTCGGCATGCAGAAAGCGAACACCGGCGATGTGAAGACCCGTCTCTATAACGGCGGAACCTATTTCCAAACATCGCGCTGGCACATCGAAGCCGAATATCTGAGGAAGCACTATGCCAATGCTGCTTTCAAGGCAGCCAACGCCGTTGATGTCTTCGCCGCATACAAGCAGCCGTTGGAAAAGAGGGCGGCCGCAATCTCCTTTCTCGCCAGATACGATTATATGTCAGACCACAGCAAGGGAATGCCGCATGACAACGGGAAACTCGGCACCGATGACCCGAAACGCCATAGGCTGACCGGAGGCGTAACCATCAGCCTCGGCAGGAAATCTTTCCAAGCCGACATCCGCGTCAACTACGAGCAGTATTTCTACGCCGAAAGCGCGACTCCCGCCATTTCCGAACGAAGCAAGGCCGTTGCCGAGCTTGTCGTCCACTTCTAAAGCAGCTTTTTGCTAAAATATGAGCATCTTTGACCGTGTTTTCTAGAGGATAATCATTCTTAGGGAGCTGCACAAGCCGTATGCTTTCCTGATGCCTGAAAAATCCTCAAACAGCATGTCGGCCGCTCTTCACGCTTCGGAGCCCATTTGCCAGCAGGCCTGAACAGGAGACGCCATGGGCGTACGGGCGACCCGTCGCGGGCATCTCCGTTTGCATAGCGGAACGGTTCATAACGGCATCGACCTTGATGCCCTGCCGACAATGGCGACTACGGACAAAATTAACGACTGATTGTGCCTTTCTGTTGTTCAAACTCATTTTTAGGTGAAATCCGGAGCGTAAGAGCCGCCCATGATGGTAGCTGCACCTAAAAGACAGTTTCTGACATCCCGTACGACCGCGACGTGTGCAAACAGTAGCTGGTTGTCCCCTCTGTCCCTTCTGGCAAGCGATGCAGGATGCCTCGTCGGGAAACCGCCCGACGAGACC
>CAYSIQ010000108.1:2928-4309 GCA_964431195.1 uncultured Bacteroides sp.
AAAACACGCAAATGTTTTGTGCAAATACCTATCATCAAAGCATTCGTATGGCGTTAAATTAGTTACGGATGTTGGCACGGCTAGTACTACCGACACAAATGCCATAATCCCGCTCCCAGAGAGCCTGCCCTTGCGGTTCCTGTATCTCTGCAGCCCGGCGTGCAAACTCTTCACGAAATCGTCCATGACACAAAAGAATTCAGTATCTTTGCTAAGACTAAACTCAAATTCAATTATGACACGACGTGAAATATTCCTAAATGCTGACCCATATGCAGTAAGCGATGCAATAGGAATTCAAGATATTGAGGTGTGCGGGAAAATGACGCATCATCGTATAGAAGAGCCGTTCGAAGTATGTAAGGGACTCAAATGGCTTGCTCAAAGGAAAAGATTTGGAATTGACGAACAAACGGCTATTAATAAGATTCTTAATGCATACGGAAAATTCAAAATGACGCCCTTACAAGCTACTGTTGAATATCGTGGTAACCGTGCAACATTGATGACAGCTTTAGAAGCTTTGGGCCTAACTAACTGCCCGTCTCCGGATGAGCGTGTTCAGGAATGGCTTGATCAGCCAGTTATGACTGACTATGGTTCCGATGCAAGCGCTATCGCAATTCGTATTATTTCAGAACTTTTACAAAACAAAGAAAACAATAGAAAGTAGGGACACTTATTTGCCATTGGAATCTTGAACGATTTAAGTCTGAATCTGGCCAAGATCAAAAAAACAATAAGTCGAGACCTCTATTGGCAAAAGCGCATCGGCTACGCTGCCACATACGCGAACATGCCTTCATGCTTGGCGAGATTAAGATTTTGAGACGTACACAGGCATATGCACAAATCAAAAATCACAGTCTATCCAATCTCCTGATGGAGTCAAACTCCTCAATAAAAATCAAGCAGATACGATACAAATCACGTGAGCCGGGGATAAAAAAGTGCTCATAAAGAGCGCCCGGCGGAAGATATCCGTACCGCGCCCGGCGCATGCACGCACGGGGCGCGGGCGGTGCAGTACGGCGAAAGCGCCGCGCGTGCATGGAGGATTCTCCCCCCCCTGCAACAACTCCCCCGCCCGATAATACGATTATATCGGGTTCACATTGGAGCCAAGCTGTTCCTATCCCGGGCTCCGCTTCTTCAAAAAACTTCACGCAACTTCGCCGCGTTGCTGCCGGGGAGGCCCTACAAAAACGTATTTTTAGCATCATGCAAAAAAACGGCCTAAACGCTTGCGGATATAAAAAAAAAACGTACCTTTGCCTCGCTTTTGGAACAAAGGGTAAATCCGGGACGTTTAGCTCAGCTGGTTCAGAGCGTCTGCCTTACAAGCAGAGGGTCGGCGGTTCGAATCCGTCAACGTCCACGA
>CAYSIQ010000109.1:0-4192 GCA_964431195.1 uncultured Bacteroides sp.
TTTGCTGTACACGGAAAAGGAAAGGCAGGCGCAGCGGTAGATGTGCGCGGTGCCGAATTGCCGGTTGCCTTCATACTCCCGGATGATTCTATCCCACAGTAAAAAGAGGTTGTTTGGTTTCATAGAGATGTGTTTTTTATGTATTTTGGACGTTTTTTTAGCGTTTGGGCGAAAAAAGTTGCATTTTTTTGCGCAATATGGGAAAAACATCTATCTTTGCGCCGTTTCAAGGCCGTTACCCGCGGGGTAACGGCCTTTTGCGTACCCTGTCCGCTTGCCATCCCGGCATCTCTCCCCGTCTCTTCTTTGCGGCTGCTTTCCGGCTGCCGGGGCGCGAAAAGTATATATTCCCCTCCATAAGCCTCCGTATCTTCCGTATTATGCTTATTTTTGCAAGCGCGTTAAGCGCGGGCTCGGCACGATATCCGGGGCAACCCGTCCAAGGAAGCCGTGCGGGGCCTGCGGGCGGGGCAGAAAAAACACTAATCATAATAGCGAATGAATAAAAAACTTTTGGCATTGCCTATGGCAACCGTGATGCTGGCCGCCTGCGGCACGAAGCAGGCGAAGCTGATTTACCCCGAAACCGCCAAGGTGGACACCGTGGATGTGTACTTCGGCACGGAAGTTCCCGACCCTTACCGCTGGCTGGAGAACGACACCAGCGAGGCTACCGCCGCGTGGGTGAAAGCGCAAAACGAAGTGACCGGCAGCTATCTGGCGCAAATCCCTTTCCGCGACGCGCTGCTGAAGCGGCTGGCCGAGGTGGCCGGTTACGAGAAAATCGGCATGCCCTTTAAGAAGCATGGCAAGTATTATTTCTACAAGAACGATGGCTTGCAAGACCAAAGCGTGCTCTACGTGCAGGATTCCCTGGATGCCGAGCCGCATGTCTTCCTTGACCCCAACAAGCTATCGGACGACGGCACGGTGGCGCTGACGGGTGTCAGCTTCTCGCGCGACGGCAGCAAGGCGGCGTACACCATCTCGCGCAGCGGCTCCGACTGGACTGAGATCTACGTGCTGGATGCCGGCACCGGCAAGCTGCTGGACGACCACATCGTGTGGGCCAAGTTTACCGGGGCATCGTGGAAAGGCGACGGGTTCTACTACAGCGCCTACGGCGCGCCTGCGGAAGGCAAGGAGCTTTCCGGCGTAAACGAGAACCATAAGGTGTATTACCACAAGCTGGGCACGCCTCAGGAACAGGACTTGTTGGCGTATGAGAACAAGGATCATCCGCGCCGCTTCTACACGGTGGAGACCAGCGAAGACGAAACCATGCTCTTCCTTTACGAAAGCGGGGAGGATGACGGCAACGCCTTGTACGTGAAAGACCTGCGCCGCGCCGGTGCGCCTTTTGTGCCGATGGCTACCGACATGAGGCGCCGGTGCTCTCCCATAGAAGCGGCGGGCGGCAAGATTTACCTGTTCACCAACTACAACGCCCCGCGGAACCGCATCATGACGGCCACGCTTGCGCGCCCCGGCGTGGAGGACTGGCAGGAGCTGGTGCCCGAAGCGGAAGATGTCTTGTCGGAAGCGCAGCTGATAGGCGGCAGGCTTTACCTTACCTATGAAAAGGACGCCTCCGACCGCGCCTGCGTCTATGGCCTCGACGGCAGGCGGCTGCAGGAAATCAGCCTGCCGTCGCTTGGCTCGGTGAGCTTCAGCGGCGACAAGGACAGCAAGGAATGCTTCTTCAGCTTTACTTCTTTCACCGTGCCCGGCACTACCTATAAATATGACGCGGATGCCAATACGTACGAAGTGTTCCGCGCCCCGGAGACGAGCTTCGACAGCGGCGCTTTCGTGACCGAGCAGGTGTTCTATCCCGGCAAGGACGGCACGAAGATCCCCATGTTCCTCACGTATAAGAAAGGGCTGGAGAAGGACGGCGCGAATCCCGTCTGCCTCTATGGCTATGGCGGCTTCGGCGTCAGCCTCGGCCCCGGCTTCTCGCCCATGCGCGTCCCTTTCCTTGAGAGGGGCGGCATCTACGCCCAGGCCGGCCTGCGCGGCGGCGGCGAGTATGGCGAAGAGTGGCACAAGGCCGGCACGAAGATGCAAAAGCAGAATGTGTTCGACGACTTCATCGCGGCGGCCGAGTACCTGATTGGCGAGGGGTACACCAACGAGGGCAAGATAGCCATCATGGGCGGCTCCAACGGCGGCCTGCTGGTGGGTGCCTGCATGACTCAGCGCCCCGGCCTCTTCCGGGCGGCCGTGCCCGAGGTGGGCGTGATGGACATGCTGCGCTACCACAAGTTCACCGTCGGCTGGAACTGGGCCGGCGACTACGGCACCAGCGAAGACAGCAAGGAGATGTTCGAGTACCTCAAGGGCTATTCTCCCCTCCACAACCTGAAGCCCGGCACGGACTATCCCGCCACGTTAGTCACCACCGCCGACCACGACGACCGCGTGGTGCCCGCGCACTCCTTCAAGTTCGCGGCCGCGCTGCAGGCCTGCAACGGCGGCGCGAACCCCGCGCTGATCCGCATCGACAGCAAGGCGGGGCACGGCGGCGGCAAGCCCATGGGCAAGGCGCTGGAGGAGCAGGCCGACATCTACGCCTTCATCATGCATAACCTGGGCATGGAATGGCGAGAATGACAAAAATCGCTTTTTAAGTCAAAATAACGCCGCAAAGTGTAGGAAGCATGAAAAGTTTCCCTATATTTGCAGCGTCGCCCGCTGACAAATTGTCCGGGCGCGGCGACTATCCGAAACAGTGGAACCCTTAAATTGTAGTAACATGAATATCGAACGTGTCATGTCCTCGTTAGAGGCGAAGCATCCCGGCGAGGCCGAGTACCTGCAAGCCGTGAGAGAGGTGCTCCTCTCCATAGAAGGCGTCTATAACCAGCATCCTGAGTTTGAGAAAGCTAAAATCATCGAGCGCCTGGTGGAGCCCGACCGGGTTCTCGCCTTCCGCGTGACGTGGGTCGACGACCGGGGCGAGGTGCAGACCAACCTGGGCTACCGGGTGCAGTTCAACAATGCCATCGGGCCGTACAAGGGCGGCATCCGTTTCCACGCGTCGGTCAACCTTTCCATCCTGAAGTTCCTGGGGTTCGAGCAGATCTTCAAGAACGCGCTTACCACCCTGCCCATGGGCGGGGGCAAGGGAGGCTCGGACTTCTCGCCGCGCGGCAAGAGCGACGCGGAGGTGATGCGCTTCTGCCAGGCGTACATCCTGGAGCTGTGGCGGCACCTGGGGCCCGACATGGACGTCCCTGCGGGCGACATCGGCGTGGGCGGGCGCGAGGTGGGCTACATGTTCGGCATGTACAAGAAGCTGACGCGCGAGTTCACGGGCACTTTCACGGGCAAGGGGCTGGAGTTCGGCGGCTCGTTGGTGCGCCCCGAGGCGACCGGCTTCGGCGGGCTGTACTTCGTCAGCCAGATGCTGCAGGCCAAGGGCCTCGGCATCGAGGGCAAGACGGTGGCCATCTCAGGCTTCGGCAACGTGGCCTGGGGCGCGGCGACGAAGGCCGTGCAGCTGGGCGCCAAGGTGGTCACCATCTCGGGCCCCGACGGCTACATCCACGACCCCTCGGGCATCAGCGGCAGGAAGATAGACTATATGCTCGAGCTCCGCGCTTCGGGCGACGACGTCGTGGCCCCCTACGCCGACGAATTCCCCGAGGCGGAGTTCGTCCCCGGCAAGCGCCCGTGGGAGGTGAAGGCGGACATCGCGCTGCCTTGCGCCACGCAAAACGAGCTGGACGGCGAGGACGCCGGGCGGCTGATCGCCAACGGCGTGGCCTGCGTGGGCGAAATATCCAACATGGGGTGCACGCCCGAGGCCGTCGACCTCTTCATCGCCAACAAGGTGATGTACGCCCCCGGCAAGGCCGTGAACGCGGGAGGCGTGGCGACCAGCGGCCTGGAAATGTCGCAGAACGCCATGCACATCAGCTGGGGCGCCGAGGAGGTGGACCGCCGCCTCCGCGCCATCATGCACGGCATCCACGCCCAGTGCGTGAAGTACGGCACGGAGCCCGGAGGATACGTCAACTACTTGAAGGGCGCCAACATCGCCGGCTTCATGAAGGTGGCGCGCGCCATGATGGGGCAGGGAATTGTATAAGCGTCATAATGACTTTTTAAAGATACTTTGTTTAGTTGTATTTGTATTTGTGGTCGCGCCGCCCGAGCCTGCGAAGGTAGGGGCGGCGCTCTTTTT
>CAYSIQ010000110.1:0-3418 GCA_964431195.1 uncultured Bacteroides sp.
GTAAGCGTGGGACTTGCCCTGCAGGAGCGTGCCCGCGGCAAGCGTGTTTTCTGTCATAGGATTCATCGGATTTTGCCGCAATATTCGAAAAACTTTCCGACATGTGCAAGCAAACGGCGACAATATTTGAGCGGCGCGCGGCGTTCGCCCCGCGCGCCGCCCTACCTGAACACGATATTGGAAATGACTTGCGCCCCCACGCGGCGGTTGAGGCTGCGCACCAGCAGTTCGCGCCCCATCATCAGCTCCTGCCGCAGGGCGGCGGACGTAAGGCGCACATAAAGCACCCGGTTCCTGACGTAAAGGCCGCTGGTGTAGGCGGCGATGGCCGGCCCCATGACTTCGGGCCAGGCGTTGACAAGGCGGCATTCGTCGAGCGGCGTTTCCAGGCCCTCGTAGCGGAGATATTGCCTCACCAGCAGGCCGATCGGGACGGCGTCTTTCCGTTTCATTCGCCGTCCTCCTCTTTCCCGCCCGAGGGGGTTACGTTCCCGTCCTCCACCTTGAACATGCGGTAGTCGCCGCCCACCTTGTGGAGGATGCGGTCCAGGTGCTTGCGGTTGGTGTCGGTGATGAAGATCTGGCCGAAGCGGTCGCCCGCCGCCAGCTTGACGATTTGCTCCACACGCGAGGCGTCTAACTTGTCGAAGATGTCATCGAGCAGGAGCAGGGGGCGGGTGGAGACCGTCCGCTTCAGGAAGTCGAACTGCGCCAGCTTCAGGGCGACGAGGTAGGTCTTGTTCTGCCCCTGCGAGCCCTCGCGCCGGACGGGGAAGCCGTCCAACAGCATGTCCAGCTCGTCTTTGTGTATCCCGCGCAGCGAGTAGCCCATCAGCAGGTCGCGCGGGCGGCTCTCCTCCAGCACGTCCAGCAGCGAGGCGCCCCGCGCATGCGATTCGTAAGCCAGCTCCACCTGTTCCTTGCCTTGCGAGATGAACGAATAGAACGCCTGGAAAATGGGGACGAACTCCTGTATGAAGGCCTCGCGCTTGCGGAACACCACCTCGCCCGTCCGCGCCATCATCTCTTCCCACACCCTCAGCAGTTCCTCCTCCACGGGCGTTTCGCTCTTCAGCAGCGTGTTGCGCTGCGCCAAGGCCTTGTTGTAGCGGATCAGGGCTTCCAAATACTCCTTGTCATACTGCGAGATAACCACGTCCATGAAACGCCTCCGCTCGTCACTGCCCCCGGCTATCAGGCAGGAGTCGGCAGGCGACACCTGCACCAGCGGCAGGAAGCCGATGTGGTCTGACAAGTGCCTGTACTCTTTCTTGTTGCGCTTGAACTGCTTCCTCTGCCGGCGCTTCATGCCGCAATACACCTCTTCGGACGACCCGCCGTCGGTGGCATAAAAGCCCTGGATGACGAAAAAGTCGGCATCGTGCCGGATGTTTTGCGAATCGATGGGGTTGCCCGCGCTCTTGCAGAACGAGAGGAAATAGATGGCGTCGAGGAGGTTGGTCTTGCCCATCCCGTTCTGCCCGAAGAAGCAGTTCAGCTTGGGCGAAAACGACAGCTCCACCTGCTCCAAGTTCTTATAGTTGAGTATAGAAATCCGTTCAAGTACCATACAAAGGCGCAGTGTTCGGATGCAAAAATAGGAAGAAAATCGTGGTTTCGAGGCGCAAAGTGAAAAAAGATGCTTCTAAATTTCGCCGGTTGCCATAAAAGCCTTACTTTTGCGGGCTGGGAAACCGTCATTCAGCGAACAGTAACAAAAAAGGCATATAAAAATGGCAGAACAGAAAAAGACCAACGAATCCCTGAACGTGGAAGACGCGTTGACGCGGTCAGAGGCATTCCTTATCAAGAACAAGAAGATAATCATCGGCGCCGTGGCGGCAATCGTGGTGGTGGTCGCGGCGATTGCGATGTATCATAACTTCTATGCCGTGCCTCGCGAGAACAAGGCGCAGGCCGCCCTCTTCAAGGGGCAGGCATACTTCGAGGCAGACAACTACGAGGAAGCCCTCAACGGCGACAGCATCGGCTACGCCGGTTTCCTGAAGATTGCCGAAGAATACAGCGGCACGGATGCTGCCAACTTGGCCAAGGCTTACGCAGGCATCTGCTACGCGCACTTGGGCAAGTATGAAGAAGCCGTCAAGGCATTGGACAGCTTTTCGGGGAATGACAAGCTGATAGCTCCCGCGATGAAAGGCGCGATGGGCAACTGCTACGCTCAGCTGGGCCAGTTGGACAAGGCCGTTTCCATGCTGATGAAGGCAGCCGAAGAATCGGACAGCAACTCCCTCAGCCCCATCTACCTGCTGCAGGCGGGAGAGCTCCTGGTAAAGCAAGGCAAGTATGACGAGGCCGTCAAGGCATATACCACCATCAAGGAGAAGTACTTCCAGTCCGTCCAGGCAATGAGCATCGACAAGTACATCGAACAAGCCGAATTGCTGAAGAACACCCCCCGTTAACATACACCTTATTATATATGGCAACGGCATATCACAACCTGTCCGATTACGCCCCTGAATCCGTGCCCGATGCCGGCGGCAGGGTATTCGGCATTGTGGTTTCGCAGTGGAACTCCAACATCACCACGGCTCTTCTGGAAGGAGCCGTCAGCACGCTGAAGCAGTACGGAGCGGAAGACAAAAACATCATCTCCAAAAGCGTGCCCGGAAGTTTTGAGCTGATATACGGCGCCAAGCAGATGATAAAGCACGCTAATGTAGATGCCGTGATTGCCTTAGGCTGTGTGGTGCGGGGCGACACTCCCCACTTCGACTACGTATGCCAGGGAGTGACCCAAGGCATTGCCCACTTGAATGCCACGGGCGACGTGCCCGTGATTTACGGCCTTGTCACGACCAACAATATGGAGCAGGCTGAAGAGCGCGCGGGCGGCCGTTTGGGCAATAAGGGAGTGGAATGCGCAATTACGGCAATAAAGATGGCCGATTTCTTTTGGAGTTTGCAAGAATAGTCGTATCTTTGCCGCACGTTTGGGCGGTAAGAGGTGTAAACGGGCAAATACCAGAGTGGCCAAATGGGGCAGACTGTAAATCTGCTGGCTTACGCCTTCGGTGGTTCGAATCCATCTTTGCCCACATGAATTTGCGGAAGTAGCTCAGTTGATAGAGCATTAGCCTTCCAAGCTGAGGGTCGCGGGTTTGAGTCCCGTCTTCCGCTCTCTGAATCGAGTAGGAGGTAAACCCTAATCATAGGGTGTTTATCTCCTACTTTCGTGTTCACTTGTCCTCTCACGCCGCCGTACAAGCGGTTCCGCATACGGCGGTTCCTCAACTTTTCGGCAAGGCCGATGCCTTGTAGTAACAACCTGTCCATGCATAGCCAGCCCGGTGGAGCGCCTCGTCGGGCAACGCCCGACGTGCTATCCAACTGTCTGGCATGCGCCAATATCCCTTGCTTGTATTGCCCCATTCGTAGGCTTTCTGCTTTGGCA
>CAYSIQ010000111.1:0-2848 GCA_964431195.1 uncultured Bacteroides sp.
CCGTGACATGCGCTTCTCGCGACCCGTGGCATGCGCTTCTCGCGACCGCCCCCCTCTTGCCCGCAGCCTGCGGGCGGACTTTTATCCGCTGCCGATTGGCCTTGCCCGCCATTTAAAAGGGCAAAGTTTACGGCGTTTCATGAAAAGTGTGTATCTTTGCGCAGTTTTTTCATGAGAAAGGATTAGATTAATAAAAGTTTTATGATTACACCTATTGTTAAGACAATCGAGCTGCCCGACGGAAGGGCCATCACGCTCGAAACGGGAAAGCTGGCAAAACAGGCAGACGGCTCTGTAATGCTACGCATGGGCAACACCATGCTGCTGGCTGCTGTTTGCGCGGCAAAAGACGCAG
The DNA here is from genome assembly GCA_964431195.1 of uncultured Bacteroides sp. Classification (GTDB taxonomy): domain Bacteria; phylum Bacteroidota; class Bacteroidia; order Bacteroidales; family Bacteroidaceae; genus Bacteroides. The sequence goes on from CAYSIQ010000111.1 coordinate 356, forward strand.
TTCCCGGAACAGATTTCATGCCGCTTCAAGTAGAGTACAAAGAGAAATTCTCCGCTTTTGGACGTTTCCCGGGCGGGTTCACCAGGCGCGAAGGACGCGCGTCGGATTATGAAATCCTCACCTGCCGCCTCGTTGACCGCGCCCTCCGTCCTCTTTTCCCTGACAATTTCCACGCGGAAGTATATGTGAACATCATACTTTTCTCGGCCGACGGCGTCGACATGCCCGACGCGTTGGCAGGACTGGCGGCTTCGGCTGCCTTGGCCGTATCCGACATCCCTTTCAACGGCCCCATCTCTGAAGTGCGTGTGGCGCGCGTTGGCGGGCAGTTTGTCATCAACCCCACTTTCGAGCAATTGAAGCAGGCGGACATGGATCTGATGGTGGGCGCCACCTACGAGAACATCATGATGGTGGAAGGCGAAATGAAGGAAGTTTCCGAACAGGATTTGCTGGCCGCCCTCAAGGCTGCCCACGAAGCCATCAGGCCTCAATGCAAGGCGCAAATGGAATTGGCCGAGGAAGTCGGCTCCACGGTGAAGCGCGCGTACTGCCACGAAGTGAATGACGAAGGCCTCCGCAAGACCGTGCATGACGCCTGCTACGGCAAGGCTTATGCCGTCGCCGCCAGCGGCAGCAACAACAAACAGGAACGCCAAAACGCCTTTGATGCCATTCGCGAAGAGTTCAAAGCCCGGTTTACGGAAGAAGAGCTGGAAGAAAAGGCTCCCCTCATCGACCGCTACTACGCCGACGTGGAAAAGGAAGCCATGCGCCGTTGTATCCTCGACGAAGGCAGGCGCCTGGACGGGCGCGCAACGACCGAAATCCGCCCCATTTGGTGCGAGGCGGGTACGCTGCCCGGCCCCCACGGCTCAGCCATCTTCACGCGAGGAGAAACCCAATCGCTCTCTACCGTCACGTTGGGCACCAAGCTCGATGAAAAAATCATTGATGACGTATTAGTCCACGGCAAAGAACGTTTCTTGCTGCACTACAACTTTCCTCCTTTCTCTACCGGCGAAGCCAAGGCGCAACGAGGGGTAGGCCGCCGCGAAATAGGCCACGGCCACTTGGCATGGCGCGCGCTGAAAGGGCAAATTCCCGAAAACTACCCGTACGTGGTGCGCGTAATGTCAGACATATTGGAATCTAACGGCTCTTCGTCCATGGCTACCGTATGCGCGGGCACATTGGCCTTGATGGATGCAGGAGTGAAAATCAAAAAGCCCGTTTCCGGCATTGCCATGGGGCTGATCAAAAATCCCGGTGAAGACAAATATGCTGTCCTGTCGGATATCCTGGGCGATGAAGACCATTTAGGCGACATGGACTTCAAAGTGACAGGCACCAAAGACGGCATCACCGCCACGCAGATGGATATCAAGGTGGACGGCCTTTCCTACGACATCCTGGAGAAAGCCTTGCTGCAAGCCAAGCAGGGACGCGAATACATTTTGGACAAGCTGACCGAATGCCTGCCCGAACCGCGCGCCGACTTGAAACCGCACGCGCCGCGCATCGAGCTTATAACCATCCCGAAGGAGTTCATTGGCGCCGTCATTGGCCCAGGCGGGAAAATCATCCAAGGCATACAGGAAGAGACGGGCTCCCTCATTGCCATCGAAGAAGAAGGCAACATCGGCAAAATAGAGATTGCTGGCACTAGCAAAAAGTCCATCGACGATGCTATCCGCATGATCAAGTCCATCGTGGCCATTCCCGAAGTCGGCGAAGTTTACAAGGGGAAAGTTCGCTCCATCATGCCTTACGGCGTATTCGTAGAATTCCTGCCAGGCAAGGACGGCCTGCTCCACATCTCGGAGATTGATTGGAAACGATTCGAAACCGTGGAGGAAGCCGGGCTAAAAGAAGGCGATGAAATCGAGGTCAAGCTGCTTGACATCGACCCCAAGACAGGCAAGTTCAAACTTTCGCACCGCGCGTTGCTGCCCAAGCCCGAAGGCTACCGCGATCACTCTGGACGCAAGGAAAAGAAGCATAATTGATCTCAAATCGGAAACTATCGACAGGCACAAGGAAGAGGGACCGGTGTATTGCCGATCTCTCTTCTATAATCCACAAAACGAAGCGATAATTACCGTGTTTCCGGTATAAGAGTAATATTCCTCGTCTTTGGTCATTACGCCCCCCGTTTTCTTGTCTTTCTCGGCTCTGTCGAAATTTAGGGGGGATTATTGTTTCCTATTCTCATTCCAAATTCCGATTCTTGCCTCATGGAAACAAATTAATTGGAGGTGTCGGTTCGCATCGTGCTTCCCTCTGGAATAGTGCAGCAAACGGCAATGTTGTCCCTAAACGTTTTTTGGGAGTGCGCCCAACCCCGTAAGTATAAGTGTTTAGCCAAGGGCAAAACGGCTCAAAACGCCGCTGCCATTACGCGTAAAGGCGACTCGGGGACTGCGATTTCCGTCCCTGAGCCGCCTCCTCATGCCTGCGCCAGGCAGCCGTCAGAAGTCAAGGCCTACTTTG
>CAYSIQ010000112.1:0-2523 GCA_964431195.1 uncultured Bacteroides sp.
GATAATCATCATCGTCGGCTCGTCGCTCGTCCTTTGGGTACGCGAGGCATGGCATATACTTGCAAAGAAGCCATCTTGCGCCGCCATTGAGAGCAAGGGCTGACCAATAAGTTTAATCGGGGCGGAGCATTCACCATGCGCGATTGCTTCACCCTTTCAAATACGGCTATATGGCACGAAGAAAATCAAACACAGGCATCCCCGGATTGTCTTTCTCATGGAAAAGAGCCTTAGGCATAACTCAAGCCAAACAAAGGTTCACCCGCAAGACAGGCATTCCGACATCCAAAGCAGGTTTGGAACGGAAGCTGGGAAGCATGATTCTAAAATCTCTCCTTGGGAAGAAGTGATTCATGGGCAGATGCTGTCCGTACCGCTTGGGAATAGGCCAACCTGTTTTTTTTGACTGCCCAACGGCGTGCTAATTCGCAATGCTTCCCTCCCGGGAAGTAAATGCCGGGCATAACCACCCCCTATTGCAAACAAGGGGAAAACTATGATTTGACGCATAGCTTTCCCCTTTTGTTTGCATTGACTATTAAAATAGGCTCAAAGATATGGGGAAAAAAGCCGTCAAAGCCTTCTTCCCCATCCTTTTATCATGCCGGGTTCATTTCCCGTTTACCCTTTCACCGGGAAAACCGGCCTTGCTTGTTTCATTTTCAGCTGTCTGCCCCATTGCCCGAATGCGGCTTTCACCTGTTTGCCTGCATGGATCGTGCTGCGGATGGCGGCGGCAGCTTCTCCAGACCAGGCAAAAGTTTCTTCGCCATAGGCAAGCTCGCCCTCACTGACATAATAGACAACGGCAAAGTGGAATACGCCGTCGGCATAATAGCTGTACCCCATCTCGGTCGAGCCAATGTAGTCTGCCAAGTCGTCAACCATGACAACCCCGTAAGTGTCATCCGTATAGCCCACTTCCTGATCTTCCACGACTACTTCCCCGGTTTCGGGATTATAAGTAAAGATGAAATCGACATCATAGCCCCAATGCTCGATCTTGTAGCGGGTGGCATCTTCATCGCTCCGGTAAAGAGCCAGGCCCTCATCCACGGCGGGCTCGTCTTCCGAACCGAAGAAAAGCGTATAGGTATAGTCGCCTGTCCCGATGGCCGTCCACGTTTCCGATGACGGGGCTTCGTAGGTGAATTGGGCCGATGCCGTCGCTTCGGCCGCATTGCCTGCATATCCTACGGCCACTATCATGTAACGGCCCTCAGCCGGCGTTTCGGCAAAGGGGAGCATGACTATGGCCGTATCCCGGACTTCCTTGTATTCAACGGATCCGTTGCTGATTGCTTCCACGGCGCTTTCAAGGTCGGTGCCGGGCACGACAGCCAGCCGCACGCTTTCAAGATCAGCGCCCATTTCGCTTACTTTCGCCAGCACGCCGGCATCGTTGCCTTTGGCATCGGTATATTTGCCGTTGTATGCAACGCTCAGGCCATAATCCGCCAGCACAACACCGGGCAAGGCCACGCGGAAAGCGCCGCTGCCGTTTGCTTTGTACAAGCCGCCTTCTTGGTAGTCGGCCATCCTAACAAGCAAAGTTTGTGGGGGAAAAGTAATGACGCCGTCTTCCAGCACGCCGGTATTGCCTGCCTCTTTCTGTTCGGCCAACGTGGATCCTTGGGACATGTAATACCCGGCCAGGCTTCCCATGTAGAACATGCCGTATCCCCAGTCCATCCCCACAGGCTGCACGTCGATATAAACGGCTGTCGGGTCTTCGGCATGAATCTCCAGAAAGTAATCCTGGGAGGTATCCCAGTCGCCCTCCTCGTTATTGGGATAAGCGGCTCCGTAAGGATTCACTAAGCGGTAATAGCCGCGTTGCAGCTCGTTTTCCTGTATCTCGACCTCGTATGCCGGGTTGCCGGCGCCGAAGAACGTGGTCACAAAGTCTTCCACGTAGGTGGCCATGCCAAGCGATTTCCAAGGCGCGGGGATGCCGGCGGTGAAGGTATATTGCGATACGCCATAAGGAGTAGTCGCCGATTCGTCGGCAATGCTCAAGGTGATTTCGGTAAAATCATCGTATTCCATGGCATCTGCATTGTAAGTGATGGTGATTGCCGCTTTGTCCTCGCCTTGGGCAAAGTTGGCGGAAGCGGGAATCGTGTAGTTCGGGCTTTCGCAGGTCGCCGTGATGGAAACGCTCGAGGCTTCATCCGTGTTGGCACGCATGATGGTCACGTCAAAGGAGTTCCCGGTCTTGGACAGCCTGAAAGTCGTCTCGTTTGTGGACGGGAAATAAACCTGCGCGTTGCCCGGCAGCTCCGCCGGGGCGTATTCCACTTCGTCCTCGCAGGCGTGGAAAGCGGCAACGGCGGCCAGCGCCAGCAATGCGCCGAATAGGTTTCTTATCGTTTTCATGTCTTTTCTGTATTTATATTGGTTGTGATTAATAGTTGCCGGGAGCGAACTCGCCGATGGGCGTGGGCCGCACCGAGATGGCATTCGAGGGGTCGGGGTTGTTCATGCCCACCAATGCGGCGTTGGCATCCAGCTCGTCGATGG
>CAYSIQ010000113.1:0-1965 GCA_964431195.1 uncultured Bacteroides sp.
GTGATTCGCTTGGGGCTCGAACCCAAGACCCCAACATTAAAAGTGTTGTGCTCTACCTGCTGAGCTAGCGAATCTATACTATGCCTGCGTTAAACGGCGGCAAAGATACGGTTTCTTTTTGACTGCGCAAACCTTTTTGCGGTTTTTCTCTATCTTTGCCAACTACATTGTTTAACTACGGAAGGTTTGGAAGCCTAATCCGACCCTCTCCTTTCAATTATTAATGTGTATGGCAACAGTCGATGACAAGAAAATCATCTTTTCGATGGTAGGGCTGAACAAAACGATTCAGCAAAACAACAAACAGGTGCTGAAAGACATCTACCTTTCGTTCTTCTACGGTGCCAAGATCGGCATCATCGGCCTGAACGGGGCAGGCAAATCCACTTTGCTCAGAATCATTGCGGGGTTGGACAAATCCTACCAAGGGGAAGTGGTATTCGCGCCCGGATATTCCGTGGGGTATTTGGCGCAGGAGCCTTATTTAGACCCGCTTAAAACGGTGAAAGAAGTGGTAACGGAAGGCGTACAGCCCGTGGCGGACGCACTAGCCGAATACGAAGAAATCAACCGGAAGTTCGGCCTGCCCGAATATTATGAGGATACCGCGAAAATGGACAAACTCTTTGCGCGCCAAGCCGAACTGCAAGACTTCATTGATGCCACCAACGCGTGGAACCTTGACAGCAGGCTGGCACGTGCCATGGATGCCTTGCGCTGCCCGCCCGAAAACCAGCCGACGAAGCATCTTTCGGGAGGGGAACGCCGCCGGGTGGCACTGTGCAGGCTGCTGTTGCAGAAGCCGGACATTCTGCTGTTGGACGAACCAACTAACCATCTGGATGCCGAGTCCATCGGCTGGTTAGAACAGCACCTGCAACAATATGCAGGGACTGTGATTGCCGTGACGCACGACCGTTACTTCTTAGACCACGTGGCGGGATGGATTTTGGAGCTGGATCGCGGCGAAGGCATCCCATGGAAAGGCAACTACTCAAGTTGGCTTGAGCAAAAAGCCAGGCGGCTTGAGCAGGAAGAGAAAGTGGCAAGCAAACGCCGCAGAACACTGGAGCGCGAGCTGGAATGGGTGCGCATGGCTCCCAAAGCACGTCAAGCTAAAGGGAAAGCCCGCCTGAACGCTTACGACAAGCTGTTGGACGAAGACGTGAAAGAGAAAGAGGAACGCCTGGAAATCTTCATTCCCAACGGCCCGCGGCTAGGCAACAAAGTCATCGAAGCCAGGCACGTGGCCAAAGCGTATGGCGACAAGCTGCTGTTCGATGACCTCAACTTTGTGCTCCCGCCCAACGGCATTGTGGGCATCATCGGCCCAAACGGAGCAGGCAAGACAACCTTGTTCCGCCTCATCATGGGAATAGAGAAGCCCGACAGCGGCGACTTTGAAGTGGGCGAAACCGTCAAACTGGCTTATGTTGACCAGCAGCACAAGGACATTGACCCCCGCAAGAGCGTCTATCAAGTCATTTCCGGCGGCAACGAACTAATCCGCATGGGAGGACGCGACATCAACGCGCGCGCTTACCTCTCGCGATTCAACTTTACGGGAGCTGACCAGGAGAAGCTCTGCGGCGTGCTGTCAGGCGGCGAGCGGAACCGCCTGCACCTAGCGCTGGCACTGAAAGAGGAGGGCAACGTCCTGCTGCTGGACGAACCGACCAACGACATCGATGTCAACACCCTACGGGCATTGGAGGAAGGATTGGAAGACTTTGCGGGCTGCGCCGTGATCATCAGCCACGACCGCTGGTTCCTTGACCGTATCTGCACGCACATCTTGGCTTTTGAAGGCGATTCAAACGTGTTCTTCTTCCAAGGTTCATACTCGGAATATGAGGAGAACAAACTCCGGCGGCTGGGGCGTGAAGAGCCGAAGCGGGTGCGCTATCGAAAACTGACGGACTGACAGGTTTCAAATAGGCAGCCACAAGGCTGTTTGCCATACAA
>CAYSIQ010000114.1:0-1717 GCA_964431195.1 uncultured Bacteroides sp.
TCGCCGCAGACCTCTCCCAAACCCGTTTTTACGAACCCTTAAACAAGTAAGACAAATGAAAGAGACCATTTTGAACATTATCAATGACATCCGTGCCTCAAAGTCGCTGGCTACTTTAACAACGCTCAACGAAAGCGACAACCTGCGTAACGACCTTGGCCTTACGAGCTTTGATCTGGCCGAACTGACAGTCCGCATCGAAGATGAGTTTGGCATCGACATCTTCGAAGACGGCCTTGTGAATACGGTAGGCGAGGTATATAAAAAACTTGGAAGAGAGAAGTGACATGGCTGCGTTCCTTATAGACGGCGTAAAGACATACACTTATGAAGACTTGCTGGGCTCGCTGAACTCGACAGTCCGGTATTATCCTCTTTACAGGACAAAAGACATATATGCCTATTTCGTAAACCTGATCTTGGCACTTTCGGCAAGCCGGCCTTTGACGCTGCTTGACCCAGACCTCAACCCTTCCGAAATGGACGGAGTGGATGAAGGCAGGGTGAATGTGGCGGAAACCGTCGGGCATCCCGCCTATGCAGGCATGGAGGAAGTCGTGGCCGCCATCCGGCAGTCGGCGTCAGAGATTACCATTTTCACGTCCGGCACGACGGGGCAGCCCAAAAAGGTAGTGCATACCGTACAGGCGTTGACCCGCAGCGTCCGCCTCGGCGACAAGTACAAAGGGCAAGTTTGGGCTTTTGCTTACAACCCCGCCCACATGGCAGGCTTGCAGGTGTTCTTCCAGGCGTTTGAAAACCTGGACACCCTCGTCAACGTATTCAACAAACAGCGGGACGAAGTGTATGGGCTGATCGCGAAGTACCGGGTGACCCACATCTCGGCCACGCCCACATTCTACCGCCTGCTGCTGCCATACGGCAAGCCGCATGAGAGCGTTATCCGCGTGACGCTCGGCGGCGAGAAGAGCGACCGGCACCTCTACGGCAGCCTCGCGAAGATATCCCCCCGCGCGAAAATAAACAATGTGTATGCTTCCACCGAAGCCGGTTCCCTGTTTGCCGCCAAAGGCGACTGTTTCCAAATCCCGGAGGAGAAGCGCGGCTTGTTTGCCGTGGCCGGCGATGAACTGCTCATCCATGAATCGCTCCTCGGCCGTTCGGACAGCTTCCAGCTTGAGGGCGGCTACTACCGCTCTGGCGACCTTATAGAATGGGTCGATCGCGAGGCCGGCTTTTTCCGTTTTAAAAGCCGCAAGAACGAGCTTGTCAATGTTGGCGGCTACAAGGTCAATCCTGCGGAGGTGGAAAGCGCGTTGCTCGGCATCAGCGGGGTGAAGCAAGCGCTTGTATATGGCAAGGCCAACTCGGTGCTGGGCAACGTGCTCTGCGCCGACATACAGCCGGAGGAAAGTTCAACCCTCACCCATGTTGATATAAGGAAGGCGCTTGCAGGCCGGTTGCAAGACTTCAAGATACCCCGGAGAATCAGGTTTGTGGAACATTTGGAATTGACAAGAACAGGTAAACTGAAAAGGCTATGGACAAAAACATCCTTGTGACCGGATGCTCCCGTGGAGTCGGCCTCGAAATCTGCCGTGTCCTTCTCGGGCAGGGCGACATGGTATACGGCATCGCCCGCAGCCACAGCGAGGAGTTCAAGGAACTGGAGGCACGGTACGAAGGCCGCGTGCGCTTCAAAAGCGCGGATCTCTCCGACTGTGAGAATGTGCGGCAGAACATATTCAAGGACTTC
>CAYSIQ010000115.1:0-1523 GCA_964431195.1 uncultured Bacteroides sp.
GGGGAATCCTCCATGCACGCACGGCGTTTCCGCCGTACTGCACCGCCCGCGCCCCGCGCGTGCATGGAAGAAACGCAATGCAAGCATCTTCCGCGCCACGCTTTCCACGGCTGTTCTCTTATTCCGGGCTTACGTTATTTGTTTGATTTTTCTCCCCGAATCCCTATGATATAACGGAAAATTCCTACCTTTGCCTCCCAATTGATAACTTAAAGTCCTACTCATATATTGGAAATGACCGAAAAAACACCCTTTATGGTATTCTCCGGAACGAGATCCAAGTACCTTGCGGAGAAAATCTGCGCCAGCCTCGGCTGCCCGTTGGGCAACATGAACATTACGCACTTCGCCGATGGCGAGTTTGCCGTGTCCTACGAAGAATCCATCCGCGGTTCGCACGTATTTTTGGTGCAATCCACTTTCCCCAATTCGGACAACCTGATGGAACTCTTGCTGATGATCGATGCTGCCAAGCGCGCTTCCGCCAGGCGCATCGTCGCTGTCATTCCCTACTTCGGCTGGGCGCGCCAAGACCGCAAGGACAAGCCGCGCGTTTCCATCGGCGCCAAACTGGTAGCCGATCTGCTTTCGGTAGCCGGCATCGACCGCCTTATCACCATGGATTTGCATGCCGACCAGATACAGGGCTTTTTCAACATTCCGGTTGACCACCTCTATGCTTCGGCCGTGTTCCTGCCCTACATCGAATCGCTGAATTTAGACAACTTGGTCATCGCCACCCCCGACGTAGGCGGCTCAAAACGCGCCAGCACATACTCCAAATACTTGGGAGTCCCCTTGGTGTTGTGCAACAAGACGCGCGAAAAAGCCAACGTGGTAGCCAGCATGCAAATCATCGGCAATGTGAAAGACAAAAATGTAGTGCTCATCGACGACATTGTGGACACGGCGGGAACCATCACCAGAGCCGCCAACCTGATGAAAGCGGCGGGAGCCGCTTCCGTGCGTGCCATCGCCAGCCACTGCGTAATGTCCGACCCGGCATCTTCCCGCGTACAAGAATCGGTACTTGAAGAAATTGTTTTCACCGACAGCATCCCCTATGCCAAGATATGCGCCAAGGTAAAACAGCTCAGCATTGCCGCTATGTTCGCCGAAACCATTCGCCGGGTGGTAAATAACGAATCGATCAGTTCGCAATACATTATCTGACAAACGTCCCCGGACGTAAGGGCGAATGCGGCCTTGCCCGTGCGGGAATGCAGCATACACTTCAGCAGGCGGCATCCGCTACATCGATAGGACAGAGAGTTTCTGGACGGCAGGAGGGGCAAACCATACCCGGCGCGTGGCTTTCTTGCACAAACGGTTCTGAAGAACGGGAAAGATCAAGCCCGTATCCTCTTGAGAACATGGGGACAGCTACCATGCGAATGCCGAAGCAGGAATCAGGCAGGTTCACCTAATTTGCCGGCATGCGGACATTCATAAAAAATCAAGGCTCGTTACTTTGGCTGAACAGTTACCAGATGAGCATCCGTTTATTAAAAAACATTAAAAGC